>JBKDXO010000186.1:0-9045 GCA_046306195.1 Planctomycetota bacterium | reverse complement strand
TCCACAAACTCTCCTATAAGGTTTAGGGGGTACAATCGATCTGTGTAGCTGCGTTACAAAGCCGCTGCAGGCGACTCGGCAACATCGCAGCTTTGAACCTCTCAAAAGACCCAAAACTGTCAATTGGGGTAGATACTAGGGAGTTGCGCAAGATAAACGCGATCTGCAGGAAATCCACTCAAACATTGCAATGGATCGCCTCACCGTATCGCTGGGCGAAGTCTCGAGATACAATCATGCAAGCTTCGTTGGGAGATAAATCATGAACGATTCAGGTTGGATCATCGGTTGGGTAGGGGCAGGCCTTGGGATCCTCGGCGGTCTCGTCGGGCAATACTTCAGTATTCGCAACACGAACAGTTTGCGAGAACGGGCCTTGATGATCAAGGCAAGCGTCGTATTCTGGATCGCCTTAGTTCTGTTTCTCGGTTTGATGTTTGCGTTACCCAATCCCTATCGCCACTTGCTTTGGATTCCCTATGGCATCCTCTTGCCTCTTGGCGTGAAACTGGTGAATCGCATGCAACAAAACATTCGAAACGAAGAATCGCAACACCAGCCGATCTAAAGCTCCCCAATCATGACCTCTCCGTGCAATGATCCATGGCTCAATGCAGTAACGGAGACGGTCGCGTCGTATCGGCGAATGATTGATGGTGCGATTTCGCAGCTTGCGGATGCGGAACTATTCGCACGTCCTCGCCTCGATATGAATTCGGTCGCCGTGATTTTGCGGCATCTCGGAGGCAATCTCTGGATCCGCTGGCCGGACTTCCTCACCACCGATGGAGAAAAACCGGATCGCGACCGCGATCGAGAATTCATGGACTGGGAAGGGGATCGAGAATCGTTGCTGGCTCACTTCGATGCCGGATGGTCTGCAGCTAGCCGTGGCGTTTTTGGAGGCGACGAGTCAACGACGGAGAAACCGTCTGCTGCTAATCCTCCGCAAGGTCAATAATCAACAAGGTCCATGAATCGTGCTCAAAATGAAGAAACGTTGCGAGAAGTGCAAGGCTGCGACGGGGCTGACCGATGCTGCGTTTATCTGCTCGTACGAATGCACGTTCTGCCAATCCTGCGCCGAAACCATGGCATACACCTGTCCCAACTGTCAAGGAAACCTGGTGCTAAGACCGACTCGGACCAAAAATCCCGTCCAAGCCCTCGTGTGTCAAATTCAAAACAAACTGCGCGGAAGTTGAGCGGAATAGGCATGTGCGCTGCGCGGCGCCGGGGGAATGCACCATCAACCACCGTCTGGCGACGGTAGCTACGACGGCGGGTGCGGACAGACCGTAGCTACCGCTGCCAAGCGGTGGTGGTTTCCCACCATTCAGCAGATTCTCGGCAACTGCTCGCCGATCGTCATCGGGATCATGCGGGCCGTACCCAACGCGGTCCGCATCACCACGCGATGCGACGCGTCGCTCGTCACACGGCCGATCAGGGCAGCATGCCGCCCCTGAGGATGCGACCGCATTGCTTCGAGCAGCCGATCCACCGAATTCGCAGGAACAATCGCAATCAGTTTGCCTTCGTTGGCGACCGACAACGGGTCCAATCCAAAAAGCTCGCACGCGCTCTGCACCGCTGACTCCACCGGAAGCGATGACTCATCGAGTTCCATTCCGACGCGGGCCATTGCGGCAATCTCATGCAACGTCGTGGTCACTCCTCCACGTGTGGGGTCGCGCAGGGATCGGATCTCCGGACACACGGCCAGCATCGTAGCCACCAGCTCATGCAGCGGCGCGGTGTCGCTGACGATCGGGCTGCCGAACTCCATCCCTTCGCGATGACTAAGGATCGCCATGCCGTGATCGCCGATCGTTCCATTGATGAGGATCGCATCGCCCGGCCTCGCAATGCTCGCCGATAGCTCGACCCCCTCGCGGAGGATGCCGATGCCCGATGTGGTGATGAAGCATCCGTCGCCGTGCCCCCTTTCCACCACCTTCGTATCGCCGGTCACCACCGGCACCCCGACACGCTTAGAGGCCAGCGCCATGGCGGCCACGATGCGTTGCAACGTCTCGATCGGCAATCCTTCCTCGAGGATAAACGCCGCGCTGATGGCGACCGGCATGGCACCTCGCATCGCCAAATCATTGACCGTCCCATGCACGGCGAGATCGCCGATGCAACCTCCGGGAAAGAACAACGGTTGCACGACGTAAGAGTCGGTCGAGAAAGCCAATCGACCCTGAATCGGTCCCAGCGAGGCCGCATCCTCGCGCTGTCGCAGCGCGGGATTATCCAACGCGGGCAGAAACACCCGCTCGAGCAACTCCTGGGTCAAGCGACCACCTCCTCCATGCCCCATGACGATCCTCGGGTAGTCGTCCAACGGACGCGGGCACTGCATCGATTCCGGAGACTCAGCCATCACGGTTTCGCCTGGAGATCGAGCGCCTGGAGATCGACCAGCGGAGGTCTGCGGTAATGGTAGTGGGCCGCGCAGGCCCCTTCGCTGGAGACCATGGTTGCACCGAGCGGAGTGCGCGGGGTGCATTGCTTACCAAACGCGGGACATTCATACGGCTTGAGCGTCCCGCGCAGAACCTCACCGGCGCGGCACAAGCTCGGTTCCGCCTCGCGAATCGCAAGATTACGCAATCGAAGGGACGCATCAAACCCCTCATAGGCAGGACTTAGCTTCCATCCGCTACCCGGGATCCGGCCGATACCTCGCCAAGCGCGGTCGGTGACGACGAACACCTCGTCGATCACCTCTTGGGCCCGGACGTTTCCCGATTCGCTGACGACTCGAGCATAGGCGTTCTCGACACGATGTTCTCCCCGTTCGAGTTGCTGAACCGTGCGGCGGATCCCTTCCAAAAGATCAAGCGGTTCAAAACCGGTCACGACGATCGGCACGCGGTAGCGATCGCACAAACGATGGTATTGCGCATAACCTGTCACGGCGCACACATGCCCCGCTGCCAGGAACGCGTTCACAGTCACATCGGGGGATTGCAAGATCGCTTCGATCGCGGGGGGAACAAGAACATGCGCCACCAACATCGAGAAATTCCCAATGCCATCCCGCTTGGCAAGTTTGACCGCCATGGCATTGGCGGGAGCTGTGGTTTCAAAGCCGATCGCTAAGAAAACCACTTGCCGATCCGGATGGGATCGCGCGATCTTCAGTGCATCCAGCGGGCTGTACACCACGCGCACATCGCCGCCGGCTCCCTTGACGCGAAACAGGTCTTCGCGCGAGCCCGGGACTCGCAGCATGTCCCCGAAGGAACAGAGGATCGTTCCCGGAAGGGATGCGATCGCGAGCGCCGTGTCGATCGTTTCGATCGGAGTCACACACACCGGGCAACCGGGCCCATGGATCAATTCGATCTTTTCGGGAAGGAGTTGATCGAGACCGTGTCGAAGGATCGAATGCGTTTGGCCGCCGCAGACCTCCATCAGTTTCCAGGGGCGTGTAGTGATCCTCGCGATTTCGCGAGCCAATTGCATCGCCAAGGCGCTGTCACGGTATTCCGACAAATGTTTCATGAGTCGCGCAATTCCGCCAAGTGCTCGTCCAGCATCCCCAGCTCCTGAAACGTTTGCAGCGCCTCTAAGGCCGCGCGCTGGTCCATGCGGCTGATCGCGAATCCCACATGCACAATCGCGTATTCGCCCACCGCGATGTCCGGAAGGTATTCCAGGCAGACTTCCTTGGTGACACCGCCGAATTGGAGCTGCCCCATGCGGACTCCGTCTGCGTCGTAGATCGTTTCAACCAAGCCAGGTATCGCTAAACACATCGTCCATATCGTCCTTCCCATTCTTGTTATACATTATAAGGGAGAGGCGAGCCGCACTGTATCCGAGTCCGAGGAGGCGAAACCTTCGAGGGCACGCAACGCGTCTCATGGAAAGGCCATGCACGAATTATCGATTGCGGTGAAATTGGTGGAACTCTCTTGCGAACACGCGTCGGTCTACGACGATGCCGAGATTGCGGCGATTCATATCGCGATCGGCGTTTTGGCCCAGGTGCATGAAGGCTCGCTGCGCAGCGGTTTCGAAATCGCAAGCGAAGGGACGGCGGCTGCCGGGGCCGAACTGGTGATTCGGTCGGTTCCGTTGGTGATCGCGTGTCCGGATTGCAATCGCGATTTCCGTATCGACGGTATCCAAGATCTGCGTTGTCCGAACTGCCATGGCGATGCGACTCAAGTTCGCGGCGGCAACGAACTCGATCTGGAGTCGATCGCGATTCGGCCGCGTTGCACGGAACCAACGAATGACGGCGTTTCGAACCAAGTAGTCTCTTTCAGCGAGCGCGGGTGATCATGCTCGAACCGCGCATCCTCCAAGTTCGGACGCAAATTCTGAAGAAGAACGACGAACTCGCTCGCAGCATGCGGCAGCGGTTTATCGAGTCGGGTGTGCTTGTCTCCAACTGGGTTTCCAGTCCCGGGTCGGGCAAGACCACACTGCTGCTGGAAACCTTGCGGCATTTTCGCGGGACCGGTCTTCGGGTCGCGGCGATCGTGGGGGATCTGGAGACCGACAACGATGCTCGTCGATTGGCGCAAAGCGGAGCACCGGTCCGGCAGATCATGACCCACGGTTGCTGCCATCTCGAAGCCGATATGGTGGACGGTCAACTCAACGGCTGGTCGCTGCATGAACTCGATTATCTGTTCATCGAAAACGTCGGCAACCTCGTTTGTCCCACCAGCTGGGATCTCGGCGAATCGCTGCGCATCGCCCTGCTGTCGGTGACCGAAGGGGAGGACAAACCGCTCAAGTATCCCGGACTGTTCAACACCTCCGATGTTGCCGTCCTGACCAAGATCGATTTGGCGGGCCCATGCGAATTCGATCGCGCGCGTGCGATCGAAAACATACAACGAGTTCGGCCCGGGATCCCCATCTTGGAGGTCTCGGCAAAAACTGGCCACGGGATGGCGGACTGGTTCCAGTTCTTGGCCGACCAGCGCGCAGCCGCGATCGAGCATGCGACGCAAGGGACCGGCTGATTCAACGTGGCGGTCGCGCGGCGTGTTCGTTTTCGTAGTTCGGTACATGACACGCGATCCACGCTTGGCCCAGCGCGATCGAACCGTCATGGCATGGCCATTCGCGATGCATCCAGACTCGCAGGCCAGCTCGCTCCAGTCGGTCCGTCGCGAGGGTCGACAGCAACTCATTTTGGAATACTCCCCCCGAAAGCGCAACGTCGACCGGTCCATGCTGCTCACGGTATCGAACTGCGATCGTGCGAATCCACTCGGCGACCGCGCGGTGGAACCATCGGGCCAGGATGGCAGGCGGCGTTCCCCGGCGCATTCGATCAACCAACTCACGGAGGCATTCGGCGGTCGGAAACGCCGGGCCCGTCCGCTGGAGGGTTGCATGCAGCCAACGCATGTCTTCGGAATCGTCCAAGGAATCCTCGGCCTTTGCAGCCATGACTTCCAGCTCGATCGCAGCCTGGGCTTCGTAAGTGATCGTTTGTCGAACTCCCAACAGCGACGCGACGCCATCGAAGAGCCGCCCCATGCTGGTCGTCGCCACCGATGACGTCCCGCGCTCCAATAGTTGTTTGAACAAATATTTAAATGGCGGTTCGCAGGCGGCGACGCAGGGGAGATCGTCGGACCATAGGATCCCGGCATGATGGAGCAGCGCCAGTGCCATGCGGTTGGGGAATCGCACTGCGGCATCACCGCCGGGAAGTGGAAAGGGTTCCAGGGATGCGACGCGTTCGAACCGACGCTGACGCAGCGCGATGGCTTCGCCTCCCCAGATCGTGCCATCGGTGCCATAGCCTGTGCCGTCGAAGATGAATCCGAGCACATGCGCCTCGGGATCGATTTGGTGTTCGGCCATCAGGGCAGCGAGGTGGGCATGATGGTGTTGGATGAGAATGGGGCGGCTCCCGTGAAGTTCGGCCCGATCGCGAGCCCATTGAGAAGCGTGAACCAGAGGATGCATGTCTGCGGCGAAACGGACGGGAGAAATTCCGAGCCAATGTTCCCATCGTGATTCGGTGCGATGAAGTGCATCCATCGTCTCGCGATCCGCCAAATCGCCAAAGGGCTGACTGACATAGGCTCGATTCCCCCGCACCAAACAGAAGGCACCTTTCAAGTCCGCGCCGGTGGCGAGTGTATCCTCGCCCGATTTCCCCAAGTCGATGGCGGCGGGAACCCTACCGCGGGCTCGCCGCAGCGTGGATTTTATATCGCCTCGCACGCGGACCACCGAGTCGTCGCACATGGCGGTGATGGCACGGTTGTGCATCAGAAAGCCGTCGGCGATTCCGGACAACCGGCTGATCGCTTCATCGTTGTCGATGGCGATCGGCTCGTCGGATCGATTGCCCGAGGTCATCACCCAAGGTCCTGCCGAATTCTTCATGAGGAGGTGATGGATCGGGCTGTAGGGGAGCATCAGACCGAGGCTTGCGATGCCGGGTGCAACATGGCTAGAAAGATCCGCGTTTGGTTTCGTCGAGAGCAACACAATCGGCCGTGTCCAATCGCTCAGGGTGCTCCAAGCTTGTGGAGAACCCTCGACAAAACTGCGGGCCATCTCCAGATCGCGGACCATCACGGCCAGGGGTTTTTCACCACGGCCTTTGCGATGTCGAAGGGCTGCGACTGCGGTACCGTTGCGAGCATCGCACGCCAAGTGGAAACCGCCGACCCCTTTCACGGCGATGATCTTGCTGTTCTGGACCGCATCGCAGGCGGCGCGGATCGCATCGAAACCGGTTTGTCCGGATGGAAGCCAGGTCAGTTGCGGACCGCACGCAGGGCACGCGATGGTCTGGCAGTGGAATCGGCGATTGTTCGGATCGCGATATTCTTCTTCGCATCGTACGCAGAGAGGAAATTCCCGCATGGTGGTTCGCGCCCGATCGAACGGGAGCGATTCGATGATGGTGAATCGCGGACCGCAATCGTTGCACTGAATGAAGGGATATCGGTAGCGGCGATTGTCCGGATCGTTCATCTCGTCGAGGCAGGCGGTGCAGGTCGCAACATCGGGAGGGATATTCGGCTCGGAGTCGGCATGCGATGAGGAATCGAGGATGAAAAAATCCGCGGGCGTCGGTTCGGAGGGGGATGCTGCGGTGGGGAAGATGTGTTCGGACTGGATCGATGCCACGACCGCTTGCGGCAGTGGGGGATGCTGCAGTTCGGCGACCAAGGAATCGATCGCTTGAGACGGGCCGTGGACTTCGATCAGTACATCGGAACCGCAATTCCGGACCCAGCCTCGCAGGTGACGTGCGCGAGCGGCTCGCAAGACGAAGGGACGGAACCCGACACCTTGTACGGTTCCGCGAACATGAATGCGTCGCGATTCCATGGTTCAACTCGCCTTGCCGGGGTAGGAACGCACTCGATTGCCTGAGAGTATCATAGGGCGTAGGCTCGATGGCATGGCAGAGATGGAAACCGCGGTCGAAGAAAAAACAAGGACAGGCATTGCGTCGGTAACTTATCCGGGGACGAGTCAGGGGTAGATGGGCATCGTTCAGGCCTCGTTCTTCTATCGGAGGTGTCGCTCGCGGAGCCGCTGGGACGCAGAGTCGGAGCCAAGTGCCAAACGGATGGCTACGAGGGATCGAGCCTGCTCTTTTCTCAGCGTCTTTGCGTCTCCGCGAGAGCCTTGGCTGCTGCGGCTGCTACCGGGCGACTGAGGCAGTTCAACGGACTAGAAGTCCGTTGTACGCGTGGCTTTCAGGCACCCTCTGCCGTCAGCCGATTAGCTAGCGCGGCGGTCAAGCGTGTCATACAATGCATGTCCTAGTTCTCTCACTCGTTCTCTCAGCGGGCCAATCGCCAGACGAAGGGACGAAACCCGACTCCTTGTACTATTCCGCAAACATGAAAGCGCCGCGATTCTATGGTTCAGGTTGGCTCGCCGGAGAAAGAACGCGCGTCGTGACCAGAGATTATCATAGGCAGTGAGTTCGGTGGAATGGCAGGGGGGAAACGCAGTCGGATAGGACAATGAAGCATCGTATCATCGAAGAGATCGGCGAGATTCTCAAGAGCATGGCGGATCTGCGAGAGGCAAACACGGATTCGATCGAGGATCGCGTCCACATGTTTCGCAAGTCGGGGAAACGGGTTCGCGGACTGATCGATCTGGCGTATCCCAAGCAACCCAAAACGATCCGAGAATTCCGGAGGACGATTGCCGAGATCGCGAGGAAGTTGTCCCATGTCCGCGACCGTCATGTCGCGATGTGTTTCGCGAGGGAACTGCACGCTCTCCTCGGAGGCGTTACCTTAGTGGACCAACCCTTAGGGGATAGGATCGGCGTGTTTCTCGAGGTGGAGAGTGCCTCGCTCGCACGGGATGATGCGGCGATCCGCTCGCTTTTCGACGAGGCGTGCGATCGGGTCGCTCGTGCGAGCAAGGATTGGATGCCGCTGGCGAGTGGCCATGAACCGGGAGACTTGCGGGAAGGGTTGATCGTTTCGTATCGAAGAGGGCGGCGAGCCTTGAAGAAAGTTTTCAACGAATCCTCCCATCCCGAGCGGTTTCATGATCTGCGCAAGGCCACCAAGCGACTCGGTTATCAAGTCGATTGGATGCTGGAACAGGATGATTCGGATTTGAATTCGCACACGCTGACTTTGCTGGGGGAGTGGAGCAAACGCGTGGGGGATGCTCTCGGGGCAGGATTGGACTTGAGGCGTTTGGGCGAGCAGTTGCAGGAATGGGGTTCGCAACAACCTGGAGGAAAGGAAAGCACTTCGCTCGCGTCGCGTGTGATGTCGGACGGGATGTCGCGGTTGGTTGAGTCGGTCCCGATTGCGTGTCGGCTGTATTACGAGACGACGAGAACGCTTCGTGGGCAGATAGCGAGTCCGAGGAGTTGACGCAACGCAAATCAAAAAACGGCCTGTTGAGCTGCGTGGAGGCCTTCGTCGGCATCGCATGGTTCCGGCTATTTTGTGCTCGTGCTCCTGCTCAGTGAAGCGGTGCTCGTGCGCGATCGATCGAGCCCGAGCACCAATGGTTCCGATCGACGATGGGCCCAAATCATCGCGTGACCGCCAACCG
>JBKDXO010000185.1:0-16266 GCA_046306195.1 Planctomycetota bacterium | reverse complement strand
AATGTATGGGCTTGTTCGGCCTTGCTGTCTCGCTCTTGGCTGCTAAAGCCCGAAGGGCTGACATAATGACTGCCGTGGTTCAACGAGCCACGGTTGGATTGCCCGCCCTGCCTGAAAGGCCCGAAGGGTCGACACAATAATCATCACCCCTACTAAGTCGCGTCGCAGGGGCTATTAAACTGTCGGCCCGTTGGGCCTGAGGGACCGGAGGTGACTCATCAACCGGGGGACTTCGTCACCCCGGCATCCATACTGTCGGCCCGTTGGGCCTAAGAACCATCGCTGACCATGCATGGGCCCGTTGGGCCTAAGAACCATCGCTGACCATGTATGGGTCCGTTGGGCCTGAGAACCATCGCTGACCATGTATGGGCCTGTTGGGCCTGAGGAGCCATGGCTGACCATGTATGGGCCCGCCGGGCCTGAGGAGCCATGGCTGGCAAGGTATGGGCCTGTTGGGCCTGAGAGCCATGGCTTGCAATGTATGGGCTTGTTCGGCCTTGCTGTCTCGCTCTTGGCTGCTAAAGCCCGAAGGGCTGACATAATGACTGCCGTGGTTCAACGAGCCACGGTTGGATTGCCCGCCCTGCCTGAAAGGCCCGAAGGGTCGACACAATAAATCCCCCTGTGCAAGCCCCGGGGTTTGAAGGGCAGTGAATATCGCGCGGTGCCGCCACTTCAACCCGGATGCTCGCGCATCACGGCTAATAGAGGAATCTCGCTTCGCGGAATGTCCGTTCGATCGTTACACTATTCGGTACCAAGCACCGATCCCGGTGCATCTCCACGGTTTCGAGTCTTGAACGGAGAGTGCGATTTCCACGATGATGCCACGAATCGATCACATCCTTCTCGCTCTGGGTCTCGTATTTGGAATGCTGATCGCTCCGAATCCAGGGCTTGGTCAATCGGCATCGGAGCCGAATGGTACGTTAAAAGTCGGCTTTGGGATCTCGGACATTACCCCCGTACGTCCGACTCCGATGGCGGGCTACTACGGAGTTCGGTATTCGACCGCGACCCACGACCCACTCTGGGCCAAGGCGACCCTCCTCGATGATGGAACCCAACGGGTCGTCATCATCGCACTGGACTTGATCTCCACCAACCCCTGGCTGGTTCGGGAAACTCGCCAGATGATCGAGGAGAAACTTCAGATTCCTCCCTCCCATGTCATGATCAGCGCCACCCACTCCCATACCGGCCCGATGCTGTACGAACCCGATGAACTGCTCATGGGACGGTTCGGCAATCAGACCGACGAAGCGAAACAGTACATGATCGGCCTGCCTGAGCGGATCGCGCAAAGCGTTCTCGACGCAGCAGCCAATCTCAAAGCCCGGACGGTTTCGTATGCGATCGGTGAGGAGAAACTCCTCGCCTTCAATCGCCGTTTCTTTATGAACGACGGTTCCGTAGGTTGGAACCCGGGCAAGCTCAATCCCAACATCGTTCGGGAAGCGGGTCCTACGGATGATTCGCTTCCCTTCGTTGCGTTTTACGATGAGCCGGGGAAGCTCGCTGGGCTACTGAGCAGCTTCGCCATCCACCTCGACACCGTGGGGGGAACCGAGTGGAGCGCCGACATGCCCTACACCATCCAAGAATGCCTTAGCAAGGTCTTTGGTTCCGAAGCTCATCTCCAATATGCCACCGGAGCTTGCGGAGACATCAATCACATCGATGTCCGTTCGGGCAACCGTCAGGGTGGTCATCAGGAGGCAGCGAGGATCGGCACACGATTAGCCGGCGCGATCCTTCGATCTTGGAATCAGTTGCGACCCGTCAAATCGAATCGGCTCGCAGCCTCGAAGAAAATCGTTCGAGTTCCCGTTTTCCGTCACTCCCCTGAACGATCGCAGTGGGCAAAGGGAATTCTCGCCCGAATGAACGACAAAGCACTTCCACCCTTTATGGAAATGGTGGAGGCCTATCGGATTGCGGATGTCGAGGCGAGAACCGATGGCTTCATCGATGGCGAGGTCCAAGTGATCACGCTGGGACGCGAGGTGGCCTGGGTTTCCTTGCCGGGCGAAATCTTTGTACAACTCGGGATGGCGATCAAGGATGCATCGCCATTTGCGGTGACCTCCATCCATGAGCTAGCCAACGGTTCGATCGGATACGTTCCCACGAGGCAGGCCTACGCACAGGGCAACTACGAAGTCATCTCGGCCCGATGTGCCGAGGGGAGTGGCGAGCTGTTGGTCGACTCGGCAATCGAGCAACTGCGCTCGCAGTTCAACCTTAAGCAAGCATCGAGCGAGTGATCGGCTGCTTCGAAAAGCCCACGCGCGAGATTCATGAAAGCCTAGCGTCGCATCCCTTCTCAGCCTGGATAGGGCCACTCGGGAAATGATCGCCGAAACTCTTCGCCGGTTCCCCCGATCCAGACATACTGATCGTCGATCTTCCTCGCATAAATGACGCGGCAGCCGAACAGTCCGATAAACAAGGCGGCGATGATCGCGAGCGGAAACTGAAGGAGCAGGAACGCTGTTAAAGAGTCGGCAACTTGATCCGTCGTCGCAAGTCCGACAAAGAATAATGCCAAGCTAAGTAGGGCCATGGACCAGGCAATAAGCATCCATCGGATCCTGGCCGCCTTGTACCTGGCGGCCAGCGGGATTTGAAAGACCGCTGTCTTTCGGACGATCATGGCTACCAAAACATAGATGAGCAGATTCACCAGGAGCAGTAAAAAGATAAGCGGGTGATGCCATGACAGGCTTCGCTTGAGTCGCTCCGTCGTTGGTTCATTACTTTTGATGCATCGGTTAGGAAACGAAGCGGATTTGTGCGCAATGAGCAGTTTGCCTTTTTGGAAAATCTCGCCGGATTGCTCCGCGCGGAGAGGAGGCTGCAAGCTCTGGACCGCATAGGGATTCACCGAATTTTCAGACGAGTTCGACATCGGATTCAACCGTATCAAGGAGTCGGAATCGAGTTTTAAAATCTCAGATTATACGAGCACTGGGCTTCCGGAGGGGAATAATGGTCGGAATGCATTGCACCACCGCTTTGCCTACATTTGCAACCAGATCGTGCCCGGAAGGTTCGCCGGATACGATCCAGGAATCGGCATCTTCGCGCTGGACGTCAACGACCCCTACGGTTTTCATCAACGCCTGTTGAATCGCCGCACTCAGAATTTTTTCCGCACTGGGTTCTCGCACCAGATCAGCAACTGCTACCCCGACCCCCCATGGGTATTCCGAGTCTTCCTTCCACTTCGATGCAATGACGAAGAGCGCTGGCTGGGTAGGCGACGCATGCACCCACTCGTCTTCGATCTCCTCATCCTCTGGCGGCACTTGCTCAATGGAGATGTCATCTGGGACCGTCGATGGAAGCACGGGCCATGCGACTCCGTACTTTGAATAGTAGGAGCCGACGAGGGACATCAGCTCGTCGAAACTGATTTTCAAGGAATTCGACGTGATCCCAATGGGGCTGCCACAGAGCCGCAAGTTCATCTTAAAAACAGATTGCTTGATCGGCCCTTGCCTTTTAATCCATTTTTCCGGATCGATGATCAAGACAACGAGGATCCTTGTCTTTTGCGATTCGAAAACTCTAAATCCTACGATTTCCTCCCAGGGAATCAGCCCAACTGACATCCCACTCGAGTTGTCTTCAATGCCGGCGGCACTGAGGCGGAGTCCCGGTTTTGAATCAAAGAGTTTCCAGCCCCAACCCGCTCCGCAGAGTCCAAAGAACAGCACCGAGGCGATTCCAACTCCGCGCAGCACAAAGTCGAATCTCGATTGACAAAACCAGAGCCCAGCGGCGACAAAGGCGAGCGAGCCAGCAGTGAGCACGACGAGTTTGGTCTTGCTCATCGCGATGATGGTTTCATCATCGTTCGACTTGATCATGACAAATACCTTAGAGCATCGTATGGTCAGTTGCGTTCAAAGTATCGGCGGACCGCTTCGTGGTAGGGCAAGCCTTGCCATACCGCGGCGAGTTCCTTGGGAATCAGCCCTTCGGTCAATTCCGGTTCCGCGTAGACGGCATTGAGGCATTCCTCGACCAGTCGCGACGAAGCATCCTTGGGAACCACGAGGAGGGCGGTGGTTGCCAGCGTCTTGATCGGTTGCTGAACGAGCCCTTGATAGGCTCCTGACTCGATTTCGAACAACCGAAACATCGGTTCCGAGTTCAGGAGGGAAGGCGCCGTATCGATCGACAGCAATCGATGGTTTCCCTCAGCCAGCAGGCTCATCATCCCGGCCTGTCCCGATTTGACCACCGCGACCAAGACTCGATCGGGAGTGCGAACGTCGGCCTGCGTCCAGTCGCCGTCGATGATATCGAAATCGCTTTCCTGGATCTGAAAATGTTTGAAGAGCCGCAATGCCGCTTGCCGAGTCCCCGAATCTTTGGCCCCAATGACGATCGACTTGCCGGCGAGTTGTTCAATCCGTTCGATTTCGGATGACTTGGGGACCAGGATGTGGACCGCTTCGAAGAACAAGGGGGCGACGACAGCGACCTGGTCGGCTCGGATGGTGGATTCCTGAACGAGGGCTACCTCCGCGTGGCGTTCCCGCAGGAGTCGAAGATTTTCGAAGGAACCACCCGTGGAGATAACCGACGGTTGTGTTTTCCCAGCCGTCATGCGATCGGACAGTTTGCCTGCGATGTCGAAATACATACCCCCCGGTGCACCGGAAGCGATGGTGATTCGCGACGGCAAGACGGAATCTTGATACCAGCGCCGCAGAGCGCCGCCGTATAGGATTCCAGCCAAGATCATGGCGAGAGACGCGATCAAAATTCGCTGTGCCCATCGTTGCGACGAGTTCGGCTCGCTATGCCGAACTCCGGTCAATGCAGCGATGAGCGGTATTCCGCTGAGCCAAAAACTCAGTTGGCGAGGAAGCGAGGGTGGCTTGGCCTCGATCGGATGACCGTGATAGAACCGGTCGAGATCGTCTGCCAAGTCCTTGGCACTGGGGTATCGCATGGAGGGTGATTTTTCGAGACACTTGCTGACAATGGTTTCCAGGTCGCCGTGCACGTCGTTTCTCAGTTGGCGGACGCTCGGCGCGGGGCGCTGCATGACATGAAGCAGCGTTTGCATGACCGTGTCGGCCTTGAAGGGGGGGCGCCCGGTGAGCAGGGCGAACAAGATTGCGCCGATCGAATAGACGTCGGTCGCGACCCCTTGATCTTCGCTCTTGCCGGTCGCTTGCTCTGGAGACATGTAGCTTGGGGTTCCGAGGGCCGCTCCGGTCGCCGTCAATCCCTGTTCGCCTCCCATCTGCTTGGCCAACCCAAAGTCGGTCAACACCACTTTGTCATCGATATCGATCAACACGTTGGCTGGCTTCAAGTCCCGATGCACGACTCCGTGGCTGTGGGCGTAATCGATCGCCCGGGCGACATCGCGCACGTAGCGAACCGCCTCTTTGGGATCCATCGGCCCATCCGCGAGACGCTTCGCAAGATCCGTCCCTGGAATGTAATCCATCGAAAAGAAGTGGTGCCCTGCGTTTTCACCGCAATGATAGACGGTCACGATGTTGGGATGGTCGAGCTTGGCGACACTGCGAGCCTCGCTGTAAAAACGGGAAACCTCGGCTTGGCTCGCGAGCGCACCGGAGCGAATCATCTTGATCGCGACACGGCGATTGAGTTGCATTTGATTGGCCAGATAGACAACTCCCATGCCGCCGCGGCCGAGTACTTTCTCCAGCATGTATTCCCCGAACCGGCAAGGAAGATGGGCATGAGTACTCTCCAGCGAGCCGAGTTCGCCGCGACTGACGCCCTCATCGTGATCCTCGACTGCTGCAGCATGATTTCCTGGGACGATCGCCTTCAGGTCGGTCGTGACTTGGTTGGGGTCATAGGCCGTCGCGTTGGCAGCCGATTCATCGAGCGAGTCGGCGACTGTCGGGCCCGCCATCTTTTCGATCCAATCGGCGGCGTCCAAAATGGAACGGAGTTGTTCACTCAATTCCGGATGCTCGCGCAGGAACGACTCGCGATCGACTTTTTCGCCGAGGTCATGGCGTTTCAGGAAATCGAGAAGCGCATGTTCGATTTGCAACTCCCCTTCCTGTTCTTCGTTTTCAGCCATGTCCTCTGCTCTCTTCAGGAAATCTCGATTCTCACCAACGCTCCTATTGTAAAGTCAGGTCGGCAGATCGGATACCGAGAACTTTTCCGCTAGCGCGCGGGTGGTCGGCGTATCGGCATCGCGAAAGTAGGTTTCACGAGGCCCTGCGTACAGCACCTGCCCCCCGGCTGGCCCAGATCCAGGTCCCAACTCGACAATCCAGTCGGCGGCGCGGATGATCTGCTCGTTGTGCTCGACCACGATCACGCTATTCCCGCGGTCCAAAAGGACATTCAGACAACCGAGGAGCCGATCGATATCTGCAAAATGCAGCCCCGTCGTCGGTTCGTCCATGACGAGTAGGTGATCGCGTTTGTCCCGGAGATAGGCTGCCAATTTCAAACGCATCGATTCTCCGGCAGACAGGGCGGAAAGAGACTGGCCCAGGGGCAGATCGCCTAATCCGAGATCGAGCATGGGTTGCAGGCGTTGCTGGACAGCCCCTTCCCCGCGAAAGAACGCGTGGGCCGACGAGATACTCATCTCCAAAACTTGTGCGATCGAGCGTTCTCGATAGCGCACCTGGAGAATTTCGGGGCGATAGCGAGTGCCGCCGCAATGCGTGCACGTCAGCCGGATATCGGCCATGAATTGCATGTCGACGACCGTGAACCCAAGCCCTTCGCATTCCGGACATCGCCCCGCGGCACTATTGAAACTGAAATGACTCTCGGTCATCCCGCGCCCGCGCGCATCGGCGAGTGCTCCGAAGACGGATCGGATTTCGTCCATGGCCTTGGTGAACGTTGCGGGAGTGGATCGAACCGATTTCGCGATAGGGCTTTGATCGATCGCTACGCAGCCTTCGATAAGCTCGGGAATAGCGATGCTACAAAGGGGAAGCCCTTCACCATCCGCCTCGCCGATCGATGCAAAGGCATGGGGAACCAACGTATCCATGACCAGCGAGCTTTTGCCGCTCCCGCTGACTCCGACTACGGCGGTCAATGCGTGAACCGGAAACTCGACGGAATCGATTCGCAGATTCCGGCCTGACGCGCCGTCCAATCGCAACCTATGCCGACGAATTCCTCTCGGCGAGGAGGGTGGTAAGGACTTTCGAAAGAGATACGTTGCGGTGAGAGTCCCAGAGCGTTCCCAGGCATCGGGGGGCCCAGAGTAACAGATATTCCCACCGTGCTCGCCAGCCCCGGGCCCAACTTCAAGAATGTGATCCGCTCGAAACAGCAGGTATGGCTCGTGCTCGATAAGAATCACCGTGTTGCCGCGATCGACCAGCCGCTGCACGGCCACCGCGACTCGCGCCGTGTCGCTGGGATGCAACCCGACCGTCGGTTCATCGAGCACATAGAGCATGTCGACCAGATCCGAACCCAACAGGTTCGTCAAGTGAACGCGCTGCGCTTCCCCGCCACTCAAAGTGTGCATCGTTCGATTCAGGGTTAGGTATCCCAAACCGACTTCATCCAGGTAACGCAACCTGGCCTCGACTTCCTGGATCGCTGCCTCCAGGCCCTTGGGATCCGCGATGGAGTCGCCCTGCGAAACATTCCTCAGTGATTCGATGGACGACCTTACGTCGGAGATGCTTCGATCGCACCAATGCGCGAAATGGGAACCCGCATATCGATAGGCCAAAGCGTCGGGGGATAACCGAGCCCCCTGACACGCGGGGCATCGCATGTAAGTGCGCCAGCGAGCCAAGAAGGCACGCACATGCATCTTGTATTTCTTTCGCTCCAGCCACGCGAAAAAACCATCCAACCCCCCAAACTTCCGCTCGGGAACTCCATGTTCGATAACCGACCAGTGCTTCTTGGTCAGCTTGGAAACCGGCAGATCCATCGGGATGTGATATTCGTCCGCAAGTGCCGTCAACTCGTCGAGTTCATGCGAATAGGAAGGAGTCCGCCACGGTGCAATCGCTCCCTCGCGCAATGACAGACTGCGATCGGGAATCACTTTGTCCATGTCGATCGAGGAAACCTCGCCAAATCCCGTGCAGGATGGGCAAGCCCCGATCGGACTGTTGAAATTGAAGAGCCGAGGCTCCGAAGGTGGACAGTCGATTCGGCACACCTCGCATCGAAGCTCCCGCGCGTAGCGATTTTCGGCGAATCGCTTGGAGTCGATCTCGCGCTGGGACTCGCCATGCGACGCATCGACGGTTTCGGTCAATACCACGATGCCACTCGCCGATTGATCGAAAGCCAATTCGATGGCGGGTGTCAGTGATTGGACCAGGTTGCTGTCGCCGGTTCGAAACCGTTCGACCACCACCAATCCTTTGCCGCGCGCGGGGACCTGTTTGGCCCACATCGTCCTGTCCCCGGATAACTCGAGTAGCTTGTCTGCCAGGATCACTCGGACAAAGCCGGCTGCCTGCAGATCGAATAACTGCGACGACAAGTCGACCTTGGTCTTCCAGTCCAATTCGAAGCACAGCATCGCGCGGGCGGAAGGCATCTTGCTCAATCGGCTCGCAATCGCATGCGGAGTGTGACTGACGATCTCCTGTCCGCACGATCGGCAAACGGGTTTGGCGATCAATGAGAAGAGGATTCGCATCGGCTCCATCAACTCGCTCGCCGTGCCAACGGTGCTCCGGTTGTTGCGAGTGCGATCGCCGCGCGTCATCGCTAGGGATGGCGGAAGATGATTGAGGGAACGAAAGTGGGGCTTTTCAATCCGCGCCAGAAACTGCCTCGTGTAGGCCGAGAAACTTTCGATGTACCGGCGCTGACCTTCCGCGAACAGTGTGTCGAGGGCAAGCGACGTCTTGCCGCTTCCGCTCACCCCGCAAACCACGGTCAAGCGTTGGAGAGGAATATCCACATCCAGATTGCGTAGATTGTGCTCGGAAGCGCCTCGGAGTTCGATCCAACGTGGTTTCGTCATGCCAGATGATTGTTCAAACCGCGCGGAGTTGGGCGAAAGCGGTCGCTCCCTAGCCACCAAAATCGACGGGAGCGTTCATGAGATGGCGGACCAACGCGATCAACCAACCTCCTGCAAGGATCGCTACACTGGCCCAAGCAGCCCACACCCAAAAACGGGTCGAGCCCGACAAGGGAATCCCGTTGGCCTGATTCGTCTGCTGAGCGAAGTAAAGATCCCGGTCCGACGCATGCTCGAAAAAGACCGAATTCTTCAATTCCAAGAAGCCGTACTGGATCGAAAGCTCGATCGCGCCAAAAATGATTTGCCGACGCCCCGACGATGTGACTCCCAATGCTTCGAAATGCCAAATTTGACGTCCGTACTGAAATTCGTCCTCATCGATCGCATAGACGGGCCGAAGGTTCTCGATGCGGGAACGCTCCGGACACAGGTCGCGACCGGATATCGACCGAAATGCATGCTCCGAAACGGCCTGCCACACCTGGCGGGATAGATACGCGGGATTGGCTTCAGGGGTCATTTGAACGATTCCTTCGTAGGTCCAAGGCGCGTTGAACGCCTCTCAGTTGCTCCTTGTGAGTGGATCACCCAACTCAAACGACGGAACAGATTGTAATGCTGAAAAACATGGGAAGTCATCGCCAGGTTCTAGGTCCATCGGGATTTTTGTAAAATTTGGGAGAATTATTGGCTCCTCGTGGATACCCGGAGCCAGCAAATTTCCATCACCAATCTCCAACCTCGGAAACCAGACGTGTTCGAACGAAAAAGCCTCACATGGCCGATCCTGCTGGCAATTTTGATGATCGTCGGGGTAGTTGGCTTGACCATCGGCTGGATCCTGCTGAATGTCTTCAACGCCATATCGGTTCCGAATCAAAATAGCAGCGTTTACTGGATCCTGCTGAGCGTCGGCTCGATCATGTTCGTTTTTATCCTGGTGGGAATCGTCCTGTACCTGGTCTGGATCATCCAAAACATCAACCTGAATCGACGACAGAGCAACTTTATCGACGCGGTCACCCACGAACTCAAAACCCCAATCGCATCCCTGAAACTCTATCTTCAGACACTTCACCGTCGTCCTGTAGAAGGAGAACAACGGATCGAGTTCTATCGGACCATGATGGAAGACGTCGACCGCTTGGACCGATTGATCAACCAGCTGCTCGACGTGGCTCGGTTGCAACAAAAGCAGGCCGACCCAGCCCCCCCGGAATGGGTTGGACTCGACGAGGTGATTCGCCATTTTGTTTCCGAGTTGACGACCCAGAATTCGATCCAGCAGGAGCAGGTAAAGATCGAACTCGCCCCATGCGAGATTTTTGCGCATCGCGTGGACGCGGAAATCCTGGTCAGAAACCTATTGGAAAACGCGGTGAAGTACGCGGGCACGCCCCCTGCGATCGAGGTTGCGCTGACCTATTCGGACGGATTCGCCACGCTGTCGGTCTTGGATAACGGGACCGGGGTACCCCGACATTTGCGTCGTAAAATTTTTCAACGCTTCTATCGAGCGGGCGACGAGTTAGAGCGGAAACAGTCGGGAACGGGATTGGGTCTGTTTCTCGTCCGGTCCATCGTTCAACGATTGAAAGGCAACGTTCGAGTGACCGACGTCCCGCGGCAGAGTGGCTCTTCATTCGTCGTGTCCCTTCCCAACGCGAGACTCCGAACGACCTAGAGCCGAATGGTTTTCGGATAAGCTCCTAGCGTTTGAGGTACGGTTTCTTTTCGAGAATTCGTTTCCAACCTGCCGGAGATATGCCGCTTCCATCGACGGTCAAGCGATCGAGTCGGGGAAGCGACAGGAGCACGTCGATGCTCGCGTCGGTGATTTGCGTTCGACCAAGCCACAATTGGCGAAGGGTAGGATGCTCTCGCAATGCCGAAACACCTTCATCGGTAACATGGCACGCAGTCAAATCCAATTCTTTCAACTCTTTCATCGCTGCGATCGCTGGCATCGCAGCGTCGGAAGCGGCCGTCGATTCCAAATTCAATCGCCCAATCTGCCAAGGATAATCCGCAGCATCCAATAACCAGCGATCATCTACCAGAGAAAACGAAACATCGAGCCAGTCCATCTGGCGGCACTCCCGTGGCCATGCGAGCAGATCTCGACTGGATACCTCGCACCGGGACAGTACGGCTTCGCGGCGATTGGGAAAAAAAGGTCGCATCTCTCTTTCATCGTCGCTGCGCCAGCTGGTCAGGAGATAGCGGTCATACTCCGAGCGCAAGGCGTCGTCATCTTTAATCAATGCTCGCGCGGCATCCCTTCCGCTCCCGGCGTAGACGGCACGCAAATATTCGGTGAACTGTGCGAACTCTGCCTCCGATCCGTCGAGCCATCGATGCGCCAACCCGCAAGCTTGACTGTACCAAGCTGCGATCTCCTTCGACTCGCGGAACGCCTCGCCATCGAAATGGGAGAACTCATCCCATGCGATCCAGTATTGGTCGTGCAGTCGGCGATACCGTCCCGCTTGCAGTCGCAAAGAATCCCAGCCTCCGATGTCGATGACCGCAGCACCGCCGATCTTATTCATGGAAAATGATTCCAAGTACAACGCCACACCCTCGACGGCCCAGAAACCGGGGTCGCGATTCGAGTCGAAACCTGACTCCTCGCCGCCCCACTCCTCAAAAAACTGGTGCGTCAACTCATGCACCAGGGTTGGCAGGCTTTTGGCACCATCCCAGTAGAAGAATGACATGCGATGCCTAGGACTGTAATATCCGGTTGAAACAGCGATCTTCGGCTCGATCGAACGAAGCGCTTTGATGTACGCGTCGCGCGTGCGGAACATCACGACCCGAAAACTCGATCGGCCCCCCCCAGCCGACTTCGGTGCATCGACTTGTTCAGAAGCGAGGCTTTCCTCGAAAAGTTGCGACCAAATCCCGTAGGCTAGCTCGCAAGCTTGAGCCATCTCCGCCGTTGGTCGGTCGCCCGCTTGGGATGCGACCGAGAAATGGGTCGTCGTTGCGACACTGTAGGCGCCGCTATTCCAAGCCAGCAACGAAAGGGGTTCCCTGGCCCTTGCGATTTGAATCCGGTCCCAAGACCAGTCAAGCCTGGGCTCTCCTTGTTCCTGAACCGGTTCGATCATGGACCGCAATCCCATCTCGCGACGACGCAAGCGTTCGCTCCGGCGTACCTGACCACGAGCTGCTGCATCGTCCGCATGGCGTGCCGCTTGTTGGATCGCTTCCGCCAGAACCGACTGAACGTCCTCGAGGATTCCCAACCGTTGCAACGTCTCTCGCAGTCGCTGCGAGCTTTGTTTGGCCTCGGATTTTGGCAACGGCAACAGAAAGCGATGCCGTCCGTGAGGATCGAGCGAGTCCAGAACTCGCAACGGATCCAGCGAGACTCCGGCAGACCGCGCGCTGGCGTAGTCCTCGTCGCGCAGCGCACCAAGAATGTCGCGGATCGTTTTCGGGGACTGAGCCAATGTGGTGCCGGAGAAAACCAACACCACTCCTACAATCAACAAGCGAAAGTTCAACGCGGTTTGCGCCACGGTCGATAATAACCAATCCGCTCGAGGGCCAGATAAACCTCTTCCAATGTCTTCTCACCGAAATTGGCGATGCTCAGCAACGTCTCCGGACTGGCTTGCAGCAACTGCCGCACGGTGAAAATGCCTCGCTCTTCCAAACAATTCGTGGTTCGAACCTGAAGCCCAATCTCCGCAGTGCTCAAGTCCAGATTTCGCTCCAACGTGCGAGCTTGCTCGTCTGCCTGACTCATCGGAATACGTGTCATCCGATTCTCCTCCTGCCACAACCCTTGCGGCGAATCTAGTGACCGATGCTCGTGTCCGCCCACCGTGGATCCTCCACCGTTTCCCAAAGCGATTGACACTCCCTGCATCTCCCTCAAAGTATATCAAAACCCAAGACGGCTTGAAGCAAGCCGCACCAATATTTCCCTTCGGTTATCTCCCTTCCATGCTAGCATTCGATTACGATAGATCTGGAAGTGAGCGATGCGATGTGCGTTTCTTGCGTGTTCCGGAGGATTCCGATCGTGTTACCTAGGACGAACTCCAACGTTGCGTGGATTTTAGGAGCGTTCGTCGTTGGCTTGCTCGTTTTCGGGAACGAGGACACGTATGGTCAAGACGCGGAGCCTCGCGGATCGGAGTCCCTGCGTTCGAGTGACCCAGTCTCCATCGAGAGCTTTGAATCTCGAATCCGTCCTCTTCTGGTCGAACGCTGTTTTGAATGCCACAGCGAAGGATCGGACGCAAGCGGTGGTTTGGTTCTCGATTCGCTCGAGGGTATGCTTCGCGGGGGCGATTCCGGCCCAGCGATCAACCTCGACCAACCAGAGGAAAGCTTGGTGTTGCGAGCTATCCGCTATCGCGATCCGAAGCTGCAGATGCCACCCGATTCGAAGCTGTCGGATGCGCAGGTCGAACAACTTCGCGAATGGATTGTTTCCGGAGCACCCGTTCCGACAACTTTCGCGAAAGGAGCTGACCATCCGACAGTCTCGACGGCGCTCACGGTCGACCGGGCACGGGAGCACTGGGCATACCGACCGATCGAACGCCCTGACATTCCCGATGTTTCTCGCGTGGGCCCCGAAGAGGATCGACCGGAGTCGCCGATCGACGCATTTCTGGTTCGAGTGCAACAACGGATGGATGTATCTCCCTCGGATCGGGTCGATCTCGGGACATGGCTTCGGCGATTGACGATCGACCTGCATGGATTAAATCCCACCTTTGAGGACCTTCGCTATTGGTTGGATCTGGAGACTACGCGCGATGGGCCGGAGCGCATGATGCTTCGCGAACAGGTCGTTGATTCCATGCTGGCGTCGCCCCGTTATGGTGAACGGATGGCTCGCCGATGGATGGACGGAGTCCGTTATGCGGAGTCGTTGACGCTGCGGGGTTTTGTGATGGGAGACGCGTGGCGCTATCGGGCGTATTTGATCGATGCATTCGATTCGGATATGCCTTTCGATCAATTCATCGCGGAACAGATCGCAGGAGATCTGATGCCACAAGCGAGCGTGCGGGATGCGCAGCGGAAGTGGTCGGCCACGACTGGACTGGTGCTCGGGGACCACAACTACGAGGAGCAGGACAAATTGCAATTGGAAATGGACATTGTCGATGAGCAGTTGGAAACCATCGGCAAGGTCTTCTTGGCCCAGACGCTGGGTTGTGCACGATGCCACGACCACAAGTTCGATCCGATCCCGACGAGCGATTACTACGCGATGGCAGGTATTCTGAAGAGTTCGGTTTCCGTCGAACATGAGAACGTCTCGAAGTGGATTCGGATGCCTTTGCCGTTGGAGCCCGAAATCGAGCAGTCCTACGGGGAGGCCCGTCTCAAAATGAAGAAACTCGAACAGGAGATCGCAACCATTCGCAAGCAATGGGAGAGTGAGCCCCGGGGGGCTCGCGTGGCAAAGAGATCGGAGTTTCCAGGGGTTGTGGTCGATGACCAGCAGGCTCGCAAGATCGGAAACTGGAAACCCTCATCTTCCGTGAAAGCCTACGTCGATGTCGGCTATTTGCACGACGGCAATGAGGGACGCGGCGAAAAGACGGTCACGTTCGAACCGCCCGCACTGGCTCCCGGCAGCTATGCGTTGCGGATTGCCTACGCACACGGCGAAAATCGCAGCACCAAGACGCTGGTACGAATCGCGAGCGCCGATGGCGAGACGGAGGTGCGGATCAATCAGAAACAACCACCCGCCGACGACGGTTTGTGGCACGCCCTAGGTACCTTTCGCTTCGAAGCAGGCGGACAAGCCTACGTCGTCGTCAGCAACGATGGCAGCGATGGGCACGTGATCGCCGACGCGATCCAATTTCTACCCGCGGGCCAATTCCTACCCGAGGGGCCATCGCCTCCATCGCGCGCATCCTTGAGCGCGGACGAGCAAGCGGCCCAGGACGCGCAACGCGCCGCTGCCTTGCAAGAGAAAGAACGCATGGAGCGGGAACTCAAGGAGTTGACCAAGTTCCTCGACACGCGACCGATGGTCCAATCGCTCAAGGCAGCCGAGAAGCCCACCGATCTTCCGATCCATGTGCGGGGTTCGGTGCATCGACTAGGAAGTGTGGTCCCTCGCGGCTTCTTGGGATGTATCAACACCCACAATCCTGGCCTGCTCGATCGGTCGGCGGTCCCACCGCAGTCCAACGGCCGATTGGAATTGGCCCGATGGCTCGTCGACGAAGACAATCCGCTTCCGCGTCGAGTCGCGGTCAATCGACTTTGGTCGTACTTGATGGGATCAGGGATTGTTCGAAGCCTTGATAACTTTGGGACGACCGGGGATTCTCCCACGGATCCGGAACTGCTCGATTGGTTGGCGAGTGAGTTTTACGAATCGGATTGGTCGACGAAGAAAATGCTTCACGCAATCGCTCTGTCGGCCGCGTATCAGCGATCTGCATACCGTTCCGCATCCTCGCAGCAGCGTGATCCCGACAATCTCGCATTCGCTGCTTCTCCTCTGCGCCGCCTGGACGCCGAGGCTCTGAGGGATTCAATCCTGCAAGCCAGCGGCGAGTTGCAGCTGCTGACCCGCCTCGAATCCACCATTCGCTCTGGGATCAAGGACGATTATCGCTACGAGCATGAAGGTGGGCTCCGCGCGGTCTATCAACCCTGGTTTCGGAACTCGTCGCCGCAACTAATCCGCCAGTTCGATGGAGCCAACCCCAGCTATCCGACGTTTCAACGCGACCGCAGCACCATCGCGACCCAGGCGCTGACGTTGATGCACAGTCCCTGGGTTGCGGCACGAGCGAAGGCGACTGCCGAGCGGGCCGGAGCATCGGCCTCGGAACAGGAATCGCTCGCTTACGTGTTTCGAAGCACCCTGGGTCGAGATCCCGACCGTCTAGAATCCGAGTGGGCGCTAGAAGTTCTCAGGGAAGAAGGCTTGCCCGCTCTGGTTTTGCATCTGTTTTCTTCCATCGACTTCCGATACGCACCGTGATCGAGTTGGGGGAGCCAAAATCGCAACGTCAAAACTCGAGCGTCGAGTTAGGTAAAAGCCTGACAGCTCATCGTTTTCGGTCCACCACGGAAGCTCAACGCTTCATCTCGAAAGCTTCCGCCGGATTCGCTATAATGAGACTTCTCTCAGTTCATTCACCGCAGTGGTTTGGTTCATGAAACATCGTCGCGCTTTCCTGCAGCAATCCGCGTGCGGATTTGGAAGCTTGGCTGCGGCCAGTTTGCTGGCTCGGCATGCCCGCGGAGAATTGCACGGAGAGTTGCAT
>JBKDXO010000184.1:0-56977 GCA_046306195.1 Planctomycetota bacterium | reverse complement strand
CCGGCAGCTTGCGCTGCTCGGCTTTTATTGCTAAGCCGTTGCTGCTCGTTGGGTACGAGCCGGAGCCCAACAAAAAAGACCGCACGGAGCGTTCGCATCGGTCATCCAACCGACTTACTAACACCACGCGGTCTCAGGTTGAGGTTCTCGCACTGGTGTGTAGCCTTTAGGCGATTGCTTTCCTGTGCGGTGTAGAACCGGCCGGCTGAAGCCGGGACACCAGCGCACGGCGCAACCTTAAAGGCTGGGTGGATCCCAGTCTTTACCAAAGTCATGAAGTGGATAGGAACTCCAAAAACGGAGTGCTGCTTCGCGTCCCACCTCTTCAATGAACTGCGCGGCGCTACTGAACGGCCATTCCGTCCACTTGGAACAATACCCGTGATGCACGGGGTTATGCAAAACATAGTTCCGCGATGCATAAAAATGCCCCTCGGATTTCATGGCTGTTTCCGCCGCTTTGCACCATGTTTGTCTGCCCCGACATTTGTCTTCACCATTCCATTCAAACGATGTGCGGCCATGCAGCTTGGCGATCGATTGGAACAACGATTCCAGGCTGATTACATCGCATAGCACGTGATAGTGATTAGGTAAAACAACCCAGGCGAAGACAGATCGACATTGCTGGTGCATCAGTTCACATAGCTGCGTGGAAAAGCTTGCGAGACGCTCATCGGTGGTTCCGATAATCGGCGCGTGTTCGAAGCATGCGGCCGTAATCAGATAGATGGATGTGTGATCGCTTTCGATATGCGCCGGTGAATGCGGGGGATGATGTCTTTGTCTTCGCTGGGCAGACCGGCACGATGTTCGGATGATCGAGCGCTGCAACGATGCGAGCTTCGGTAAGGAAGCCCTCTCGCATCGACGGATCGAGCAATGAACCGAGGGTGACTTTGATGGCGACATCGCGCTCGAGCTGGTCATCGACAGCGCGATAAACGGCACCGAAGCCCCCTTTACCGAGCAAGGAGACAACGCGATAGCGACCAAAGGATTTCGGCAACCCCCACGTACCCTCGCTCCCCGGTCTCATCGCGGTTGAGAAAGAATCGACGGGTTGGATAGTTGGCTCATCGGGACATGGATTTCGAACGGGCGAGATCGTAGGTTCGTCGTTACCGGGTTGCATGGGAATGGGCGCGCGGGTCCGAGGTAGGTGAAGCGAAACATCGAACTGCGATTATAGCATGCGCAACATGCGGATGCATTTTCCGCATTTTTCGGCACCAGCGAGTAGAATGGCGGCAAGAGGTGCGATGCCCATCAAGGCGAGAGCCATGCTCGCAAGGCATCGATCCGCGCCTTGCGATCTCCCTGGGGTTCGTAGCCGAGATATTTGCGGGCTGCGTCGATGCGGAAGTAATGATCTACGCCGAGTTGCAACGCAACAAAGCGGGTCATCGGGGGCTCGGATCGGATCCGAAGCACGCGATAGATTCCCTCCAGCAAAGCACCGGCGCGATAGGCATTCGCGAGCGAGATCGATTTCTTCGGGGGCTCTAGCCCACCGCAACGAAGGATCGTCGAGATCCATTCCCAGCACGGGACAGGCTCCCCATCGGTGATGAAATATGCCTTGCCCGATGCGGCCGTGTTTCCCGCAAGCAATTGATGCAACGCCAACACATGCGCGCAGGCGGCGCTCTCGACATGCACGGTGTCGATCAAGTTGGTTCCAGGGCCGACCCTTCGTAGACGGCCGGAGCGGCATCGATCCAACACCCGAGGGATCAAATGCGGATCTCCGACTCCCCAAATCAAATGGGGGCGCAGCGCGCATGTCAATAATCGGTCCGGGGCATTTGCGGCCAAGACCGCTTGCTCGGAGATGGCTTTCGTGCGCGGGTAGTCGCACAACCATTGGGCGGGATAGGGAACGTTTTCGTCGATACCGCTTTGCGGGCTGCCATCGAAGGTCACCGACGGAGAACTGGTCTGCACAAAGGCTCGGACGCGATGTCGCCGAGCTCCTTCGAGCAAGGACTCCGTAGCCGTGACGTTTGTCGTTTCGTACTCGCGACGCGGTCCCCATACACCGGCGAGGGCCGCGGTGTGGATGATGGCATCGACTCCTTCGCATACCCGTTCGCAAAGCATTGGGTCGACGACGGATCCCTGGACGCATTCCACGCCCAGTGCTGCCAGAGCACCGTACGATTGCCTAGCGACCCCTCGGACTCGAAAACCTTGTTCGATCAACTGGCGGCAGATCTCGGCCCCTAAGAAGCCACCGTAACCGGTAACCAGAACGGTGGCGCTCAATTACCAACCCAGTACCGATCGAATCCAAGAAAAGGGAGTGGAACTCGTGTTCGGCTCCAGCTCGCGAAGGGAACGAACGACGTCGCGACGTTCGTCCAGCCATGACTTGGTTTCCGAGACTGCTTGCGAAGCCACCGGGGCGGACGCCCCTTCCTGGATCGCTCGTTCGATCACCGGGCCGTTCATCAGGACCGGTGTTGAAGCGCGCCTGTTCTTCTTGGAACTGCTCCGGGGCACCCATGGGTTGTGCTTGGGTACCTGCTGCAGGTCCAAGTCCTTCAATTCCAGCTTTCGTTCCTCGAGTTCGGTGGAGTAGCACAACTGGACACGTTCCGAGAACGAATCTCGACCACGAGGATCGAGCAGGCGGTAAGTCGCCACAGCAATCTTGGACTGGCGGTCGATCAGCCCTTCGATCCCATGCTGGCCTTCGCAATCCGAGATCCCCGCTGCACGGGCCCGCACGGCCGAATAAATGGCCGAAAGATCGCTTTCCCCTACGGCAAGGCCGAGAAACCGGAAGTGGTCCCGGATCTGGGCGTGGCTTGGTTTTGCTACCTTTCGTTTTCGCATGATTTTCCAGAACTCTTTCCAAAACGGCAACCGGGCTCCGCCATTCTATCGGCAGGAGAAGTCCCCGGGCCACAATGTCGGTTTCCCTTGACCTCGTATTCTTCTTAGACGCTCCACCAGCCCGAAAAGTTCATCCGTTCTTGTGTGGCGAATTAAATCCCATTCTTCTGGTCGCACCGGAATCGATGCCACCACAAGAAACTTCGTCCCCGGGAAAGAAATCTGGGCGGATTTTTTTGTTTTGCCGGTTAGTTCCAGCCGAAGCCTGCGGAAAGCGGGTCGTATTGAGGAGAGGGTTGGGCCGACCGTTCGCCATCCAAGGAGATCTCCGTTTGGGTGACGATTCCCATCAGGAATCGATTCGCCATCGCGAACATTTCGGCGTCCAACGATTCCGACGCTTCCACAAACCGGTCGCGCAGAGGGCTCGCTCCGGAATCTCGGAGTCGGACAAATCGATATCCCAAGCCGGCGGCATGAGCCAAGTGCATGGCTTCCGCAATGTCGTCATCGTCGCAGGTGTTCGACGGCTCGCCTTGCAGAAACAGGACAGGAAGCCGACGCGCGGACTTCCAATGGGAGAGTGCGCATCGACGTTTGGGAAACAACCCTTGCATGGAGACCACGCCGGCAAAGCGGTTCGGATGCTTGAGGCCAATCCACTGCGCGACGGTTCCTCCCATGCCGATTCCTGCCAAGAAGATACGTTCCGGATTGACGGGAAGGCCTTCTGTCAACGCATCGATGCATTCAAAAACGAGGTTCTCCGCCACTGCCAGATCGGCCAGTTGCGTTCCCCAACGAAACAACCGGTTCGATTTCGACGAAGTGCGGTGGCCCCGAGGAGCGATCGCAAGATAGTTTCGAACACTGATCGCTTCCATCACCACATCGAGTTCCCATTCGCTGCTGTCATCGCTGTGCAACCAAACGATCAGCGGATAGTCATACCTGGGTTCGAAGTGTTCGGGCACGAACAAGCGATGCGGGATTTCGAGTTGCGTTGCGTCCATCGCGCCCAGGGACGCGGAACCTTCGCCATCGCCCCACGAATCGTTCGGCTCCAAGGAAGTGTCTTTTCCCAACCGGCCATGGAGCAACTGTTGCAATCGATTCATTCCATTCATGTCCTTTGCGACGAGCGTGGGGCATCGGGCTCCCCAATGAGAAAAGTAGAATCTCGCGAGCGGTTTTAAGGGGACCATGGCGGTCGCGTCAATCCCGCCGAACCAAGAAACAACAAACTTGAAATGCCAGCATTATCTTCCCAACAAGGACGTAGGTTGCTGGCATTTCAAGGAAGCCGAGCAAGGGTTAGGCCTTGAGGAGCGATTCCATGGAAGCGACCAGGGATTTGACGGCATCGACGCTCTTTTGGAACGCGGCCTTTTCGGAATCGGACAGCGAGAGTTGGATGATTTTTTCCACGCCACCGGTTCCGAGGATGACGGGAACGCCGACATAGTAGCCGCCGACGCCGTATTCATCGCGGCACAGCGCCGCGCATGGGATCTGTCGCTTCTTGTCACGCACGACCGCTTCCACCATTTGCGCGGTGGCTGCAGCGGGAGCGTAGTATGCTGATCCGGTTTTGAGGAGCGAGACGATTTCCGCGCCGCCGTCGCGGGTGCGTTGCACGATCTCGGCCATGCGAGCATCCGGGATCAATTGCGAGACGGGGATACCGCCAACGCTCGTGCAACTTGCGATGGGGACCATCGTATCGCCGTGGCCACCCATGAGCATCGCGGAGACATCCTCAACGCTGACTTTTAATTCCATGGCGATGAAAGTGCGGAAGCGTGCGGTATCGAGCACGCCTGCTTGACCGATGACGCGATGGGAAGGGAACCCGAGAACTTGAAAAGCGCGTTGGACCATCGCGTCGAGTGGATTGCTGACGACGATCACGACCGCGTTGGGGCTCGATGTTTTGACTTGCTCGGCGACGCTGGAGACGATTTTTGCGTTGGTGCTCAGGAGATCGTCGCGGCTCATTCCTGGTTTGCGAGCGATTCCGGCGGTGATCACGACGACATCGCTATTGGCGGTATCTTTGTAATCATTGGTGCCACTGACGGCGCTGTCAAAGCCCATGATCGGGGAGGACTGCATCAGGTCGAGGGCTTTTCCTCGGGGCATGTTTTCCGTTTGGGGTACATCGAGCAAGACGACATCCCCGAGTTCTGCGGCGGCACACCAATGGGCGCAAGTGGCCCCAACATTTCCGGCTCCGATGATGCTAATCTTCGCACGACGCATGGTTGGATGGATCTCCCGATGAAAAAGTGGGTGAAACATGGCGGAAATCGAATTGGAAGTATCCAGAGGAATTCCCGGTCGTCAATAACCGCCCCAGGTCCGTGTGCGGAATCTTTGCTTTCCGCGTCAAACTGCCACCGAAAATCCAGCAACCTCGCCCAGGTTCGCTCGGGGAATCGGTATGATGCGTCGATGGTATGGCATCATCGTACTCTGACGCTTCGCCCTTTCCCGCGGGGGTGTCATTTGATCACCCGTTTCGTGGTGGAGGCCATTCCCGAGCTCGCCTTGGTTCGCGTCGGGCTCCTACATGTCTTTATCCAGCACACGTCGGCGAGTTTGACGATCAACGAGAATGCGGACCCTGATGTGCGGGTCGATTTCGAAACGGCTCTGAATCATATCGTCCCCGAGGACCTCCCTTACGTGCACACCATCGAAGGACCGGACGACATGCCGGCCCACGTCAAATCGTCGTTGATGGGATCCGGTCTGACCGTGCCGATCAAAGATGGTCAATTGTGCCTTGGGACTTGGCAAGGGATCTACCTATGCGAGCATCGCGACCGGGCGTCGGCGCGGCATTTGGTGCTGACCTTGATGGGGGATTCCTGATGGAGCGCGGAGTTGCCTTGCGTCCAGGGCGCAATCGTTCCACAATACCGTGTTGCGAAATCCTGCGTTTCGAACCGATTTTTCGTTCCCTTTCTAGCTCGCTTGCCCGCGAACCCAGCTTTTCATGACGACTGACGCGACTGATATTCCAAATCGCTTTGACTTTGCCGACGCATCCCAGCGCATCTACCAAGAGTGGCAGGATGCGGGTTGTTTTGATGCCGAGGTCGACCCGAGCAAAAAGCCGTACACGATCGTGATTCCTCCTCCGAACGTGACCGGCGCGTTGCATCTGGGCCATGCGCTGAACAACACACTCCAGGACATCCAGATTCGCAAGCATCGCATGATGGGGGAAGTGGCGCTGTGGATGCCGGGGACGGACCATGCCGGCATCGCAACCCAGGCGGTTGTGGAACGCCGTTTGAAAGAACTCGAAAACAAGACTCGCCACGACCTGGGACGGGAGAAACTCGTCGAGCGGATTTGGCAGTGGAAGGACCAGTACGAAGCCCGGATCCTGGGCCAATTGAAGCGAATGGGTTGCTCCTGCGATTGGCGGCGCACCCGCTTCACTCTCGATCCGATGTGCGCCCGCGCGGTTCGAACAACCTTCTTTGATCTGTTCTCCAAGGGTTTGATCTATCGAGGCAAGCGGTTGGTCAACTGGGACACCTACCTGCAGACCGCCGTGAGCGACGACGAAGTTTTCTCGGAAAAGGTTGCCGGCAATTTCTGGCACTTCCGTTACCCGTTGATCGATCCGCAGCCGGGTGAACCGAGCTATGTCGTCGTTGCAACCACCCGCCCGGAAACGATGCTCGGGGATACCGCGGTCGCGGTCCATCCCAACCCGCGCGCTGCCCTCGAAACTGCGCATCAGGCGCTCTCGCACAAAATTCAAGAGGCGAGTGCTAAGGATCGTCCTCCCCTGGAATCGCAGTTGGCGGATCTCGAGTCTCGCCAACGCGAGATCCTGCCCGCCCTCGAGAAACTCGCCGACATGGCGAGGCAAGGCCGCCTGATCCGATTGCCCCTGGCCGAGCGCGAGATCCCTCTCGTGGTCGACGAGTGGGCGAAACCCGAACTCGGTTCCGGCTGTGTCAAGATCACGCCAGCCCACGACCCCAACGACTACGATGTCGCCACGCGATGCCAGTTGCCACGGCTCAATATCATGAATCCCGATGGCACGATCAATGAGCATGGCGGACGCTATGCGGGCATGACCATGGCCAAGGCTCGGCAACGCGTCGTCGCAGACATGGACGCGCTGGGGCTGCTCGACCAAGTCGAGGATCGGGAAATCGACCTCAAGCACAGCGATCGAAGCAAAACGCCGATCGAACCCTATTTGGCCGACCAGTGGTTCGTCGCCATGGCCGACTTGGCCCAATCGGCAATCGATGCCGTCACCAGCCAGCGAGTAAAAATCTATCCGCAGCGTTACACGCTTGGCTACATCGATTGGCTGAGCGAAAAGCGGGATTGGCCGGTCGGTCGCCAACTGTGGTGGGGACATCAGATCCCGATCTGGAGCAAAGCATTCGAAACCGCGGAACTCGCCCAAAGCATGCGAGCTCAGATCGAAGCCATGCCGCAGCGTGCATCAGGGTTGGTCTCGGCCGCAATCGAGGAGCCGGCGACGCTGCACGTGTGTGTCAGGAACGAGGACCCGGCCCTGGAATCCAAGCTCGAGGCGCACGGCTTGGTCCGCCAAGAAGATGTGCTCGATACCTGGTTTTCCTCAGCCCTTTGGCCTCACTCCACCTTGGGTTGGCCGGAATCGACCCCGCAACTGGGCTATTTCTATCCGACCAGTACCCTCATTACCTCGCGCGACATCATCACCCTGTGGGTAGCGCGGATGGTGCTCATGGGGCTCAACAACCTAGGCGAAGTTCCGTTCCGCGAGGTCTATATCCATCCCAAGATCCTCGATGGGTACGGCGAAACGATGTCCAAGAGCAAGGGGAACGGCGTCGATCCGATCGACGTGATCGACAAATTCGGCGCCGACGCGCTTCGGTTCGGACTCACTTGGCTCACGACCGAAACGCAAGACGTGCGCATGCCGGTCCAGTACGAGTGCCCCCACTGCCAGGAATTGGTCCAGCAAACCAAAGAGAATCGAGTCGCCCCACGCGTCGTTTGCGACAAGTGCAAAAAACCGTTTTCAACCCAGTGGGCGGAGACCGAAGCCGACAAAGCGCTCCCGCGCGCGCCGGTGGTCAGCGAACGCTTTGAGAACGCCCGCAACTTCGTCAATAAACTCTGGAATGCGTCGCGGTTCGTGATGATGAATCTGGAAGGATATCAACCGGTGGCATTGAACTGGAATGCGTTGCCGCTGGAAGACCAATGGATCCTGTCCCGATTGGCTTCGGTCGCACAGACGGTCGATCGTGAACTGGATCGTTATGGATACGCAGAGGCAGCCCGCGCGGCGTATGACTTTGCCTGGGACAACTTCTGTTCCTATTACGTCGAGATGGCCAAGCCACGATTGCAGGACCCGAAACTGCGACCCCAAGTGCAGCGGATCCTCGCCCATTGCCTAGATCACATGCTCCGATTGCTTCATCCGATGATGCCGTTCGTCACCGAAGCGATCTGGCAACAGCTTGGCAAGATCGTGCCGCATCGCGATCTGTTCGATGATGCACCCGCTGAGCGGTGGTTGATGCGAGCTCCATGGCCGACGGCGCAAACCCGCTTCCAGCGAAGCGAAGTGGAAAGTCAATTCTCCCACTTTGCGGCCCTCATCGGTGCAATTCGCGAAATTCGCTCGCGTCAGAATCTCGCGCCCAAGGAACGAGTCCCCTTCTCCGTCCGCTGTGATGGTGAGATTGAGCGGTTGCTCCGTCCCATGCAACCGTTTCTGGAAAGCATGGCGGGTGCGACTGCGAAGGCGTGGGGCTCGGAAATTCCGGTTCCCGAGGTGCATGCCCATGTCGCGATCGATCAAATGGATGTCTACGTCGATCTGAGCCAGTTCATCGATGTGGCCGCCGAAATCGCTCGCAATGAAAAACTACTCGCAAACCTCGTCAAGCAGATTCAGGGCAAGGAAGGCCGACTGGCCAACGAAGCGTTTGTCAGCAAGGCGCCCGCCGAAATCATCGAGAAAGAACGCCAAGCCTTGAGCGAACTGACCGCCCAGCGTCTCGCCACCGAACAAGCTCTTGAGCGTCTGCGGCAAATGCCGTGAACTGGACCCGAAATCAGAAACACCTACCCGAACTTTTGAGGAAAGCGTATGGCGGAAGCAAAGAATGTGCTGGGATCGACCCTGGAATCCTGCTCTGTCGATCCGATAACCGGTTTTTTTCGGGACGGCTGCTGCCGTAGTGGAGCGGAAGACCTGGGTTTGCATCTGGTCTGCGCTCAGGTGACCGACGAATTCCTCGCCTTCTCGAAACGCCGCGGAAACGACTTGATTACCCCCGTGCCCCAGTACCAATTTCCTGGGCTCAAGCCAGGAGATCGATGGTGCCTGTGCGTGCTGCGATGGCGTGAAGCGTTGGAAGCCGGCGTCGCGCCCCCCGTCGTCTTGGAATCAACCCATATCTCCACCCTCGAGTTTGTGGATCTCGAGGATTTGCAAGCCCATGCGGTAACCTGAAAGCCTACCTCCCAGTCCGCGGCGACCGCATCTTGAAGTTGCGATTTTGTCTCGCCGGAGCCAACGAGACCAAGATTTCTCAGGGATTTTCATAACCCGACGCTCGCGCGAGGAACAATCGATGGATCGTCACAAAAGCATAGCGGTGCCATCCCTCGCTCATGCTTCGGATTGTGGAATGGTTTCCTATTCGCAACTTAGCGCGTCGCGTAGAAGGCGTTACCGCGTTGACCTGGACGTATAATAACGACATGACTACCGAACCGACTTGGCCGCGATTTGTCCTTCGATGCGCTGCGATCTACAACTTGCTCTGGGGAGCCTGGGTGATCCTGTTGCCGAACCAACTCTTTGATTGGACTCACATCGACCGACCGAACTATCCGGGGATCTGGCAGTGTGTGGGAATGATCGTCGGCGTTTATGGCATCGGCTACTGGATCGCAGGTTCCGATTTTCGACGCCACTGGCCGATCGTGTTGGTGGGTTTCCTAGGAAAGATCTTCGGACCGATTGGCTTTATCCAGTCCGCAATCACGGGGGCGCTGCCCTGGTCCTGGGGTTGGACCATTGTGACCAATGATCTGATTTGGTGGATCCCGTTCGCTGCGATTTTGTATCGCGCATTCAAGGACAATACCGATCCCCAGCGCGATTCGGCCGAGGTCTGGTCGCTCGACCAGGCCAACCGGGACGCGATCGCGTCCAACGGTCAAGGGCTCTCTGCCATGAGCCGCGATCGCGACGTGCTGGTCGTGTTCCTCCGTCATGCGGGTTGCACGTTCTGCCGCGAGACCCTCGATGAACTGAGCAAGCGGCGTGACGATTGGACCAAGAAAGGGATTCAGCCGGTGGTCGTCCACATGGGGACTCCCGAGGAAGGGGCGGCGATGATGCAGCGATTCGGCCTACCTGATGTGCCCCACATCAGCGATCCGAGCTGTCGGCTCTTCCAAGCCTATCATTTGCCTCGAGGTTCGTTCCGCCAGCTATTTGGCTGGCGGGTTTGGGTCGAAGGCTTCCGAACCGCGATCCTCAAAGGATACGGTTTCGGAAAACTGGTCGGAGACGGCTTTCAACTGTCCGGCGCTTGCTTGATTCGCGATGGAAAAATTGTCTCGTCGGCTCCCTCACGCGACGCAGCGGACAGTTGTCCCTGGAAACCGATACTCGCAGCGCATTCGTAATGCCTATGGTCTCTCGCGGAGGCTATGGATGTTCTTCGTACTCGTACCCGTTGGTTTCGGAAGAATACGAGTGCGACACAGCCGACAAAAGTGAGCCTGAGGCGCTCGCCGAGTTCGTTCGACATGCAAAAAATCGGCTAGCGCCTCGGGCTCAAAAATCGGCTAGCGCCTCGGGCGCATAAAAATGACAATTGACCTTTGTCGGCCGTGTTGAGTACGAATGCAGGCGAGCGAAACCTGGGTGGCGACCAAGCGATAACTGTCCGACGATCGCGACCATCCCGCGTGAGCGAGGGATGGCGCCATTATGTTTTTATGAAGGCCCCTCGATTGTCCCTCGCTGGCAGCCTCTCCGTTTAGTAGGTCTTCAGTTGGATGTTCTTGAACTGGACCTTCATGGGAGGCCCTGCGTGGACTTGGAAGGCAAGGATTCCTTCGATGGCGGCCTTGGCCGATTCTTCATCGCGAGTCTCCGACATGAGAGTATCGTTGATGTAGTGTTGCAACAGCGGCCCACGAGCGACGATGCGGTAGTGGTTCCAATCTTCCCACTTGATGCGGGACAGCAGCGATTCCGGATCGCCGGTTGTTCCGGCTTTCGATTTCTTGCCATCTTTGCTGATGGCGATGATCTCGCCGCGGTCGGTCAGGATCCCGCGGCCCCGTTCTTCGTAGTTGATCCCCATGTAGCGTTTTCCGGAGTCGATATCGGCTTGGTAGCCACCGACGACAAATTTCTCCTGGTCGAGAAGCTTGCTGCGGTATTGGATTCCGGAGTTGCCCCCTTGGATTTTGAAATCGAGTTCGAGTTCAAAGTCTTTGACCGGTTTCTCGTAGACCAAGAATGTATTTTGGGCGATGGGAGCATCGGCAGTATTTTCTCCAGTGATGGCTCCATCTTCGACCCGCCAATTGCTGGGCAGTCCGGACCAACCATGGAGCGATTTTCCATCGAAGATGGAGACCGCTTTGGGTTCGCTCGGCTTGGAGTCCTGGGCTTGCAGAGGAATCGATCCGAGCAGCGCGAAGGCCATCGCACTTTGAATTACAACGTTGCACAATCTCATGAGCTAATCCTTTTCGGTGATGAGGGTAAAACGCACTTTGGTGGCGCGATCGTCAGATACCGATAATACTTTGGCCGTTACACCTGGCAATTCGATCACGTCGCCGGCGATCAGCAATCGTTCGACTTTGTGGACCAACAGGCCGGTCACCGTATCGACGTCAGCTTCCTCGAATTTGATCCCCAGCCGATTTTCGACAGCTTCGACAGCCGTGGAGCCAAGGACGACATAAGCTCCCGGGCCATCGGGAACGATCTCGGGTTCTTCGACATCGAATTCGTCGGCTACATCGCCGATGATCTCTTCCATGACGTTCTCGAGCGTGACGATTCCGATGATCATCCCATACTCATCGACGACGAAGGCCATATGCTGGTGCGTTCCTTGAAAATGCCGCAGCAGTTTGCTAATCGGCATATTTTCCGGAACTTTTTTCGGGGGACGCATCAAGGTGGTCCAGTCGAACCCCATCTGAATGTTGGCCCCGGAGATGTCTTTCACGTGCAGAACACCCATGACTGAGTCGAGCGATCCATCACAAACCGGATAACGTGTGTGCTTGGTACGTCGCATCATTCCCAGGATGACGTTGGTGTCGTCGTTGATATCGATAAAGTCCACGTCGTTGCGAGGGACCATGATGCGGCGGCAGACCAGGTCGTCGAACTCGAAGACGGCGTTGATCAGGCTGTGTTCGCTCCGGGTCAAGTTCCCATGGACATGGGCTTCGCGAAGCAAAGCGCGAATCTCCTCTTCCGTGTAGGGGATCGAACTCTTGGTCTTGTCCCCCGCTCCTAGAATCCGGAGGAGCCAATCGGTGGAGATGCTCAGGATGACCATCAGCGGATAGGCGATGACATAGAAGATAGCCAGTGGGAGCGCGCAGGCGAGCAGAAGTCCCTCTGGCTTGCGAATCGCGAATACCTTGGGGGCCTGCTCCCCGACAACCAGGTGGAGGGCGGTCACCAGGGTGAACGCAAAGGCGAAAGCGAGCCCATGAACGACTGCCTGCGACTGGATCCCGATCTTGTTGAGCACAGGTTCGATGAGGTGCGCAAATGCGGGCTCGCCAATGGCACCGAGTGCCAAGGAAGCCATGGTGATCCCAAGCTGGCAGGCGGACAGGGAGTGCTCGAGGCGCTGGGCGAGCCACCGGGCTGTTCTCGCAAACAGCCGTTTCTCGGCCACCATTTGCTCGATGCGACTCAAGCGAACTTTGACCAGCGCGAATTCGACCGCCACGAAGAAACCATTGACGAAGACCAAGATCAACGCCACAAAAATTTTCGCGAGATCCGGTAACCAGTCTGTCATTGTGTGTGGAAGATACCTCCTCAAAGCACTGCTTCGGCGATTTCTGAATGGAACATTGTATCGGATCCCGCGCGCCGCGTCCGCTACCCGGAAAATCCCCTACATCCGTTCGTCTTTCCGGGATTGTTCCCCTGGGGCATGTCTTGGGAATTTGTGGGCATTTTGGACGTGCAAGCCGAGAAATACCACCGTTTGGGGTGCCACACTTCCCAAGGCGAACCGTCCGTCGCTCCCTTCCTCTCCCCATCTCCCTTGCGTCTTGGAGCACCCTCCCAATGGCAAATCCGCCGCTGCTGCACCGTCTGGACAAAGCCCTGCGAAACCATCCCCACTTGAACCGGCAACCGGTTTTTGTGGAGCGTCAGCAGGACCAACTGATCGTCCGAGGAACCGTCCGCTCGTTCTATCACAAGCAAGTTATCCAGGAAGCGATCCGCAAAGTCGACCGGGATGCAGAGATCCAGAATCTTGTGGAAGTTCAGTAACGGTTCCTCGCTTCAAGGAGTCGATCCCAGGGATCGCCACGCTTTCTTTTCAACGCCGAGGACCTCTTGCATCGCCTCCAAGAGGACCTCTTCCACCCCGGGAGCCACCAGCGACGAACGGGCTTCGGTTTCGTAGCCCCCTTGTTGGTACGCGACTCTTGTGCCGATGTAGCAGGGCCCATAATCTCCATATGCCGCAACGGCCAAGAAAGCGTCAGGAACCATTTCGCTGGCGGCCAGTTGGTACTCGACGAACAATTCTCCGGGCATGTGCAGGACCCGCGCCGAGCCCAGTCGCAGGCATTGAAGCGTCACCGGATCTTTCGCCGCACATCGCCGCATCCAAATTTCCTGCGTCGCGGCATAGATCCTCTCCTTCAGCGTCCTGGAGGGATCGCGCACGATCTTCTCGATATTCTCCAACTGAAGCTGCTGCGTCACCGGCATCACCACATCGCGTGTCGTCCACGCGATATCCGTCGCGGTGATTGCGGATCGTTTTTCGGATTCCACTGCCCTGCGCATTCCATCCTCTAGTCGACCGGCAAGAATCGGTCGATTCTCCGGGGCACCATCGTTGTATTTTCCCGCCCCGACATTTCCTCCAGCCCCACAAAAATGAACATGTGGGACTCCGGTCGCTTTCTCGCGAGCGTTTCGAGCGTAGCCTGGAAAGTCAGGATTCACGTCTCCTTTGCCGTAGTAGCTCTGAGGATGCGTCGCATAGTAGGTCAGAACCACCAAGCGTTGGTCGCCATGGAAGAAACTGACCGACCGAACAAAGGGATCGATTACTCCCTCAGGTTCCGCTCGGACAGCAGGGTCTTTGGTGGCTGTCCAACGTACCGCCTTGACCCGTCCGTCGGGTCCGAGGATGCGGCGATTGGATGCGACCTGCTCCACGCGTCCTTGACCAACCGCGATGTGGGTTACATTTTCCGCACGCTCCACCGCGGCTTGTACCGCTTCGACGGCCCGATCCAGGACGATCTTCGCGAATCCCGAGTCGAAGATGATCCCGGTCGCTCCATGCGACTGGGCCAGCAGATCCGCGGAGAAATCGCACCAGGGCGCATCGTGCTGATGGACGGTATGCACGGCCACGCGATCCGGTTCCGTTCCGGCCGCCTTCGCCAGTCGTTCGCGAAAGATTCGATTCCCATCGTTGCCGATCCCGAGCCAATCGACCGAGCACATCACGATCGGTCGACCGCTCCCGAGCAGCACCACGCCTCGACACCGCAAGGTTTCAAGAACCGAGCGAGTTGGGCTGTAAGCCAATTGACTGCCGAGCGGAGGGGTCGCATCGACATCGAAGGTTCCGATCCGCAGCGCATCGCGCTGCTGGCTGTAACAAATCGATGCGCCAAAGTTGACCAGAAGCAGCAAACTCAGCGCGATCGGAAATTTTCGGTTGTTCGGGAACCGCATGGTTGTTTGCCCTCTTTCTAGAGAAGTCGATCGAGTTCCTGGACCAGGTTCGCGAAGCGAGCCAACGCGGTTTGCACCGGCTGGGGTTGGGTCATGTCGACTCCCGCGTCGCGCAACAGGTCGAGCGGATCCTTGGAGCATCCGCCCCGCAAGAACTGCAGATACTGATCCAGTTCGTCCCCTCCCCCATGCATCACGCGCTGCGATAACGCGATAGCCGCCGAGAGACCGGTTGCGTATTTGTAAACGTAAAACGCGCGGTAGAAATGGGGGATGCGGAAACATTCCAACCGCAGTTGGTCATCGATCACGAATTTGGGGCCAAAGTAATCCCGCAGCAATTCGCCGTAGACTTCTTTGAACGAAGCGACGGTCAGGGGTTCTCCCGATTCGGCCATCGCATGCGTCTTCTTTTCGAACTCCGCGAACATCGTTTGGCGGACGATGGTTGCGCGGATGCTGTCGATCTCGTGATTGATGATCGCCGCGCGCTGCGCCTTGGATTCGGCGTTGCGTATCAGGTGATCGGCGAGGAGTTGTTCGTTGAACGTGCTGGCGACTTCCGCCACAAAGATCGTGTAGTTGTAGTACTGGAACGGCTGGCTTCGGGCAGAGTAGTAGCTGTGCATCGAGTGGCCTGCCTCGTGGGTCAACGTGAACACGTCGTTGAGCACCTCGGGCTTGTAGTTCATCAAAATATAGGGATCGCCGTCGTACGTCCCGCAGCTGAACGCCCCGCTCTGCTTGCCTTGGTTTGGGTACCGATCGCACCAACGGCCGCGAAGGCCGTTTGCAAGGTTCTGACCGTATTCCTCCCCCAAGGGCTTGAGCGATGCCAAAACCACTGCGACCGCTTGGTCCCACGAATAATGCGATGGAACATCGTTGAGGATGGGGACGTAGGTGTCGTAATGGTGAATCTTATCGATCCCCATTTTGCGTCGACGCATTTCGAAGTACTCATGCACGGCCGGCAAGCTCTCGCGCACGGCGGCGATCAAGTTGTCGTAAACGCTGACCGGAACGTTGTCGGCGAACAAGGACGACTCCAGAGCGCTGGGATAATTGCGAGCCCGCGCATAATACACATCGGTATGAATGCTGCCGGCGAGCGTGGCGGCGAGGGTGTTTTCGTGGTCGGTGAACTCGGCATAGTATTGGTGAAACGCTTGCTGCCGAACGTCGCGCTTGGGAGAAATCAGCAACGAGGTGAAGGACGCGTTGGTCAGGTCGACCGTCTCGCCGTGTTCATTTTCGATCTGCCCAAATTTCAAATCCGCGTCGCTCAATTGCCGAAAGGTTTTGCCCGCAGTCTGCGCCATCTCGCCCTGCATGGCCAAGAGCCGCTCCTCGGATTGATTGAGCGTATGGGCCCGGTAGCGATTGATTCGCTCGAGCACCAGACGATACGGAGCCAAGCACGCGCTGCCGATCATGCGATCCATCTGCTCAGCCGGGATGGAGAGGATTTCGGGGCGAATGAAGCTGGCGGCTTGACCGGCCCGGGTGGCCAAGTTCTGGTAGCGGGCTTGGAATGCCTGATACGTACTGTCGGCTTGATCCTCGGTGGTTTTCAGGAACGCGTACGTCCCGATCCGCTCGGCCATTCTATCGGTCTGCACGTCGTGATCGAGGCACTCAGCGAGTTGCTCAGCGGACTGCGCCAGAGTCCCCTGAAATCGAGCAAAGCCTTCGATCAATCGCTCCAATTCGGGGATCGCCTGCTGCCAAGCGGCATCGCTGGGGAACAAGCTCCCCAAATCCCACGTGTCACCGACCGGAACCTCGCTGCGTTTTGGGTTCTTTCTCACGACCGTCTCGATCCCTTTTCATGGAGAGGACATACCAAGCGGATGGGAATGCAATTTCCCGGATCCCTCCGTTGTACACTCCCGGCGCGGGGCGGTCATTACCTGTTAGGCCGCAGCAGCACGCGACGAAGTCGCGGCCCTCAGAACCCCCGCCTCCATCGTATAGACCTCGTCCGCCAGGGCGACCAAGGCTTCGCGGTGGGTGATGATGATGATGGTCATTTGCCCCTTCATGGCCTGCAGCGTTTCTCGAATCTGCAATTCGCTGGCCATATCGATCTGGCTGGTCGATTCGTCGAGGATCAGGATTTCAGGCTTCCGCAGGATGGCTCGGGCCAGCGCAATGCGCTGCCGCTGGCCGCCGCTGAGCTTCTGCCCGGACTGACCGACGATCGTGTCGTAGCCGTTGGCAAGGGAATGGGTGATGAATTCGTGGGCATGCGCCAGTTTGGCCGCATGCTCGATTTCCTCCCGGGACGCCTCGGGCTTTCCATAAAGGATGTTCTCATAGACCGAACGGTTGAACAATTCGGTGCTCTGGCTGACCAAGGTGATCCGCTGGCGAAGGTCGACGAGCGCCAAGTCTCGCAAATCGATTTCATCCAACGCGATCGATCCAGCGACCGGATCGTAGTACCGGCACAGCAATTGAATCAGCGTCGATTTGCCGCTGCCATTGGCTCCCAGAACAGCAATCGTCTTCCCGAATGGGAGCGACAGGTCGACATCGACCAGCACCGGTTGACTCGGATGGTACTGAAACTGAACATTCCGCAGGGCAAGCGTATGATGCCGTCCGAGGATGGTTTTCGGTTGCTGGGCCTCGACCAGAACGGGCTTCGTGTTCAGGATCCCGTACAGCATATTCGCAGCCACCACCCCTTGGTAGATCACGACCGACACGCCGGACAATTTGCGAAGCGGATCGCTCGCGCCGATCAGCAAGCCGAAGAAGATCAGCAAGTCCGGAACACTCATCGGGGCGTCACAGACGCGAAGGGTACCGAGATGCGTCTGCTTGTTAACGACCAAGTACGCTCCGGCGCATACGGTGATTGCCACCATGGCGACGCCCACCAATTCTGTGAATGGTTTGCTGACACCATTCCAAAAGATCATCCGCATGCTGATGCGTCGCATGTCGCGCGTGGCATGTCCGAATCTCGCTTTTTCGTGCGACTCCATCGTGAACGCTTGAACCGTGAAGATATTGCTTAATGCTTCGAGCAATACTTCATGAAATCCAGCATTGCGATTCAGAATCGAAGACGCGATCGCCCGGATTCGGCGGTTGAAAAATACGACGATTCCAACCAGGAGCGGGGCGAGTACCAACGACAAGAGCAGCAGTCGCCAATTGATCAGTGCAGCAAAGATCAGACAGGAGACGATCCGAAGCGGTTCGCGGATCGCCGCTCCGAACAATTGCACCAGTCCATTGGTCAGCCCGTCTGCGGCGGAAGTGATCGCCGCCAAGAAACCACTCGTCCCATATTCCTGATACTTGGTCCGATCCATCTTCAATACCGAATCGAACACTCGCATGCGAAGATCGCGGACGATGCTTGTCGATACATGGCCGATGATCAGATCGTTGCTGAGCATCAGGATATGCTTGATCATCGTCGTTACCATCAACAGCCCCATGATGGCGCAGATGGAACTGAACGGATCCCGAGGAAAGAGCGAGTCCGCCGTTTGCAGCGACCACTGTCGCCACGACAACACCCACGCCTGATACCTGCGATGGCGCTCGAGCCGGGTACGATCGGCGTTGTCTCCCGCCGGTACTTGAGCCATCTCCGCATCGATCTTGGCCAGTTCCGCTTTGGAGGTCGCGACCCCTTTGTCAAGCCACTTTTGGATCGGCTCGCCGTTGAGTGTCATTTCGACCACCGGCAACAACGCCCCGATGTTGGATCCCCAAAGGAAGGCGATCCCCAGCGAGCACAAGGTAGCGAGAATCAGAGCTGGGGTATGGTGGAGTGAATCGCGGACCGCGTTCCAAAACGACTTCATTTTTCGTTCAAATCTCTCGCATGATTGGGTCTTGCAGGCAATCGAAGGGTATCCCAAATCCCCAAGGTATGCGTCAAGCCCAAGCCCCCTCCCCCGTAGCTACCGTCGCCAGACGGTGGGGATTTTGAACTCCGCCGGACTCCTCTTCGTATGGCCTTGCTAGCAAAACGCAGGAGGCGGTTGTCATGATCCCCCCTCACCTCTGAGATTCTTCGATGTTCCTTCGATTTTTCGTCTTCCTGATTCTATGGCTCGTTATTGGACTGGGGCCTACGGTCGCTTTCTCGGATCCGCCTGCCGCGTGGCGCGTTGTTGGTGAGGGAGTTGTTGTGGAAAGCGCTCATCCCAAACGGCCGGGTGACATTCGGGATTTTGCGACCCAACTCAAGATTGCGCTCGACGAGCGAACCGGTGAAGGTCGGCTCGATTTTTTCGATACGCAGGATACCAGTTCTCCGGCGACGACCTACTATTGGCGTCGCGGGCGATTGTTTCAGTCCAATGCCGACCAAGAGGATCTCTCAGCGGAAGGTTACAACGATCTTTCGTCTGCAGCGATCGCGGTACTTCACCCGAAACTCCTTGCCACCTATCTGCGAGAGCGCCCGGAAAACGCCGACACCGCGTTCGGCATGGAAGGGTCGAATCTACGAAGTACGTTTTGGTTCGCGATGGGGGATGTGCTTTGGTTTGCCGAGTTGTCACCGCCGGTGGCAACGGCAACCAGTTCACTCATTCACTCGTTGACTCGAACCGTTCACAATGACATCGACGGCATGATGCTTGAGCGGATTCAATACTCGGAGAGCTCCGTGACCGTGACACGATCGCTTTCTTCGAGCGGCGACGGAGTACGCACGGTTGCGAGATTTCAGTTCGGTGCTCCGGAATCGATCGAACCGTATCGCACACCCAAAGGGGACCCGCGTCGCGATGCGGCCATGGTGATTCCTCCCGAAGAGTTTCGCTTTCGTGACTTAGGCGGTGGGCTTTTCGCCTGCGAACTTGCGCAACCGAATGCGAGGGTGTTCGTCGTAGAATTCGAGGATGAACTTCTTGTCTTCGAAGGGCTCTTCAGCAGTCGCAATGCAGAGACTATGGCCGCAGCGGTGCGAGATCGGTTTCGCAAGCCGGTTTCGCACTTCGCCTTCAGCCACATTCATCCGCAATATCTCGCCGGTGTTCGAGCTTGGGCGAGCCAAGATGCAACCATCCTTGTACCTCCCACCTCGGTCCCGTCGGTCACGAGCACCCTTGCCGCCCGTTTTGACCTTCGACCAGACGCGTGGTCCCGCACAAATGGAACACCTCGGATCGAGACGGTGGTCAAGCAATGGTCGCGCGAGGATTCATCGGCCTCAGTCGTCATCCTGAACGATTTGAAATCCGATCATACCGACGAGTATTTCGTGGTGTACATGCCTCGCACGCGTACGTTGCTGACCGGAGACCTTCTATTTTATCGCCCTGGTCAGCCTCTCCGCAATCGCTCGTTGACCCTCGCCCGATATGTGCGGGAGCTAGGGCTAGAAGTCGAGCGATACGTGACTACATGGCCATTGGAGTGGCCCGGCAAAAACGATTTGACTGGCGAGGAGTTGCGATCGGCGGCTGCGGCAGGCGAAGCAGCAGAACCTGCCAAGAAATAGCCACTCGTTACTACCGTCGCCAGACGGTGGGCGGATCCCTGCGTATTAATGGCTCGCCGCCCGGTCAATTGCCCCTCCGCGGCGGTGGTATGCGTTCGCGGTTTTTGTTTGCTAGCGTTTCCGCTCGCCTTTACTCGGACGCTGACGGCTGCTTCAACTTCCCTTGGGACTGCAATTGAGCTTCGAGCCGCTTGAGTTCCCGTTCGAGTTGTTCGGCTTCGGCGGCGGACTTCTCTTTTCGCGTTGCCCTCAGCAACTTCGGCGCTATTTTCATTGCCTTCTCGGCTTGAAAAGTATCCAGATACAGCATGAATAGGTTGGTGCAGTTCACGCAGTCTTCGTGAAGACGTACCGAAATCTCAAAATGCTTGATTGCCTCCTCAACCTGCCCGGCTTCAACCAGAAGCGTGGCTAATGCGCCGTGAGCTTCCCAGGTATCGTGATACAGATCAATCGTCTCTCGATACTTCTGGATCGCTTCGGCGGCCATCCCGTTCTTTTCGTAAGCAACCGCCAGCATGTACACTTTTCTGGGCTGACCAGGAAACAGTTCATACTGCTGACGGCAAATGGCCAGCAGCCGAGGATAGTCGCGAATGAAATCGAGCGTCTTGATGAGTGCGTCGGAGATGAACGATTTGGGGTTCTTTTGGTAAGCGGCCAAAATCTTCGGCAACCCAGTGTCGACATCGCCCTGGTTGCACTCCTCGGTTCCCTGGAACGCCAATGCGATGAAGTCTTCGGGATGATACTTCACAACGTAATCCCAGATTTCAGAGGACTTCTCTAACCGATGGACGGTGCTGATACTGACAGCACCCAATCCAAGTGTTATCGCAATCATCGGTATCCACGCGAGAATCTTGCTGCGGATGGGCAAGTCGGACCAGGACTTGGAAATGCGTAGCAAACCCACTGCAAGAACGGTAACAAAGATTGGAATGACGGCCATCAACGTGACATACAACCTTCGTTCGGCCATCTCCTCATTTGGTAGCGGAACGATGAGGGTGGGCGATAGGATGGCGAAGAACCACAAAAATCCAAAGCCAAACACAGACCTTCGCCAGAAGAGATAAATCGTAGCCAAGCCATACACAGCAAGCCCTACGACACCGGGCCATGCTTCCGCCATCGAGGTCAAGGTTGGAACATAGTAGTGGATCAATAATGGAAACGGATAAAAGGTTAATCGCCAATAGTTGAAAAACGTGTTGCTCTGCGTTAACCAAAAATCGTAGGCGGAGATGGTATTGTTAAAGCCCGCAGCCGGTGTACCGCCTCCCGTATAGTAGATCGCAGCTATCGGAACCCAACTCAAGATTAATCCCAGGTAGAGGATCCAAGATCTTCGCAGAATCACCCCGAGGGAACCTCCGATGAAGGTCCATTCGTAAGCTGCCACCATCGAGGGAACGGATGCCATCATCTCCTTGCTCAGCATGCCGCAAACACTGAGGCACGTTGCGGCCAACGCAATCAGCAGCTTGAGCCACCTGGACTTGACTTTCCAAAAGCCGATTGCAGCCAAGATGGTAAGGACATAGAAAAGCCCCATCTGCAACTCGGTGCGTTGAGTAATGTAAACGACCGTGTCCTGGTGGACGGGATGAATCATCCAGATCATTGCCGCGCCCAGACCTAGCGATTTTCCGAGAGCAGCGAACTTGTCTTGGAAAACCGGTTGCTGCAAGGTCAGGACGACGATCCACCACAGAATCGCCGACACAACAAAGTGTCCGATGATATTCCACAGTCGATAACCGGCCGGATCCAATTCGCTGAAGTGGTAATTCAGTGCCAGGGTCAAGTTGACCAATGGTCGAACTTCGAGCGGCGAGTACCGAGTTGGCCGCAATGGCCCATCTTCACCTGGCTCGCCGAAGAGCGGAAAAAGCTTTTTGATCGATTCGTTCGTGGTAATCGCGACGTAGTCATCGTAGATCAAGTCGTAATGCAGCGTGCGACCATAGACAAACCAAGCGACCGCAGCCAAAACGATCAATCCCAGCAAGGTCGTGAGGACACTCTTTCCTTGCCGTTTGATCTTCGAAGAACTAGCTAAAGCGCTCTCGGGCACAGCAATATCTCGCTAAAATCGATTTGAGTGTCAAATACGGCTGAGCTATCCCAATCGATACAGACGGCATCCATCGCGTTCCGGGTATCGAACTTGCAGCCTGAGAACCAGCGAATCGTACCTCCAAATTCCACAGCGGCAGGCCCTAGAACGCTTCCGGTTTACAAATCGATATTTCCACGGAGGATTTCCAGGTTGACGCGTAGAAAATCGGTTGTGCATCCTATAGTTGGCTGAGTCGAAAAGCCCGCCTGCAGGTGGTCTGGCGTTTTTTGGGAAACATTGCATATGCGCATTGCAGTCATTGGGGCTGGTCCGGCTGGTCTTACAGCCGCTCTGCAGCTTGCCAGAAGCGGTGCACAAGTCGATGTTTACGAAGCAGGCTCCCAGGTCGGCGGGCTCGCTAGGTCGATCAATCTTTGGGGCCAACGCGTCGATATCGGTCCTCACCGTTTCTTCAGCACGGATGCGCGAGTCAATCGATTTTGGCTCGACATTGTTGGCAAAGATTACGATCTGATCGATCGCCTGACCAGAATCCACTACCACGGTACGCTGTTCGAATATCCGCTCAAGCCGCTGGATGTTTTTGGCAAATTAGGGTTTCGAGAGACGGTTCAGACTTTATTTAGCTATGCCAAGCAAATAGTGCTCAACAACCCATCGACCGGAGCGGGCGACTCGTTCGAGAGTTGGGTGGTGAAGCGATTCGGACGCCGGTTGTACGAAAAATTCTTTAAGTCCTACAGCGAAAAGCTTTGGGGGATACCTTGCTCGGAACTAAGCGAGGATTTTGCGGCTCAAAGAATTCGCAGACTCACGCTCAGCAATGCTGTTGCCGGTGCACTGTTTCGAAAGAGTCGCAGTCAACACCGTACGTTGGCAGATTGTTTTGCATATCCCAAAGATGGCACTGGGATGGTGTACGAACGTATCGCCGATCGCATTCGCGCCGCCGGTGGCGGTGTTCTCCTCAACCAGCCCATTGAATCCGTTGACGTTGAAGATGGACGCGTTATCGGCATCAGGACGACATCAGGAGAACAGGCTAGCTACGACCATGTCATCTCAACCATGCCGCTGACGTTGCTCGTTCAAAATCTTCGGGATGTTCCTAGCGCAGTGCTCGATGCCACTCGCCAGCTGAGCTTCAGAAACACGGTTCTGGTTTACCTCGAAGTGGCTGATCCCAATCTTTTCCGGGATCAATGGCTCTACATCCACGACGCTTCCGTATCCGTCGGCCGTGTCACGAATTTCAACAACTGGAGGAAATCAGCCCAGAGCGGCTCGTCAACCATCCTTTGCTGCGAATACTGGTGTGGTGAAACGGACGCGACCTGGAACGCATCGAATGGCGATTTGACGCAAACAGCCGCACGAGAACTAAATCGCATCGGACTTCTTCACTCGCAGACCATTTCCGACAGTCACATCATTCGTATTCCACGTTCGTACCCGGTCTACAAGATTGGCTACGATCGGCATATCGAAGTGATTGCCGAATACCTGAGTTCGATCGATGGCCTATCGGTCATCGGTCGTTACGGCTCGTTCAAGTACAACAATCAAGATCACAGCATACTCATGGGACTGCTGGTTGCTGAGAACATCCTTCATCGCGCTGGTCACGATCTGTGGAATCTGAATTCTGACTTTGAGTCCTATCAAGAGCAATCGTTCATTTCAGCGACCGGCCTTGTCTCGGCTCAATCGGGCGAATTGCTGGAGGCATGTCACTAGGCGAGCAACATCATGTTTCACGATCTGAAAGAGAATGAGCAGCACTATGACCGTGTGTTGCTGTCCAAGAACTCCCTTTACTACGAGCGCTTTGCCGATGACATTCTCGAGTCGCGACCTATCGTGGCGGGTTTGTTAGAAAAAGCTTTCGAGGGACTGTTTCCGGAGAAGGTTGGCTCGATTCTCGACCTCGGCTGTGGAACCGCGTTCTACTTTCCGATTCTCTCAAAACATGCTCAGCAAGTGACCGGGATCGACGTTTGCAAGCCAATGCTGGATCAAGCCGACAAAATGATTGCATCGCGGAACCTGACGAATTGCAAAGTGCTTCGAAGCTCAGCATTTGAAATTCCAGTGGAAGATCATTCGATCGATGTCGTTCACTCGTGGGATTTCCTGCATCACGTCAGCGACCTGAATCTGGTGTTCCAAGAGATCCGTCGAGTGCTAAAGCCAGGCGGCAGATTTGTAGCCGTTGAGCCCAATCTACTCAACCCTTCGATTGCCTGGTATCACGCGCGACGCAGGTCCGAGTGGCGATTGTTTACGCAGAATCAATTCACCATACCCCAACAACTTCGAAGCCACTTCGATTCGAAGATCCATTTCGACAACACGATCATCAGCTTCTTGAACGAAAAGACCTATTGGATCTGGAAAACCGTGGAGCGTTTCACTTCGGTTTGGCCATTTGCCTGCTTGTCCTTTCGCTACATCATCGACAGCAGGCTGAAAAAGTAGCTGTCTTGGTTCACCAGCATGTGGAATTTGCCATATCAAGGTTAACGCTTGGCTCAGCAACTGGAGTCCGGTCCAAGAGTACTTTCTTCAACTGGCCTCGTATCATTTCTTCCTCGTGTTCTGGGAAGCAAAGTACCAAGCCGTGGCGGTGGACGCCAAGACAATGCTTTCATGAACGACATGGTCGCCGTGTTGCGGCCCCACAATCTCGCGGCAGAGGTGGGAGCAAGTCGTTTTCAAAACGCGGCTGATTTCCGCACTCTTCCAAACGCCCTCGCGTACCGTCGGGCATCGCCGATCCTGCCTGAAGCGTTCTGCGGCTCGCCGGTTTTTTCGCTTGCGAGAACGTGTTGTCCATCGCGACGTGGTTTCGGGAGTGGTTGTAGCAAAATGAGACACGCCCGACTATATTGGATGGGGTCTCTTCCCTCTGGATTCACCAACACGGCATGTCGACTTACCTCGCCGTCCTTCGCGGCAATGACCTCAATGCGCGGTTCCCTCTCAACCGAACGCTGCAAAATCGAATCGGCCGAGGGTTGGAGTGCCAGATCCAGATCAGCGACCCTCTGGCTTCGCGGGTGCACGCGATCGTCGAGCACGAAAATGGCCAGTGGAAGGTCAGCGACTCCGAGTCCCGCAATGGAACGCTGGTCAACGGCTCGCGCACCGACTCTGCGGTTCTAACCAGCGGCCACCGCATCCGAATCGGGAACACGGAGTTCCGGTTCGTCGACGACACGATCACCGATGACCTGACCCTCGAGCGGATCAATCAGTCCCACGACTTGGTACCAGGGGACGGCACCAAGGGTTCGGCAGGATTGGTGACGGGGATGAGTGCTTTCGAAGCGCTCCGCTCTGGCGGCCGGGCGGAGGATTTGTCCGATCTGCATCAATTGTCCCTCCGTTGTATCTCGATTTCCCAGTCGGATGAACTGGCGCGCATGGCGTTGGAAGTGATGCGAGCTCGCACGCACGCCACAGTCGCTGCTTTTTTGATCGCCAACGAGTACGGGGGGTTGGACGTTCACTCGCAGATACCCTCCACGACGGAGAAGCAATTTCCGCTCAGCGATCAGCTGACCGACATGGTCTGCAAGCATTCGCAAGCGGTATGGCTGAAGAAGGAATCGAAGGCGAGCACCGACAGTCCGAAACGTCACTATGCCGATGCGATTTGCGTGCCGTTGATCGATGGCAACAAGACGATCGGAGCGGTTCATCTGTATCGCGAGAAGCAGGTTTTCGAAGCTCACGCGTTTGATTTTGCGATTGCCGCCGCGAGCATTTTGTCAGCGGCCTTGATCCGCGCCCGCTCGGCTGAGTCGCTCAGGATTCATCACGATCGTATCGCTGACAAGAACGCGGCGTTCGACGAATTGCTCGGCGAGAGCGACGTCATGCTCGAACTCAAGGAGCGGTTGACGCGCGTGGCGAGGGCATCGGGTTGCATCTTGATTCGAGGCGAAAGCGGATCGGGCAAAGAGCTCGTCGCGCGTGCGATCCATCGCGCCAGTCCGCGTGCCAAAGTGCCAATGCTGAGCGTGAACTGCGCGGCGATCCCTTCGGAGTTGATGGAGAGCCAATTGTTCGGCCATATGAAGGGAGCGTTTACGGGAGCGGACAAGGACCACATCGGTTGGTTCCAGCAAGCCAACAACGGGACTCTGTTTCTGGATGAGATCGGGGAGATGACGCTCGATGGCCAAGCGAAATTGCTTCGAATTCTCGAGGGGCATCCATTCCTTCCGGTCGGCGGTCGCAAGGAGATTCGCGTGGATGTTCGCGTCATTGCGGCGACCAATCGTGATCTTCGCGAGTTCGTCGCGGAGAAACGTTTTCGCGAGGATTTGTTCTATCGCTTGAGTGTCTTCGAGATCCTGGTCCCCCCTTTGCGCCAACGCGGTGGAGACATCGGCTTGTTGATCGATCATTTCTTCGATCACTTTTCGCGCCAGCATGGGCGATCGGGTCTGAAGCTGAGTCCATCGGCGCGGAGCATGTTGCTCGAATACGGTTGGCCGGGCAATGTTCGGCAATTGCGGAATGTGATCGATAGTGCCGTGGTGCTGGCGGTGGGGAACGAAATTCGGCCATGCGACCTCACCCTTCACGAAGCTCGTACCGAGGTGCTCGATACGCTCAACATCGAGCAGTGGGAGCAGCGGTTGATACGCGAGGCGCTGCGCCGCACTCGCGGGAATATTCCAGAGGCATCGGAGTTGTTGGGGATCTCCCGGGCGACGCTCTATCGCAAGCTGGAGACTTACGCGATCAACCGCGAAGAGTTGTCGGGGTGACGGTTTATCGCGAGTGACGGTTCATCGCATCACTTTTCTGCGCCTTTGTTTTCATCCCCGTTTTTTTCGCCCGCAGTCTTTTCGCCGCGGAGCGAATTGAAGTACTCTTTGAGTTGATCTCGTTGGGCTTTGGGGAGTTGGATATTTTCGATGGCGTCGGGCTCATCGGGTTGGGAGGTCAGGACAGCCTCGCGGGCTTCTTCGCGTGTGATTCCCTTTCGGTTCTTCCCTTCGGTCTTGCCGCCATTGACGGTTTCTCCTTTTCGCATTTCGTCGCGGACTCGAGCGTCGTAGTCTTTGAAACCGGACTCTTCTTCATCGCGATCGCCGAATCCTTGTCCTTCGCCCATGCCGTCGCCGGGTTCGCCCTTCTTGTCACCTTTCCCTTTCCCTTTCCCTTTTTGTCCTTTCTGTCCGTTCTGTCCGTTCTTGCCTTGGCCACCCTTGGAACCTTTTTGGCACTCGGAGCAACCTTCTCCTTGGCACTCGCTACATTTCGAGGCGTTCTTGGCGTCTTCGAACTGCTCGAGCATTTCCTCGAGTTCTTCTGCGTTTTCCTGGTTCTCTCCCATCTCGCCAATTTCTTCTTTCAGTTCCTCGAGCGCTTTGGCGGCCGCTTGCTTGTCCCCTTCCTTCATGGCTTCTTGGGCTTTGGCTAGTTTCCCTTGGATTTTTTCCATGGCTTTGGCTTCTTTTTCGCCATCGCCGTGTTTTTCAAGTTGTTTTCGGAGGGCTGCAATTTTCTCGGTGTTTCCCTCGCGTTCGGCTTTGGCCAGTTCGCGTTTGGCATCCTGCTTGGCCTGTTCTCGTTTGGCTTGCGCTTCGTTTAGGGCTTTTTGCAATTGATCGAGCTGTTTTTCTAGCTGCTTGGATTGCTCTGCGTCCTGCGATCCCGACTTGAGATCCTCGATCATCCGTTCGAGTTCTTTTTCTGCTTGTTCGAGATCACCGTCCTTGAGGGCTTTGGCTAATTTTTCTGCGGGCCCTTTGTCGAGATCCTTGAGGTTCTCGAGAGATTTTTTCATGCGATCGCCGCCGCCGAGCGCGTCTCGCTTTTGTTGCAATTCCTGTTTGATGGAATTCAAATCCGCGATGATTTTTTTCTGATCGGCTTCTTTGGCGTTTTGCAGCGCGTTGATTTTCTCTTCGATCCGCTTGAATTCTTCGGCGGTTTCCAAGTCCCCCGCCTCTTCGGCGTCTTGGCGTTTTTTCTGGATGGCTTTGAGGATCGGTTGCGTGCTGTTCTTAACGTTGACCAAGGGTTGCGATGGGGATTTGCCGGCCACGAGAGTGGAGGTCAGATCTGCGTCGGGAACCCAGAACAGGGCGATGCAAGCCGCGAGAGGGAGAGCGGTCCAACCGATTTGCGGTGCGGGTCGAATCGGGAAGTGGTCACGGACGTCGATCCGTTGGAGTTGATTGCTTGTATCCTCGATCAGGGCTTGGCCGACGGCGGATTCTCTGTCTTCGGATCGCAATTCCAACGTGCTCGAGCATCGTTCGCGGAGGGAGAGGCGTCGATCGAGTTCGACCGCCGTTGCCAGACGGGTGGGGCTCGTCATCCACGATCTCAAGAGCGAGACCAGGACCGCGGCGATCGCCGCGCCGATCATCCAAATGCGGGCCCACGAGTCGAAGGTGTACGGAAGAAACCAGATCTTGGGGATGAGCAAGGCGGCGAAGCAAGCGGTGAATGCACCGACCCAGCACCACCCGAGATTGTTTAGCCAGGACTGCAACCACAGTCGTCGCCAGACCCGCGTCAGTTGCTTGTTCAAGATTTCCATGTCAGCGTCCGGTTGTTCGCGAGAAGAGAGAGAGAGAGAGAGAGTCAGATTTTCATAATAGGTCGCTTGGGCGCCGGCGGCGGGAGCATCTTCGCTTTGTCATCGACCGGAAGCGGAGGATTGTTGTTGGGGGCAGGTCGATTGTTCGCTCGCGGTTGTGGATTCAAGTCAGTAAACGATTCGACCCATTCCCAGCCGATGGGGTGTCGCAGTTCCCGCTCCGCGAGGAGTCCCCAAGGTGTTCCGCGGTGCTTCTGAGCAACGCTTTCCAAGAGACTTTTGGCAAGCTTGCTTTCTTTTTCCAACTTGCTGTCGACATCGACGCGATCGCTGGGCTTGAGGGTCCATGTGTTGCTTTTGGGGTTTTCGAAGCTCATACCCCGTTTGGCTTTCGCGAGCATGGCGTTGTAGGATTCGGCTCGAAGCTTGGCGGCCAGGGCCGTGCCATAGGAGAGTTCGAAGCTCGCCAGCCAACGCGGGGAGGTTTCTCGGCCTCGGAATTTTTCACCTTCGGCCAACAGTTCGCACATCTGAGACAGTTCGGGGTACAAGCGTGCGGATTCCAGTTGGGCTTCGGTGAGTTCGCGGGTGAAGACCGCTTCGTCTTGTTTGATGAAGATCGCTTTGGGGCGGCTGAGCGTCCCGACTCGGGCATGTTGGGTGGCATTGAGCAGAGCCAATCGCAACGGGCTCTTCTTGACACGTGCCATGTAGTCCGCCTCGGTCAGATAGTCGGGCCGATACCGGTCCATGGTTTCGGGATCGAAGAAGTAGCTCATTTGCGACGCGAAGGCTTCGATTTCATTGCGCTCGACGCGAGAATTCAATCGACGATTCGGATGGATCGTGAAATAGATGCCTCCGGTTTCGTAGCAAAGCTTGGAGAGGGCGTAGGGACCAAAGCCGGAATCGATGACCGGTTCCTCCATGTAGTTGTCGGCATATCCGATTTTGACCCGTTCGGGGAACAGGGACTCGGGTCCTTGATCGACTTCGGCCCAATCCTCCCCTTGTGCGTATTTGGAATCGAATTCGACGAATCGGATGTAGGCCTTGTCTCGGCCGAACGGAGAGGGAACCCCCATGACGTAACAGGGCATGGCATGAAACCGACAAACTTTGATGGTTTCTTCGGCCATTTGGAGGTCATCTCCTCGTTCGTCGGTGACGACGACCAGCATCACATTGCGAGCCGGGGAGGCGGGCCCGCGGTTTTGCCGCAGGCTCTTGTGCCGATCGATGGCGTTGCGGATCGCATGAAAGACCATCTCTTCGCCCCCTGCGATCGTGATCGAATCGATGGCAGCGCGGATTTCATCCAAGTCGTCGGTCGGTTCTTTGGTCAACATCTGCACCTCGCTCCCGAACGACATGACCGAGGTCAATAGTGGAGCGACCTGGGAGGCTCCATCGCGCTCGCTATTGGCCTTCTGAACAATTCCCAATTGGTCGTAGATACGGTCAAACCGATCGCGAATTTCCTGGCGGCGTTTGACCATGGAGATCGAGCTGTCGAAGATCCAAACAATCGCGGTGGGCTGTTTCTCGATCGATGTCAGGATTTCGTAGGTGATGCGATCAACAGCCCCATCGGTGCCAGTGGTTCCTACGCCGGTGCTGCCCCGAACCGTTTTTGAGCTCTGGGTCAAGCCGACTGCTTGCTGGACCGATTTGGCGATCGCTACGTTGCCATCGGGAACTTCTAAGTTGAAGTCGAGGGTTTCCACTTGCGAGATATCCGAGAGAACCGGTGCAGCGGACATCGCCATGTCGATGGAACCGACCGAGTCGGCGCCGAAGTCGGTCTGCACATCGTCGGAGTAGGCTGTCTGGGTCACGATGTCCAGCGGAGCGAGCTCTTCCTCGATCGGCTCGGAGTTGATCAGGACCGAGAGCAGTTCGGGTTGGGACACAATGGTAATCGAGGCCAAGCCCAGGATGACGGCCACGTGGGCGCCCATGCTGGTCAGGAAAGCGAGGGTATCTCGGTCGATCCATGACCATGGGCTCGAGGGCTCTTGGTCCGTATTCTCTTCGTCGCCATCTTCGTCGGCAACTTCGTCGGCGGCATAGTCGCAATCATTGTCGCAATCATTGTCGCAATCGCCGGGGCGGGCGGGATCGGATCGCTGCGAGGGGTCGGCCGCGATATCCGAATCGCGTTGGGAAGAAAGCTGTTGGCGCAGTCGTTTGAGCATAACTCACCGGCAACCCCGCGATCGAGCGGGGCGTTTCACAAGTCACGAAAACCGAGTGGATTTCTTCGAGCGTCCTGTTTCTTATTGTCCGGGGTCGAAGCAATCGCTTCAACAGGAATAGCTCGGTTTTCTCCCGTCAGATACTCACTTTTTCCGAAGATCGCGTCGGAATCGGGTCAGTCCCGGAGCTCGCGGCCGGTTAAATGCAAAAAAACGTCGTGGAGGTTCGGAGTGTGGACTTCCAGGTCTTCGATGTTTCCGCCCGCTTGTTCGACCCGAGAGATCCATTCGGGAAGCTCGTCGGCGAGGCTTTCCACGGAGCATGCATAGCGTTGCTGGGAGGAATCCCATGCCAATCCCGCCGGGAGACTGGGAAGCTGGCCGAGTACCTGGAAGGTCACTCGCCGCTGAGGGCCGACGGTGCGTTCGACGAGTTCTTGGAGATTGCCGTCCGCGATCACCCGACCGTGATCGACGATCACGATCCGTTCGGAGCGTTGCTGGGCTTCGTCGAGATGGTGGGTTGTCAGGACGATGGAGGTCCCTAGATCGCTCAATTCGTCGAGCATATCAAAGATGCGTTGCCGGCTTTGGGGATCCACGCCCACGGTGGGTTCGTCCAGGAGCAGCACGCGGGGGCGATGCAAGACACCACACGCGATGTTGACGCGGCGTTTCATGCCGCCGGAGAAACGAGAGGTCAATTCATGGGCTCGATCCTCGAGGGCGATCCATTGCAACGCCCAATCCACCCGATCGCGAAGAGAACGGCCCCGCAGACCGTGATACCTTCCAAAACAGAGGAGATTTTCGCGTGCGGTCAAGTCGTGGTAGATCGCGAGATCTTGGGGAACAACTCCCAATTGATGGTTGGCTCCACCCTTGCCAAAATCGCGGCCAAAGATCTCGACCGAACCGGTGTCGGGTCGGACCCGTCCGCTGATGCACCGGATCAACGTTGTCTTGCCAGCCCCGTTGGGCCCCAAAAGTGCGACTCGCTCCCCAGGGCGGACACGGAACGAGACCCCTTGCAGGGCTTTCCGGTCTCCGAAAGCCTTGTGCAGGTTCTCCACCGACAACGCCAATTCCGGAGGATCGACCTGGTAACTGCCGGCCGCCGGAAAATGTTCGAGGGGATTCTTGGGGATTCGAAGTTGCCTCATAGCGCGTCTACTGTATCCCAGAACGGTATTTTCCCACAATCCCGACTGGCGGCCCAAGGATTTGAGCCGGGAAGCGTTCGGATTCCGCACTGGGGAAGGATATAATGAACACGGTTCACTCTGAAGCATCCTTCGGGGCAGGTTCCACAACTCGTTCGCCCAGCGCGTGGCCAACCAGGACGCAGCTGAAAGGTTTCATGGGAATTTTCGATAGCCTGTTCAAGTCGTCTCGACGAAAGAACACCGGAACCAAAGGGGTTGACATCGAAGCTCGATTCGAGCGATTGAGGTCGGCCATCAGCGGCACGATGAGCAACTTCTACGTTGCCAAAGACCGAGCTCACGGGGATCGCATTGTCGGTGTCAAATTATGCGATTCAGAGAAAGTGGATTTTTTTGAGAGCCGATTCAAGGGGCTCAACAAACCCTCCGAAGGTGAGATTGCGATCGAGCTCAATCACCCGAACATCGTGAAAACCTACGAGCACGGGACCTCCAACAAAGGCCAGCAATTCTTGGTGATGGAATTCATCGATGGACCAGGGTTGCAGCAATTGATCATGGAGCGGGAGGAAGAGAAGCTGCGAGGCCGTCGCCTGAGCATGATCCGTCAGATGGCCGAAGCCCTCCAATATGTTCATCTCAAGGAATTCATTCACCGCGACATCTGCCCTCGCAACTACATGGCCAGCGCGGACCTGGAGACGGTCAAGCTGATCGACTTTGGATTGACGCTGCCTGCGACTCGTCCATTCATGGTTCCCGGGAATCGAACCGGCACGCCGCTCTATATGTCTCCCGAGATCGTGCGCAGGAGATCCACGGACCATCGCGTCGATATCTTTTCGTTCGGGGTCACTTGCTACCACTTGATCACCTTCGAGCTCCCGTGGCAGATGTCCGATACTTCCGGCCGCGCGGCCCTCCATCACGACACATCTCCTCCGCGAGACATTAACGAGCTGTGTCCGCATTTGGACAGAACGCTTGGGGCTGCGATCATGCAAGCGATCGTCGCCAACCCCGACCTGAGAACTCCAGATATGCAGACCTTCCTGCGGCAGATTCGGACGGTGAAGAACTCTCCCTGATCGCAAGCATCCTTGTCGCGATCGGCAAAGATTCCTAAAACCGAACGATCACATCGTCGGCTTCGAATCGCACTTTCGCATTGTGGGCGTAGCCGTCGTCGGCACGTCGATACCCCAGCGCACAGGCGACCCTCGTCGCGTACAGTCCCCCAGCCAGACCCAGCAACTCGTCGTACTTGGTTGGCACGATTCCCTCCATGGGGCAGGCATCGATCCCCAACGCTGCTGCCGTAGCCATCAATTGCCCCAACGCAATGTAGGTTTGATGGGTTGACCACACGTCGTGCGTACCGCTCGTTGCATCCATGAACCCCAAGATCACTTTGCGGTATCCCTCGAGACTCGCTATCGTGGTCGAACGGGTGCGAGCGACATCCCTCAGGAAATGATCGACATGCTCGACGGTCAGCGTTCGGAGGGACGCGAAGACGACCACGTGGGAGCAGTCCTTGGGCTGCGACTGACCCCAGGATATCGCCGGGAGTTGATCCTTGACTTGCTGGGATTCAATGACCAGGAATTTCCACGGCTGCAGACCGAAGCTGCTCGGGGTCAGAACCATGCTCCGCTCGATCGTTTGCCAAGTCTGGGAATCGATCCGCCGCGCAGGATCAAATCGCTTGGTAGCATAGCGCCACCTCAGGAACGTCAGCCATTGGTCGGGCGAGATGAAATCAGGTTGCATCGGCAGTTCTATTCGATAAACGAAAAAAGATCTTGAAGAGAATGGGCTTCGAACGTCGGCATGTCCCTCAAGCTTCTGGAAACTTAAGAAACTCCGCTTACAATCTACCTCGGGAATCGAGTCCCGTTAGTCGACCCAAATTTAGCGCCATGGCAAGGGGCTTGAAAACAATTTTTCAGACGGAGTCTGCATGGCAGCCAGCGATTCAACGCTCAATGCGTCGAACTTTCTCGAACGCACGGAACCGGCAGAACTACCGTCCGTTGTCGCCGCGTCTGGTTCGGACGATTTTCTAAGACTCAAATCGCTCGAGCATGCGATGGTACTCGGTGGGGTAGATTCCGAGACAGTCCGTTCGTTTGACGGCGAAGAGACCCAGTGGCGCGATCTTCACGACGAACTCGCGACCCGAAGTTTGTTCGACCTGGGCGGGCGACGCGTTGCACGTCTTCGCAATGCCGACTCATTCGTCTCGAAGTATCGCGAGTCCCTCGAGCGGTGGGTCGAACGGCCTTCCCCTGGAGCAACCCTCCTGCTGGATGTGCGCACGCTCCCAGCCAATACGATTCTCGCCAAGCAAATCAAAAAAGTCGGATGGTTGATCCCGACAGGGGAATTCAAGGATTCGGAACTCGCCGATTGGATTGTTCGTTGGGGCAAAAATCAACATGGACTATCGCTGCGTCGTCCGCAGGCCAACGTTTTCGTGGAACGGATCGGATCGGTTTGCGGACTGATCGATTGCGAGTTGGCCAAGCTAGCGCTCTTCGCGGACGCGAAAGGGGCGGTGAGCGATGCACGCGTGGACGAACTGGTCGGCGGCTGGCGTACCCAAACGGTGTGGAAACTGGCGGAGTTCATCGCGGAGGGTCAAATCAACGAAGCGCTCGCCGAGATCAACAACCTGATCATGGCAGCCCAGTCCCCGATCGGTATCGCGGCCCAATTGTCGTGGTCGCTGAGGCGCTACGGCGTCGCCGCGCGGGCCATCGAACAAATGGAACGATTCGGCCAACGGCCGGATCTCTCTTCCGCCCTAACCAAGGCGGGATTCAAAACCTTTGAACTCGCGAGCGCCGAGAAACGGTTGCGGCGCATCGGACGACCGCGGGCGCGTGAATTGTTGTCTTGGTTGCTCGACCTCGAACTCGCGCTCAAAGGAAGCCACAGCAACGATGATCGCGGTCGACTGGCCCTGGAATCGCTGCTGCTCAAACTCGCAGATCACTCACCATCGTCCCCGAGGGTCGCATCATGAACCTCTCCGTATCGCCGATTGCATCGATCGCGCTTTTCCTTGCATTGCTGGGATCGATCGACGCCCAAGATCCCGCGTCGATGACAGCCATGCATCTGGCCGCGGGTGATTCCGGGCGACGAATTTTTCTGCAGTCCAGTCCCAACGGCGAGCTGCTCCTCGCACCGCAGCCGCGCGGGATCGAGTCGGCCTGGTATATCGTCCCCGTCGCCCAGGACATGGTGCGAATCCAGCAGTCCATCGGGAACCGTTGGTTTGCGCTCGGGATCGATCCCGTCGGTCTCTCGGGCCGCGGACCGCTGGGCTACCCGGTCGACTTCTTTCCGATCGGCAACTCGGCTCAACAGTTATGGCGCATTCAATCCCTGAACGTCGGCGGCTATGTGATCGAAAACGTCGGAATGCCGGGGGTGTGGCTGACCTGCGGCCAAAACGGAGGCTTGTGGTTGCAACCGCTGGTGAACACTCCGTACCAAGTCTGGTGGCCGCAAACCATTTCCTTTCCGCTCCCCGTCCCACAATATCGCAATGTCGCTGAGCAATATGTTCCCAATCCGCCCCTTCCCCCCGCCAAACTCCGCGTCACCAATACCCATACGGATACCCTGTTCATCCTGCTAGCCGATCGACGCTCTCCCAACCAGTTGACCAAACTGCGAGTTCCCGCCCGCGGATCGGAAACCGTAACCCTCGATCGCGACGCAGGAGGGACCGTTGTTCAGACCGTCGAAGTTGCGGATGCCCTCGGGAACTGGGAACGCTACGACTACCAGATTCCCGTTCCCCCAAGCATTTTGTATGACATGAGCGTGTACGAGGAATTCCTTCAGTCGATCGCCATCGATCGCACCGGAAAAAGCCCGAACGTGATCGAGGACGTCAATTACCAACCCCGCAGCGTCGGCTTCTTTCTCCTGCCTGCGGGCGACGCGTTGCCCGACAGCGGCACCATCGATGCCTACGGCGCTGCGGTCGAAGCCAACAACCCAGGAGCGGTCCGGCGCATCCCCAAGAAAGACCTTCCTAACTCTTCGTCGCAAGCACCCCCTCGCGACCCGCTCAAGGACCTCCTCGACAAGATCCAGAGCAAGCGAGGCAAGTTTTGAGCGACGAACTGCCCGTGCCCTCCTCCTCGTTCGTCGACGATTCTGTTTCTGAACAAGTCGATGCGCCGAAGTTAGGGCCGATTCGCAAACGGATCAAGAAAGGGCGTTTATGGCGCAAACATGGGCCGATCCTGAGCGTGCTTGCTGTGTTGGTCCTGGGCTGGGTGCTCTATGGTCTGGTCTGGCCACCGATCGAGATCCGCCGACAGATAGCAACGACCAAGTGGAAATATGCGCCGAATGACATGAATATCTCGTTGACGTATCGGGTGATGCTGCGGACGTGCGAGTACCTATTCTGTTTTTGGTTCTTCTACTTCGGGGCCAGCATCGGCAGCTTCATCAACGTCGTCGCCAATCGGACGCCCCTGGGGAAGTCGATCATATGGCGCGGTTCGCATTGCCCGTTTTGCGATCGACGGCTGACCATGCTCGACAACATGCCCATCTTCGGATGGATTGCCCTGCGCGGTCGGTGTCGCTCATGCCATCTCCCGATTTCTCCGCGCTACTTGATCATGGAAATTGCCGTCGGTGCGATCTTCATGAGTTTGGCGCTAGTCGAACTCATGGGGAACGGGATGAATTTGCCCCACCGGGACTGGAGGTTCGGCTCAGGCATCGTCTTTACGGTCTTCTATCCGAAGTGGGATTTGATCAGTGCATTTGCCATCCACGCCAGCTTGTTCGCGGTCGCTGTCATGCTGATTGGTTCCCACATGGATCGGCTTCGTTTCCCCGTTTTGCCGATGGCTGTGATCGTGGCGATCGCTATCGCCTGCGCGACCTTTCACCCGATTGTCGCCCCGGTTCGGTGGGCCGAGCCTTGGGGGGCAACCTATCCGAGAATGATGTCGGTTCCTGGGCAACGGCTCGCCACTTCCTTGCTCGGGCTTGCGGCCGGCGGTCTGGTAGGACTTGGGTTTTCAGGGCTGCTTTGGCAGGCGTTCTTTCGTCCGGCGCAATCCACCGACGACGTATCGGATCGACCGCGATGGTTTTATCACGGCATTGTTATTTTCCTGTTGGCGGGCTCGCTTTTGGGCTGGCAAGCGGTGTTCCAGGTCGGGATTGTTGCAACCTCGCTGGTCATTCTCGCGTTGCGCCCCTTCTCGCTCGGGAGTGCGGCGGGGTTGGCTAACGATCCCAGGATGCGACCTCAGGTTCTTGCACTTGCGATCCTGACTACTACGCTATTGCTACATCATTTGTGTTGGCGACTCGTTGCCTTCGTTCCTTTCCTTTCCTTCCTTCCGAACCCTCCGGTAACTTAGAAGAGTCCAAGTATGAAACGTTGCAAATTGGTTTGGATGCATCGCATCCTTTTGATGTCGACGGTTTGGGTGTGCGGCCTTGCATCGATGGCAACGGCCGAGACCAAGCTCCCCAACATCTTCTCCGACGGAATGGTTCTGCAGCAGGGTCAGGAAAACAAGATCTGGGGACGAGACAACCCTGGCCAAGCGATCGCGATCGCGATCGGGGACCATCAACTCACTGCGACGGCCGATGCGGCGGGGAACTGGGAAGCCAAACTGCCATCGCTGCCGGTGGGAGGTCCGCATCTCCTCACCGTCGCGGGCAGTTCCGCAAAAATCGTGCGCGATGTTCTCGTCGGTGAAGTTTGGATCTGTTCCGGACAATCCAACATGCAGTGGTCGATCAACGCCTCCAACGACCCGGACATGGAACGGATCGCGGCCAACTTTCCAAAGATCCGCATGATCAATTTTCCGCAGACCGGTTCCCAAGAGCCGATTTGGTCGCATGACGAACGCCGATGGCAAGTCTGTTCGCCGGAAACGGTCGGCAATTTTTCTGCGGTCGGTTATTTCTTCGCTCGGCAGCTTCATCAAACCACCGGAGTTCCCATCGGCATGATCAACAATGCATGGGGAGGATCGGCCTGCGAAGCCTGGATCAACCAAAATGTGATGACCAGCAATACCCGTTTTCAGACTCTGATGGATCGATGGAAGGCCAATGAAGCTCGATACCAGGAACTGAGCGCAAAGACCGGACGGAGCGAGGAGGAGGAGAAGGAGTTCAAGAACTTGACCAACACCATGCGGGGCAACCAGCGACCTGCGAATATCTACAACGGAGTCCTCAAATCGCATTTGGGATACGGAATCCGCGGCGCGATTTGGTATCAAGGGGAATCGAATGCTGGTCGCGCGTATCAATACCGCGACCTATTTCCGCTGATGATCCAGAATTGGCGCACCGAATGGGGTCAAGGTGATTTCCCGTTCTACTGGGTTCAACTCGCGGATTTCCGAGCGGAGAAGACCGAGCCGGGCGAGAGCGATTGGGCGGAGCTTCGCGAAGCGCAGACCATGACCATGGATCGACTCGCCAACACCGGGCAGGCGGTAATCATCGATATCGGCGAAGGAAAGGACATTCACCCGATGAACAAAGTCGATGTCGGTCGCAGGTTGGCTCGTTGGGCGCTCGCCAAGCAGTACAACATCCCGATCGAGTTCCAGAGCCCGCGCTACGCATCGATGCAGGCAGATGGGGATGGGATCATCCTGACGTTCAATCACATCCCCAACGGTTGGCGACCATTCGATGTCAATGAGCCGATCGGGTTTACGATCGCCGGCGAGGACAAGGTGTTTCATGTCGCCGAAGCCAAGATCCTCGATGGTGGCAAGATCCGAGTCTCGAGTTCGAAGGTGGCCAAGCCAGTTTCTGTGCGTTACGCTTGGGCCGACAACCCGGTCTGCAACATGTACAGCCGGGCCGGTTTGCCGTTGACTCCGTTCCGCACCGACGATTGGCCGGGGGTGACGGCGGACAAGGAATAGCGACGAGGAACAGGATCGCGCGAGGCGTTATCGCCCGCGCGCGTCTCGTTTGCCTTGAACCCGTTTTCCCTTGCCGGATACATGACCCGCGATCTTATTGGTCCGGACGGCGATGGCCGTTCGGGTCGCCTTGACTTTGCCATCCAAGCTGGCTTTGGCCGCAGGCGATCCCTTGGCCGCGATGGTTTTGGGAGCCTTGGCGGGTCGGGACGGCTTGATTTGAGAAGCCGCAGGTGTTGCTGATGCCAGGGCTGCGGCTCGCTTTTTGCGCTGGGCGGCGACTTTCGCGGACGCATTCTTGGCGGCTGGTTTTTTCGCTGCTGTTTTTTTGGTGCTGGCTTTCTTGGTGGCCGTCTTCGCGACCGGCGCCTTGGCGGCTGCTGCTACCGCGACCGGATCGGCCTTGGGAGCAGCGGCTTTGGCAGCGCGGTTGAGCGATTGCTTGGCGCTCCCCAAGGTCTTGCGGGTCGCGCGTCGTTGGGACCTCGCCTCGATGCTTCGGACTTTGGCTGGTGGTTTGCGTTGCGTTTTCGAAGCGGGGGCGCCAGCCGGGACGGAGGCCAGCCTGGCTTGAAACGCCGTCAGCGCAGTGCGGAACGCCTCATGCTTTTCATGGCTGCGCGATTCGGGGTTGGGGGATCCGCTCTTGCGGCTCTCCACGCGAGCCTGGGATCGGGACAGATCCTGCCATTTCGAAACCAATTTCCTCGCGTTGGAGGCATGGTTCTTCAAAGCGGTGGCGGACAGCTTTTCGATCGCGCCGGGTTGACTGGCGAGGATGAGTGCCCACTCCTTGGGAGTGCATAATTCACGGAGCTCTTGGGATGACAAAGCCATAGGTGCGTTTCCTGGAAAGGGAGAAAAGAACGAGAGACGCGTCGCCAGACATTCTGGTCCACGGGCTCCCAAGGGTACTGATGATGGCTAAGGATCGCAACGGGACAACCGACACGCAAACGCGATCGGTTGTCCGGTGAGAGGATGAATGAATGCCAGCTTGGAAGCATGCAAGTACATCGGTTGCATCGGATCGTGGTCGGAAGTTTCGCGAGCGTCTCCCCCGGCGAGGTACAAAGGATCGCCCACGATGGGATGTCCGAGCGCCGCCAGATGGATCCGAATCTGGTGCGTTCGACCGGTCAACGGCACTGCTTCGATCAATGCGCGATTCTCTTGCCTGCGAACGACGCGAAATTCCGTGCTGGCGTGTTGCCCGCACTCGTCCAGTCGGCGCCCCCCGTTTGGGAGCGGTTCCGAGGCGATCGATCGATTGCATGAGGTTTGCTCCCAACTCGGAGATCCCTCGACCCAAGCCTCGTAGGTTTTTTGGACATTCCCTTGAGCGAACTGCGACTGGAGCCGCGATGCATACTGGTACTTGCGTGTGAATACCACCAACCCGGTGGTCATCGCGTCGATCCGATGCGCGGGGCGTAGTTTCTCCGGATGGTAGGCGGCCAGCAGGATCTCTTCGAGCGAGTTCTTTTGGTAGCGGCCCGAGGGATGCAGCGGCAGTGGTGCACTTTTGTTGATGACAACAATCGCTTCGTCTTCATGCACCAGCTCGATGTTGGGATCGATCGGTGGTTCTGTGTAGTTATCGATACTGTGCAAGAAACGCTCTCCTTCCCGTACCTTGCGGTCGGCTTGGACCGGAACGGTCTGCCAGACTTTCTCGCGGGTGGCGGGAGCGGTGATCTCGCCGTTTTCGATCGCCTCGATCCATTGCTCGCGCGCAAGTCCGGGGTAAATCGAACTCAGGGCCTCGACGAGCGATTGCCCCGCGCATCGCTGCGGAATCGAGATCCAGCGGCGATTGGTATAGGGGACGCAGCCGCGTTGTTCCGCTGCGATGCGGGCGATGGTTTGCTGGCGGGATTTCAGCCGCTGCGTTCGCTGGATCTCGGGAGGGACAAAACAGTACGGGCAGGAGATCCCCTCGCGATACTTGGGGGAGCGATAATCGTCGGGAACAAGCGGATGTTTGCACACAAAGCATTCGCGCGTGTCGGTCGGGGCCAAGGCCGGGTCGAGCGCCACGCGTTGGTCGAAAACGAAGCAGTCCCCTTCGTAATGGGATTGGTTGCATTCCTCGAAGTACTTGAGGATTCCTCCATCGAGCTGGTAAATCTGCTCGAAGCCCAGCCCTTGCATGTAGGGCCCGATCTTTTCGCAGCGAATGCCTCCGGTGCAGAACATCACGACCGGTTTCTTTTTGATCTCGTCGGGAAGATGGGCTGCCGCGTCGGGGAACTCGCGGAATGTCTTGAGGTCCAAATCGATCGCGCCGCGAAACGTTCCCAACTCGACTTCGTAGTCGTTGCGTGTGTCCAGAAGAGCGACATCGCGGCGCTCGTCGAGCCACGCCTTGAGTTCCTTGGGAGACAATTTGGGGGTGGCATTGGGAACGGGTTCGATGTCTCGGCACCCCACTGGGACGATCTCGCGTTTGATTTTTACCAGCATGCGATGGAACGGCTGGTAGTCGGTCATGCTTTCCTTGACTGGCAGACTCTCCATGCCTGGAATGGATCGGATTTCAGTCAGAACGGCATCGACTGCGGTTCGGGGGCCCGCCAGAAATAGATTGATCCCTTCCGGGCTCAGCAGGATGGTTCCCTTCAGATCCACGCTCTTGCAGAGCGTTCGCAGTCGCTCGCGCCGCGGTCGCAGCTCGTCGTTTGCGATCGGAGAAAACCGATAGGCTGCGATGTTGACCATCTCGATCGAGGTCATGGGCGACGCTGTGGGCGGGTGCGGTTTCTCGGATGTCATAGCGACGGCGATTTGGAGGCGGGATGGATCTTGAATTGTAGATCGATTCCCGCGTGGGCAAACAGGCCGTCAGTCGTTTGCGGTTTTCGAGTCACCGGGGTTTTTGGAAACCAGCGGCACCCACATTTCGGCATGTTCGCAGACTTCGGTGATTCGAATCCCGAACTTGTCACCTACCTTGACGACTTCTCCTTCGGCGACCTTCTGCCCCCGGACTTCGAGCGTCAATGGAGAATCGCAGGGCTTTTCGAACTGGATCATGATCCCTGGGACGAAGTGCAAGATGCTGTCGACGGACAACGACTGCTGGGCGAGAACGACCGCCACATCGGATTGGATCCGGAGCAGACTCTTCCAAAAGTCCGTTCGAGAGGGATCATCGGTTTCGAAGCGATCGGAAATGGACATCGGGTATTCCGCGACAGAATAGCGTGGCTTCTTCGTCAGTGCGTCGTCCGGAAGTCCCGGCGATCTTGAGAAATAATCCCGATTTCTCGGGAATCGCCCCTTTCGCTCGCTCGGAGGTCAGAAAACTGCACGTTGCGTGCTTGGAGCCTTTCGCGATAATGAAAATCTGCAAAGCATTCGATTTTCGCATCTCCCTTTGCGAGTAGACGCATGAGCGTAGTCACCTTGGATTCCTCCCTCCCCTTCGCCCCCTACCGGGAACTGGGAAATGAGACTCTGCGCGAACGGATCGCTGAGGCAAAGCGGAAACTGGGCTCGAGCTTGCTCATTCTCGGTCATCACTACCAGCAGGATGAGGTCATCGCGCATGCGGACTTGACCGGCGACTCGTACCAATTGAGCCGATTGGCCGCCGACAGCAGCGACTGCAGGTACATCGTCTTTTGCGGCGTCCACTTCATGGCCGAGACGGCGGACATTCTCGCCAACCGCCCCGAGAAACTTGAGGCGCGCAACGGACAACGGGTCACCGTCGTACTGCCCGATATGGCAGCGGGTTGTTCGATGGCTGACATGGCCGCGATTCGCCAAGTCGAGTCGGCGTGGGAGCAACTCGGCGAAGTCATCGACACGGGGGACCTGACTCCGGTCACCTACATCAACAGCGCCGCGAGCTTGAAAGCATTCTGCGGCAAACACGGTGGGATCGTCTGCACCAGCAGCAATGCCAAAGCGGTGTTGGAATGGTCCTTTCGGCAACGCAAGCGAGTCTTTTTCTTTCCGGATCAGCATCTGGGTCGCAACACAGCGCTCAAAATGGGGATCACCAACGATCAGATGCCCGTTTGGAACCCGCACGAAGACGAACTCGGCGGCAATACCAGCCCAGCCATCGAGGGCTCGCGGGTCATCCTCTGGAAGGGACACTGCTCGGTGCACCAAATGTTCCAAGCCGTCCACGTCCATCAGTTTCGGGAGAAGATTCCTGGTATCAAGATCCTGGTCCACCCCGAATGCCCGCAGGAGGTCAACGACATCGCCGACATCTCCGGTTCCACGAGCCGAATCATCGAGACGGTTCGCAATGCTCCGGCCGGAACCAAGTGGGCGATCGGGACTGAACTTCATTTGGTGAATCGATTGAAGAAGGAGCATCCCGAACAAGAGATTCACTTCCTGTCCCCCCTGGTCTGCATGTGCGCGACCATGTACCGCATCGACTTGGCCCACCTGTGCTGGAGCCTCGAAAACATTCTCAACGGCACGATCGTCAACCGCATCCTCGTCAAGGAGGATGTCGCTCGATGGTCGCTCGTCGCCTTGGAACGGATGCTAACCGTGCGCTGACGCGGGAATTCGACACGCGTTCATTTCCCTTTACGACTCCTACGAACGACTGACTTGGTATGTTGAAACTTCCGATGGTCCTGGCTTTTACCGCGATGACCGCCTTCTTTTGGGGGATCTACGGTATCGTGCTCCACCAAGGCACTCGCCTGATGGACCTCAAGGAAAAAACATTTCAAGGAGATTTGGGAGTTTCTCTCCGAGCCTTCGTCGGCGTGGGACTGGCTTATTTTCTGATCGCGGTGCTGGTCCCTGTGGCACTCCTGAATCGCAAACGAGAAACGGGTTACTGGTCTGTCAGTGGCACCATCATGTCCTTGTTCGCCGGCGCGGTCGGAGCGTTGGGGGCACTCGGGGTGTCCATGGCGCTCGCCTTCAAAGCACAACCCATTTTTGTCATGCCGATTGTCTTTGGCGGAGCGCCGGTGGTCAACACGCTCCTGACATCGTATTTGAATAGATCGTTCCGACAGATCAAACCGCTGTTCCTCGTCGGCATGGCGATGGTGGCGGTGGGAATGATCGGCGTATTCGTCAACAAACCGCAAGCGACGGCGCATGCGAAAGCCGGCGTTCAAGTTCCGTCCGATCCGACCGATGCGACCGATCAGGCAGATCCGACTGATCGGACTGATCCGACTGATCGGACTGATCAGGCAGATCGGAGCAAGACGGGAACCACCAATTGGCTGGCGATCGGATTGTCGATCGCGATGGCGGTTGTGTGCTGGGGGGCGTATGGTCCGTTCCTGCATATCGGCCAAGCGAAGATGGGTGGGTCTCGATTGCGTCCCTTTTGCTGTGTAGGCATCGCGTACTTTGTCATCGCGGTCATGGTCCCGGTGGTGCTGATCGAATCGATGTCGATGCACTCCAGCAGCAGTTACAGCGTATCGGGAATGATGTGGTCCGTTCTCGCCGGAACCTGCGGTGCGATGGGAGCCTTGGGGATCATTCTCGCCTTCACGTACGGGGGCAAACCGATTTTCGTGATGCCTTTGGTCTTTGGATTTGCGCCGGTGATCAATACGCTGACCAGCATTGTTGAAAAAGGGAAGTTTGAAAGTTTGAATGCCATGTTCGGCGGTTCGCTGCTACTGGGCATCCTCGGCGCAGTGACCGTGCTGCTCAATGCCCCCAAGGCCGCGCCGCACGGCAAGCCATCCGCGCCGAGCGAGGAAAAATCTCCCAACTCGCCCGCAACGCCCGAGCCATCGACGACCCCTTCGCAAAACAACAACCCACTGACCTGATCCGCATGACGACGCGCGGTTTTCCAGTACACTGACATCTATGAGTCCCTTCGATCGAGAGAGTAACGAATGAGCACATCACGACGCGAATTTTTGGCCGGTGTCTCGGCGGCGGTGGCTGCGGGGATGACGCAGGGCGGTTTTCATTCCGCGGCTCATGCCACCGAAGACCGAAAACTGGGAGTCGCCCTCGTGGGGTTGGGGAGCCTCGGCACCAACCAAGTCGCCCCGGCGTTGCAAAAGACGAAGCATTGCCGGCTGGCAGCCATCGTTACCGGGACTCCTGAGAAGGAGCGAATCTGGTCGGATCGCTACCAAATCGATCCCCGCCACATCTACGACTACGATCGCTTTGACAAAATCGTGGGAGACGATTCGATCGATATCGTCTACATCGCACTTCCGAACAGCATGCATGCCGAGTTCACCATCCGCGCGGCCCGGGCTGGCAAGCATGTTTTTTGCGAAAAGCCCATGGCCAATTCCTCGGAGGAGTGCCGTCAAATGATCGCCGCGTGCACGGCGCAGAACCGCCACCTGGGAATCGGATACCGTTGTCAGTTCGAGCCCCGGCATGTGCGATGCATGGAAATCGCCCGCGAGAAACAAATGGGTGGGCTCAAGGTGATCGAGGCTGGATTTGGATTCCAGATCGGAAAGCCCGATCAATGGCGATTGAGAAAATCGCTCGCCGGTGGCGGCGCCCTCATGGATGTCGGCATCTATGCTCTGCAAGCCTGTCGCTATCTGACGGGCGAAGAACCTGAAGCGATCGTCGCCCAAGAGACCAAGACCGATGCCGACAAATTCGCTGAGGTGGACGAATCGATCACCTGGACCATGCGGTTCCCGTCGGGAGTGTTGGCCTATTGTAGCACAAGCTACAATTTCAACGGGCTCAATCGATTTCGAGTTTACGCCGAAAACGGCTGGTTCGGCATGGATCCCGCCTTCAGCTACAACGACAACCGGTTGCAGACCTCGCGCGGTTCGATCGCGTTGCCGGAGACGGACCAGTTCGCGACGGAGCTGGACCAGTTTGCCATCAGCATCCGAGAGAATCGACCCTCGCATGTCTCGGGCGAAGAAGGTTTGAAAGACCTCCTCGCCATCGAAGCCATCTACCGATCGATTCCATCCCAAACACTCGTCGCAACGCACCTCAGTTAACGCGTGATCCGTCCATGAACATCGCATCGCAAAGCGGGGTTCGCATGAGTCCAAATCGGGAAGATCGAGGGGATGACGGGCTCGCTGTGCAGCTCTTTCCAACCTTTGCCTACCCCGTTGATCGCGGGGCGGCATGGCGATTGATGATTCAAGGAAGGGTGTGCAAGCAAGTCCCTCTGTCGTTGACCAAGCGGCTCATGCTGCGGGGGTTCATTCGAGCCCTGGACCTTGAGGACGACGTCGCTCGCGGCCCCTTGTTCACAGAGCGTATCCAAGGTTTCCTCGTCTCGCCGGTTCCTCGGCATCGAGTGCACATTTCCGTCGCCAACCAAGTACATGTCTTGGCTCGCAAGTCCCGGTCGAGCGGATTGTTTGCGTGCAAACTCGATCTGCCGAGACGTATCTTGCAGGACTATCGCACCTTTGGTCTGGGTACCCAGTCCGACAGCCAACCGGAACTGCAAATCCACTGGGGCCAGGGTCCGATCGCGGCTAGCGGGCCGGTGTTCCTGGCTCAGGATCGAGGCCTGAGCGTCATCAGCGATATCGACGACACCATCAAGCAGACCGACGTTTGCTACCGGCGCAAAATGCTTCGCCGGACCTTTTCGGAACCCTTCGAAAGCATCCCGGGCATGTCGCAGATTTATCGCGACTGGGCGAAATCCGGAGCCCTGTTTCATTATGTCAGCAGCAGCCCCTGGCAGATTTACGACGCATTGAACGAGTTCCTGCACGTCGATGGGTTTCCCCAGGGCAGCATGCACTTGAAGTGGTTTCGGCTGCGCGATGAATTGTTCAAGCGATGGAGCATCATTCGCCGCAAGAGCAAGGCGGGAGTCATCCGAGGGATTGTCAAACGCATGCCCCAGCGGCAATTCATCCTCGTCGGGGACAGCGGTGAAAAGGATCCCGAAATGTATGCCAAGATCGCTGCCAAGCATCCGAGGCAAATTGCGAGGATCTGCATCCGCCAAGTTGATGAGAACCCGCTCGACCAGGCCCGATTGTCGAAGATCCAACGCCGGTATCCCGGGATCGTGCCCGTGGAGATTTTTCGCGAGCCACAGCAACTCGGCGAACTGCCGTTGCCCTCGCCCCAACGCTAGTGAGCCTGAGACGCTAGCCGAGTTCGTTCGACATGCGAAAAATCGGCTAGCGCCCTCAGGCTCATGGGAACGAAAAATGGATTTTTGTCGGCTTCGTTCCAGCAGTCGGTTGTTGCCGCCACCGCGACACACTCGGTGGACAGCCGGAACGGATTCTACGCGGCGTTGCGAGCCACGCGGGGGGACGACAATCCGAACAGTCCGAAGATCTCTTGCCGACTGAGTCCGAGATTGCCGGGGGAGCCTGTTTCGGCGAAGAGTGTTTGGAGAAGCTCCCGTTTCTGAGAGAGGATTTCATCGATCCGCTGTTCGATCGTTTCGACAGCCATCATCCGAGTCACCGTCACCGGCTGCTTGACACCGAGACGGTGTGCCCGATTGATCGCTTGGTCCTCGACGGCCGGATTCCACCAGCGGTCGAAGAGAAAAACGTAATGGCAGAACTGCAGATTCAATCCCACGGCGCCCGCGCCGTAACTCATCAGAATCACGCTGCTCTTGGGATCGTTTCGGAATTGCGCTAGGACCGCATCGCGCCGAGTCGATGGGATGCGTCCGTGGTATTGCGCGGGTCGGAACCGTTGCAGATGCTCGGCCAGCGTTTCGAGCGTCTCCACCCATTGGCTGAAAACGATCGCTTTTTGTCCGCTGGCCGCGATCTCCTCGAGGTCCGCTTCGAGGCGCTCCATCTTGCTGCTGGCTTTGGTGGCAGGATCGAAGTTGCAGATTTGTTTGAGTCGCAACACCAATTCAAACACGTGTTGTACCGTGATGGATTCCCCGAGTTCGGACAAGTGCACGATGCCTTGTTCTTCCGCGGTCCGATAGCTGGCTCGCTGTTCAGCGGTGAGATCCAAATCGGCATTGCGGTACAATTTGGGAGGCATATCGTCGAGGACTTGGTCTTTGGTGCGACGCAGGATGAAGTCGCGCGTGGCTTGCCCCAGGGAGCGCAGATGCATGTCGTCGCGCAATCGGCCTGGTGATAGGAACTCGAAAATGCTGACCAGATCTTCAATCGAGTTTTCGATCGGTGTTCCGGTCAATGCCCAGGATCGACCTCGCGGAATCGAGCGAATCACTTCGCTGGTCGTGCTCTGCCGATTCTTGATCCGCTGCGCTTCGTCCAGGACGACCAAGTCAAAACGCAGCGATGCATCGTCGATGATTCCCCAATCGCGCACCAGGACTTCGTAGTTTGCGATCTTGACGGGAGCTTGCGGGTTGGACCATACCCAAGCGCGCTTGTTCGAGTCCCCTTCGATGACCGCCAAGGGAATCTCGGGTGCCCACATCCGGAACTCATTCACCCAGTTGGAGACCAGGGGCTTGGGGCAGATCAACAGGACACTGCTCAGTTCCCCGGATAGCAGCAGCATACGAATCGCCGTGATTGCCTGCATGGTTTTTCCCAACCCCATTTCGTCGGCGAGGACGGCCGAGCGGCGGGGGAATAGGAACGCGATTCCATCCATCTGGTAATGGAACGGTGCGTGCGGAAAGGTAAGCTTCGCATTGCGCACGATGGTTTCCAGCGGCGGTTGCAGCACGTAATAGAGTCGGTCCTCGAGCCGGACCAAATCGCCGGGTGGGCGCAGTTTGGCAGCGCGCGACGGTTTCTGGTCGGAGGCGTCGGTCGCGTTCGGAACAAGTGCTTGCGCCGAAGTGTCGGTTCCCTTGGCCGCGTCGTTGCCTCGTCGGGTGTCGGGCGGTTTGTTTCCAGCGAGCCAGTTCCGCGTCCAGGGCGCATCGGGAAATTCGAAGCCAATGGTCTTCGGAGGGCCGAGCGCGAATTGAATCGAAAAGACCGGGGACGCCTCGAGGGGTGATTCGCGAACGCTCCAGTCCATGAGCGGGTGAATAGGAGGCGAGTGGTCGGATTCCGGCGCGGGGGAAGCGAGCATGGAGATCAGGCCGCTCGGCTTCTGGGGTGAGCTTCCGCCAACGCCTCGACGATGCGCGAGAACGGTTCCATCAAGTCCTGGCATCCCTCGAACGCGTCGAGGATAGCCAAAGCATCGAGGTCCTTGGCGTAGGTTGCGATGCAGGAAAATGTTGTGCCGTGGGATACGCGGTCTGCATAGCGTGCATCCAGCCTCTCTCCCTCGGGAATCGTAAAACCTTCCGACTCTTCCCGGCGGACCGAGGATCCCGCCACGGTCGCGATCGGCATATCGATCCAGTGCCGCACCGAAAGGGCTGGCTCGCAATCGGTCAGGATCAGTTGAGGCTTTGCGGCGGATTTCCCCAAGAGAGCCCGAGCAATCAACTCCCCGCAAACATACTCCAAAAGGGTCGCGCCGTAGAGAATCCGCTGGGCTCGGCTCGGCTGGACCGGGAGGGAACAGTGGAATTCCATCGGACGGACCCGCGCATTGACAATCAGGTATCCCCCGAAAAATCCGTGCGGATCCCGTTGGCGAAGGGCCAGAAAGCCCAGGAGTGGTTCCGGCGAAGCCTGCAATGCATCCATACCCAAGAGTGTCGTCGTGTGCGTCGAGGTGAAAAGTCGAGTGGGTTCGGTATCCTACCTTCGACCTCCATCGATCGCTTCATCCAATCCAAATAGTCTCAAACCGATTTCTCGTCACAATCCGCCCACTTTACGCCCTGTTTCCATGGCAATCCTGAATTGATGCGATTGCCAGAGACTCGACTTTCGCGCGCGCTCCCGATTATACTGGCTAGGAGCCCGTTAGCCTGCATTCCGCCAACCCATCATCATTATGTCCAACGACCCGAGCCCATTTTCGCCCGTCTTCTCCATCAATGTATCCGCCGACTCGGCCAGTCCCCAAGCTCGCGATCAACGTCCCGCAGACTTGGCCTCCACGTTGATTGCACTCACCCGGCAACTGGTGGAAGTCCAGCACCGGCAAAATCAACTGGTCGAACAACTGCTGCAGGTCAACAAGCAGGTGTTGCAGAACTCCTGCCAGGCCAACAACCAGCGGCAAAACGAGATTGCCCAGTGGCGAAACGCGCATCCGGAATTGGTCCGATCGTGCAAGATGGCCTTGGAAACGCTCTCGGGAGTTCAAACCGAGTTCCTTCAGAAGATGGCCGACGAGGTGGAAGATTCCCGGGACGATCTCGCCGAAAGCGAATACGTCTTCTCGGACTTCCTCGACCGTTACGGCCCCCGGATGGCCCACCTCAACGGGGTCCTCCAAGTTCTGAATCACCTCGCCGGTTAGCCCCGATTTTCCAGGAAATCGCCGGGAAGTTGCGGGAAGATGTTTGTGGGTAGGAATCGACTTGCGATATACTGAGGGGTCCGGGGAACCAGTGGCCCTTCCCGGACCTTTGACTTCGCGATTCACTCATCCTCGTTTGCCGGAGTTTTCCCATGGACAAACCCATGCGGGACTATACCGATCTGCTTCTCGCCCGGGGGGTTATCGCCCTCGAGCAGCTCAACGAAGCCAAGCTCCTCGCCAAAAAAGAAGATAAGCAAATCGGGCCCTGCCTGATCAGCCTCGGATACGCTACCGGGGAAGAAGTCACCCAGGCCCTGGCCGAATTCCACCGCTTCGAATACGTCGACCTAACCACAGTTCGGATTCCCGACCCCGTCATCCAGTTGGTCCCCGAGTCGGTCGCGCGCGAAAACAAAATCCTCCCGTACGCCGAAGAGGACGACACCATCAAGGTCCTCGTCTCGGACCCGTTTGACATTGAAACCATTGAGAAATTGCGGTTCATCCTGAACCGAAAAGTCGACACCGCCCTGGCCCCCCAGGAACTCATCCAGGAAGCCATCAACCGCTATTACGGGCAAGTCGAAGGGGAGTCGGCCGACTCCATTCTCCAAGAGTTCACCGACACGCAAATCGACTTTACCGAAACCGAAGAGGACAAACTCACCGAAGACGAAGGGTACGACGAGGATTCCGCTCCTGTCGTCAAACTCGTCCAGCTCATGATCCAGGAAGCGGTCCAGCTGCGGGCTTCCGACATTCACGTCGAACCATTCGAGGATCGGGTCCGGATCCGATACCGGATCGACGGCGTCCTGGTCGAGCGAGACAGCCCCCCGCGACGGCTCCTCGGGGCAATCCTCTCCCGGATCAAGATCCTAGCCAAGATGGACATCGCCGAGCGGCGACGCCCCCAAGACGGTCGGATCAAAATCACCGTCGGCGAAAAGGAACTCGACCTCCGAGTGTCGGTCATCCCCACCAGCCACGGCCAGTCCTCCGTCATGCGACTGCTCGACAAAGACAACATCCGAGTCGGGGTCAAGCAGCTGGGTCTCAGCGATCGCGACTTCAAGAACTTCAGCAGTCTTATTAAGCGGCCTAATGGTATCTTCTTGGTCACCGGGCCGACCGGTTCCGGCAAGACGACCACGCTGTACGCGGCCCTCAATGCTCTCAATCGGCCCGACCGCAAGATCATCACCGCCGAGGACCCGGTCGAATACTACCTGCCGGGGATCAACCAGGTCGAGGTCCGGCACAATATCGGCCTCGACTTTGCCCGCATCATCCGAGCCATGTTGCGCCAGGCGCCCAACATCATCCTCGTCGGCGAAATGCGCGATACCGAAACCGCCCAGATGGGGATCCAGGCTAGTCTGACTGGACACTTGGTATTCAGTACACTCCACACGAACGATGCGCCCAGTGCGGTGACGCGGATGACCGACATGGGGGTGCCGGCGTACATGGTGGCTAGTTCCGTGATTTCGGTGCTTGCCCAGCGGTTGGTCCGGAAGATATGCACGCGATGCAAGTTCGCGGCCCAACTGCCTGACAGCGTCCTCGAGGACGCTGGCCTCCCCCGCGAGATCCTCTCGGTGGCCAAGTTCGCGAAGGGGAAAGGGTGTCCCTACTGCCAGAAGAAGGGGTATCGAGGTCGGATCGGGATCTACGAGTTGATGCTGATCAATGCTCGCATTCGCGAGATGATGTTCGGGTCCAAGTCCTCGGCCGAGCTCCGAACGCAAGCCATTGTGGGAGGGATGACCACCCTCTACTGCGACGGGCTCCGGAAGGTGATCAACGGCATTTCGACGCTCGACGAGGTCTACCGCTGCGCCAAGAAGACCGAGCAGGAGCACATCGCGATTCAGCGGGTGATCGATGAATTCCTGGCCACGGCGGACGGCCAACCGGCGTCGGCCAGCCCCACGTGACCTGTCGCTGAACTCCCCTCCTTTTTTCCCAGCAACCCCACTCCTCCCGTCTTTATCCGAACCCCATGTCAAGCGTTCTGATCGACAAGCTGCTTCAGGCGGCGGTAAAACAAGGTGCCAGCGACATCCATATCGTGGTTGGCCAACCCCCGGTGTTTCGGCTGCACGGTCGGATGCGGAAGCTGGAAACCAAGGTTTTGGAACCGGACGATACGGTCCAGCTGATGAAAAGCATTGCCCCCGAGCGATGCCAGCGGGAGTTGCAGGAGGTCGGGAGCGCGGACTTCGGATTCGCGTTCGGGACCCTGGCCCGTTTCCGGGTATCGATCTTCAAGCAGCGCGGGTTCATCTCGATGGTGCTGCGTCAGATCCCCAACGACAAACTGACCCCGGAGCAGCTCGGGCTCCCCGAATCGGTGGTCAAGATGTGTTTGCGGCCACGCGGCTTGGTGCTGGTCACCGGCCCGACCGGCTCGGGCAAAAGCACGACCCTGGCCAGCTTGATCGACTTCTTGAACATCAACCACGACCACCACATCATCACCATCGAGGACCCGATCGAGTTCTACCACGATCACAAGAAATCCACGATCAACCAGCGCGAAGTGGGGGTCGACGTGCCGAGTTTCTCGGAAGCCATTCGGCGGGCGTTGCGTCAGGACCCGGACTGTATCTTGGTCGGTGAAATGCGGGACTTGGAAACCATCTCCGCCGCGATCAGCGCCGCCGAGACCGGGCACATCGTCTTCGGAACCTTGCACACCAACAGTGCCCAGGGAACCGTCAACCGATTGATCGATGCGTTCCCCGGAAACCTGCAGGACCAGATCCGAACCCAGTTGTCGACCTCGCTTCTGGGGGTGGTGGCCCAGACCTTGGTGCCACGGATCGGTGGCGGCCGGTGCGCCGCCTACGAGGTGCTCGTCGTTACTCCCGGGATCGCGAATTTGATCCGGGAAAACAAAACGTTCCGGATCGGTTCGGCGATCCAAACCGGTGCCAAATTCGGTATGCAGCTCATGGACGATTCCCTGTTCGCGCTGTGGCGGGACGGCAAGGTGACGGTCGAGGATATCCTCGCCAAGTCCCACCGCCCCGACGACCTCGCCAAACGGATTGTCAACGCGCGCCGCGGTATCCTGGATGAAAGTCCGGAAGAGCAATTCGACCACGGCTCTTGATCCTCTTTTGATCCCATCCTTCGCCAAGCGATCCAATCACCATGGCCACACGAAAAATCGGACAGATCTTTGTCGACATGGGCTTCATCACCGACGAGCAATTGCAATTGCTCCTCGAGGAACAGCAGCAGCAGCCTGGAGCGTTGCTCGGCAAGATTGCCGAAGACATGCAGCTGATCACCGACGAGCAACTCGCCCAGGCGCTCGGCGAGCAGATGAACATGAAGGTGGTCACCATCGGAGAGGCCCAAATCTCCAAAGCCTTGGTGGAGCGATTGTCGGAGACGATGGCCCAGTTGTACCGGGTCATTCCGGTCCGTTTCGACGGACATCGCTTGACCGTCGCGACCTGCGACCCGCAAAACCTGACGATCCAGGACGAGCTCCGCACGTTCCTTGGGCTCGACATCGAAATGGTGGTCGCCACCGAGCGGGAAATCAAAGCCGCCATCGAGCGGTACTACTCTTCGGAGAGCCTGAGCGTTGAAAAAATCGTCGCCGAACTGGCCGCCGACGAGGAGTTGGCCCAGGCCGTCAGCAAACTCCAACAGGACAAATTCGACCTCGACGGCGCCGAGGCGTTGGCCGACAGCGCGCCGGTCCGCAAGCTGCTCAATCTGGTGCTGCTGCTGGCCATCAAGGATCAAGCCAGCGACATCCATTTCGAGCCGTTTGAAGACGAGTTCCGGATCCGGATCAAGGCCGAAGGGGTCCTTTATGAAATGGTCCCTCCCCCGCGGCACTTGGCGTTCGCGATCACCACGCGCATCAAAGTTATGGCCAACCTCGACATCGCCGAGCGGCGATTGCCCCAGGACGGTCGGATCGAGCTGATGGTCGGTGGACACCCGGTCGACTTGCGAGTCAGCGTGCTGCCGACCATGTTTGGCGAGAGCGTCGTCATGCGGATCCTGGATCGAACCGTGGTCAGTCTCTCCTTGACCAAAGTCGGGATGGACGACGTCACCATGAACGACTTCCGGAACATCATGAAGCGGCCCAACGGGATCGTCTTGGTCACCGGGCCGACGGGATCGGGCAAGACGACCACGCTGTATTCCGCCTTGTCGGAATTGAATGAAATCAGCGAAAAACTGATCACGACCGAGGACCCGGTGGAATACGACATCGACGGCATCGTCCAGATCCCGATCGATCACGACATCGGCGTCACGTTCGCCTCGTGCCTGCGGGCCATCCTGCGGCAGGATCCCGACATCATTCTCGTCGGTGAGATCCGGGACTTGGAAACCGCGGAAATCGCCGTCCAAGCCTCGTTGACCGGCCACCTCGTCTTCAGCACCTTGCACACCAACGACGCCCCGAGCACGATCACCCGGATGAAGGACATGGGGATTCCCACCTTCTTGATCACCGCGACCGTGGAAGCCATCCTCGCCCAGCGCCTGGTCCGCCGCATCTGCACCCAGTGCCGCGAAGTGACCGAACCCCCGCTCGAGGTGCTGCACGAACTGGGGGTCAGCGACGACGTCACCAAGGAGATCAAGTTCTACCGCGGCAAAGGCTGCAACAAGTGCAACAACACCGGCTACATGGGGCGGATCGGTCTTTTTGAATTGATGGTCATGAACGACGAGCTCCGCGACATGATCATGCGCAACGTCACCACCGACGAGCTGCGAAATAAAGCGGTCGAGTACGGCATGATTACCCTCCGGGACTACGGCAAGAAGTTCGTCTTCGAAGGCCTCACCACCGCCGAAGAAGTCGTCCGCGAAACCGTCCACGAGTAGATTGCCCGTACTCGTACTCGTACTCGTACTCGTGCTCGTGCTCGTGCTCGTGCTCGTGCTCGTGCTCGTGCTCGAATCCTCGCCATCCTCCGTCCACGTCCTCGAGGCGGCAGGAGGGCGCCGCCGCCAAACTTCCATTTCCGTTTCTTTGAGCCTGAGGCGCTAGCCGATTTTTTGCATGTTAAACGAACTCGGCTAGCGCCTCAGGCTCACTTTTGTCGGCCGTGTCACGAGGGCCTTGGGAAGCGACGCCGTAGCTACCGCTGCCAAGCGGTGGTGAACCATCCATGACCGCTTTTCTCGCTTCCGCCGGCACAAGCCCGTACTACGAACCAAATCCCCCGCGCGATTTTTCCCTCGGAGGATGAAAAAACGCAAAAAACTGGACTCCCCCCGTTGGGAACCCAACAATACCCATGCTGGTTCGAGTCGACTGGCCCTAACCTCATCACACACTCCACCGACTCCCATCCGTTACCTCGGCTTGCCAGCCGCGGCATCGGATTCATCGCATTTTAGCGAGCAAGACGGCCCGTTTTCGATTAAATTCATAACGGTCCGGTCGCGGTTGCTTAGGATCCCACCGGGCGACAACACACACCTTTCCCTTCGAGGAACTTGTAGCCATGCCAATGTATCAGTTCGAAGCCATGGATCGCACCGGGCAAGAGATCAAGGACGTGATCGAGGCGACGACCGAAGAAGAAGCGCAGAATACGATCCGCCAGATGGGATACTTCGTCACGAAGCTGTCCCTGAAGAAGGGTGCGGCGAAAACGGGCGGGGTGGGACAAAAGAAGAAGCGTCCCTTCGCCATGGGGGGAGCCAAGACCAAGCACATTTGCACCTTCACGCGCCAGTTGTCGATTCTCCAGGACGCCGGTCTGCCGATCTTGCGATCGCTCCGCATCTTGGAAAACAACATCAAGGGTGGCAAGCTCAAGAATGCGTTGATGGACATCTGCGACGAGATCGAGACCGGCTCGACGCTGTCGGAAGCCATGTCGAAATCCCCCAAGGTCTTCAGCCGTTTGTACGTGAACATGATCAAGGCCGGTGAGGCCGGGGGTGCCTTGGAAACCATTCTGCAGCGTTTGGCGGAGTTCCTGGAGCGGGCCGAGTCGCTCAAGCGAAAAGTCAAAGGGGCCATGATCTACCCCGTCGCGGTCGTTTTGGTCGCGACCGGGATCTTGGCCGGGATCATGTACTTCATCGTCCCCACGTTCAAGAAAATGTTCGACGAGTTCGAACTGAAGCTCCCTGCACCGACGCTGCTGCTGATGGCCATGAGCGACTACGTCGTCAACTACTGGTGGCTGATGATGCTCCTGCCGGTGGTCGTCTGGCTGATCGGCAAATTGATTCGCAAGTTCCGGCATGGGCGGATGGGGTACGACATGTTCATCATCAAGGTTCCGATCTTCGGCAACTTGGTGGAGAAGAACATTTTGGCCCGGACCACCCGAACCTTGGGGACGCTGGTCACCAGCGGTGTGCCGATCCTCGAGGCTTTGAACATCACGCGCGAAACGTCGGGCAACGCGATGTTCGAGCGGATTTACT
>JBKDXO010000183.1:0-63876 GCA_046306195.1 Planctomycetota bacterium | reverse complement strand
CCCGAATACACCGCTATGCAACCTGTACCTGTGGATGCTTCAACAAGCGGGAGTGCAAGCGGATCGCTTCGGGGACAGCAGCGAGGTTCTGAGCTTCGGATAGGGTGCTCCGCATGCCGAAGGCACCATCGACTTTTGGTCGCCTCGAGGGGCGTATTCGTTCAGCACAACTCTTCGATCGCGGCCAGGGTACGATCGATTTCGGCAGCGGTGTTGTAGTGCATGCATCCCAGGCGGACCATTCCGTCCGGCTCGGTCCCAAGAGCTGTGGTCAACGGGAGCGCATAGTAATTCCCGTGCCAACTGCATATGCCCCGCTCTCCTAATTTCGCGGCGACGGTGCTCGAGTCATATCCTCGAACCTGAAACGCAACCGTCGGCGCTCGCTGGTCCATGCGATCGACGTCGGTGATTCCGTACAAAGTGATTTTCGGGTTCCGATGCAGCCCGTCGATCAGGCGTAGGATCAATACCGTCTCCGATTGCTGGATCTGTGCAAAGCTGTCGTCCAAACGCAAGCGTCGCGAATCGCGAGCCGAATCGAGCGTCGATAGGGATGCCAGATAGTCGATGGCGGCGGTCACACCGGCGATGCAAGCATGATTTTGAGTGCCGGTCATCCAGCGACCTGGAATCGCATCGGGAGCAGGGCGCAATTTGTAAGGGACCAGCATCTGCATCCGCTCCGGTTTTCCATAAAGGATGCCGATGTGGGGAGCGAAAAACTTGTATCCGGAACAAACCAAGTAATCGCAATCCCATGTTTCGACATCCATGCGGCGATGGGGGGCGTAGTGCACCGCGTCAACAAAAAGTTCCGCACCCACGGCATGCGTCAATCTCGCGATTTCCGGAATATCGGTCAGCGAACCGACAGCATTGGATGCCGCCGTGACGGCGACCAGTTTGGTTTTGGAAGATAACTGCTGCCGCAGTGAATCCATGCACAGGGTGGCGTCTGCACGGCAGAGGTCGATCGTCCGGACCGTTGCTCCCGCATCGCGCGCCGCCAAAATCCAGGGTGTGTAGTTTGCATCGTGATCGAGGCTCGAAACGACCACCTCATCGCCGGGGCCCCATGTTCGGGCTAACGCACGCGAGACCTGGAACGTCAAGGTCGTCATGTTGGGACCGAAGGAGACGGAACTGGGGTCTCGGGCTTGCAAAAAATCCGAGGCCGCGACGTGCGCATCGTGCATGATCTGGTCGACCTCGCGGCTGGTCGGAAAATGGCCAGAACGATTCGCATTGTGGTGGATCATCGTCTCGTAGACGCAACGCGCGACGCATTCCGGAACCTGGCTCCCTGCCGGCCCATCCAAATAAATCATGGGTCGATCGAGATGCACTCGCGACAGCGAGGGAAACTGCGATCGAATCTTATCCAGGTCCAGCATGATCGGTTGCTTTCAAGCTTCGGGTTCCGGGCCTACGCTTACGCGAACGCGAACCCGGTTTGCGAGTTTGTCAAAGGCTTCCTGTACGTCGTCGAGTGTAACCCGTTCATAGTTTGCCGTCGCTTCGCGCACGGTTTCATATTTGCGGCGGGAAAGCCATCCGTTGCCGATGGAGAACAACCGGTTGCTGGGTCGTTCCGACGCGAGGATCATCCCAGCGCGAACTTTGTTCTTCGCCAACTGCAATTCCTTGTCGGTGATTACCTCAGACCTCGCGCCTCGAAGAATATGCTCGACCCGCTCCCAGTTTTCTGATTGCTGTTCCGGGGCGCATGCGAGATAGAGACCGAAGAGTCCGCAGTCCTCAAATTCGTTGGTAAACGCGACTGCTAAATCCGCGAGTCCCTTGTCGGTGAGTTCCCAGAACATTCGGCTCCCGGAATCGTCCCCGAGAATCGAGGCGAGGATCCGATACACATAGCGCCGCGGGTCGGTGCAATTGGGACCTGGCGAGTACTCGAGAGTGTATTGTTGGGTGGCAGGCGGGTGAACCATGGCGACATCGGTCGACACCGGATGGGGAGCAATCCGCTTTCGATCGGTGATCGCCGGTTCCCAGCGATCGGTGCGCCGTTGGGTCTCTCGAACGAGCGCATCGAAATCGACGGCACCGGCGGCAGCGAGGACCACGTTTCCCGGCGCGTACCGTTGGCGATGGTACGCTCGCATCGCTTCCGCCTTCAAATCGGTCACGGTCTCCCGGGTCCCGAGGATACGCGTCGCCAGCGGATGGTCGCGGAAGTATGCTTCCATCGCATGTTCCATCGCACCGTACGGTGGCTGGTCATCGTACATGGCGATCTCCTCCAGGATGACTTGTTTCTCGGTTTCGAAGTCTTCCTGGTTCAACGTCGGACGCATCATGTCGGTCAGCAGATCGAGAGCCGCCAACTGGTGTTCTGGCAGGACGCTCATGTAGTAGACCGTCTGCTCTTCGCTGGTGTACGCGTTGGATTGCGAACCGAGATCGTCCAAGGCGCGATTTACATCGAGGGATGATCGCGTGGGAGTCCCTTTGAACATCATGTGCTCCAGGAAGTGACTCACTCCGGCGATGTCCGGAGTCTCGTCACGGGCCCCCGTTCGGACAAAATATCCGAGAGATTGGCTAAACGCATCCGGATTGACCTCCGCGACGATCTCCAAGCCGTTTTCGAGGACCTCATGTCGAAACTGCATGGGCAAACTCCAAGGCTTCGGGGCCGATCGTCACCAGGGTCCAACCGCGCGGCGGATGCTCCTGGAAATGCTTGAGCAGCGATTCGCACGACAGCGAGTGAATCTCGTCGAGAACCTCTTGTCGGCTAGGGACACGGCCCAGGTACATCCAGTCATAGGCGATCTGCGAGCTGCGAGAGGAACTGCTTTCCTGTTCCATAACCAGCGATGTTTGAACTCGGGACTTCAGCCGAGACAGTTCGTCCTCATCGATTCCGTTCTGGACCGCCTGGATGGTATCGATGGTGACGTCCAGCGTTTCCTGCGCGCGATTGGCGGTTGTGCCTGCATAGCACAGGACGCTGCCGCAATTTTTGAGGGAATGCGAGGATGCCGAGACAGCGTAGACCAAGCCTCGTTTCTCGCGCACCTCGGTGAACAATCGCGAACTCATGCCATCGCTCAAAATGCCGACGATTCCCCGTCCACGATAGTATTCAGGATGGTTGTAGGGAACCGCGTCGTAGGCCAACGCGATATGGGTTTGCTGACTGTCGTGGGGCAGATGCAGCGATCCGCGACGAGGGACCACCGGCCCCAGTTCCGGTTCGCTCGCACCGGACCACGTTGAAAACAGCGACTCGATGCTGCGAACTACTTCTTCCCAATCGAAATTGCCCGCCAGCGAGAGAACCGCGCTTTGCGGTTTGCAAAACCGCTTGTGGTACCCGACGCAATCCTCGAGTTCGATCGCGTGCAACCCGCTCTCATCCCCCAAACTCGATCGACCGAACACTTCGCCGAACCGAAGTTGCTTGAGTTCCTTGAAACATTTTTGGGCTGGGTCGTCTTCGATCGACGCCAGTTCCAGCAGAGCCGATTGCCTCGCCTCCTCCAACTCGGATTCCGGGAGATGAGGCTCGAGCAGAATCGACGCTGCAATGTCGAGGGTTGGGAGCAAAACGCTCGCCATCGCTGCCATGCTGGTGGTGGTGTAAAACGTAGACACGTGGCTCGACCGTTCCACGCCGAGAAAATCAAGCCGCTCGACCACGTCTCGGCTCGAGAACGGGCCGGCCCCGCGTTGGGATAACTCAAGTGTCAAACCAGCGAGCCCTGCCCGGTCAACGGGTTCGCGACAGGTGCCTCCCGGGAGCATCATGGTAAAAGCGGCCGACTCCAGCCATGGCATGCGCTCGCCGAGGATCACCAAGCCGTTGGCGAGTCGATGTTGGAGTAGTTTCTGTTGCATTACCTCACTATCCCGTACCGGGAGGAGATCACCGCGATCCGATGCCTGGGTCCGCGAAAACAAAGCCTCGCCAATTGTAACAAACCTCCCTCGGTCTTCCATGCGAGGTACGCACCCTGGGCGGACCTACAATCGATAAAATCGAAACGGTTGGCTTCGCAAGAAAGGGAAAAAATATCCGGGATGCCTCGGCCAAGGACTAGTCGCAATCGCGTGAAATGCGAACACTTGGTCTGGAAAGGAGCATTTCCGGCGTCAGCAAAGCCTTCCGTTTCGTGTCCCACAGTGCATGGTATACTACCTTGGCACCATGGATGCTGCGAGGCGACTGTGGCAGGATGGGTTCGACCGAAAGTAGGATGAACCTCGCCGGATGGAATTGATTCTATGAAACAACGACCTCACGCGCCCAAAGTCGACTCGAGAAAGGTCGCCATGAGTTTTTCAAAAGGCCTGGATGAAATCCTTCGGGAGTGGGCATTCGACCCGCATGCACTCTCGGTCCGCCTCGTCAAAGGAGACGATGGTCGGGATGTCATCCAGATGCGCGTCGACCTCGGCATCCTGCAAATGGAAACTCAAGGTCGCCCCGACGGCCAGCAAGTCCAGGGCCACGCTTCCTTCTTGGACTGGATGTTGGATGTCGAGGAACGCGACGAGAATTTCGTCATGGACGAGGACCAATGCTTCGAGGCCGACCGCGAATTCGTCCAGTATTACCACCGACGAATCTCTTGGTTGCGACTGCAACATTACCATCGTGCGGTCGAGGACGCAGACCATACTCTCGCCCTCATGGACGTCTGCCGCGATCACTCGCCGGATGAAGATTGGACCATGAGCCACGAACAGTATCGACCGTTCGTTTTATTCCACCGAACCCAGGCCGCCGCGCTCGCAGCCCTCGAAGAAGCAGACGCCACGCAGGCGATCAACGAAATCGACGTGGGGCTCGAACAAATGCGAGAGGTCTTCGTCGAACACGAAGCGGAAGAAGAATTCGACGAAGATGAAATGGTGCAACAACTTCGTAAACTGAAGGACTCGCTCCGCGAAGAGTACGAAGTCGGCCCGTCCCTCCAAGAACGGTTGGCCGAAGCGGTCCGCAGCGAGCAATACGAACTCGCAGCCATGCTCCGCGATGAACTCGCCCGACGCCAAGAGCACTAGCATCGATCATCCCACTGGCAATCTCGCCTCGGGACCGGGTTTGGAATTTCTCGCGCGACAAACCGAGTCATCCTCTGGTGCGTTACACTAGGGCCGTCGGCTTCGTTGCCGCGCTTAGTTTGTCTACTCCCCAGACGAGGTGGCTTCATGAACCGACCCCTTTCTCGGCGTTGCTTCCAGACAAATCTCGTTGCCGCTGGTCTCGTGGCATCGAGTCTCTCCCCAAGCGTCTTTGCTGCTCCGACCGGGGACGAACCGAAACGCCGCTACCGAGTTGGCATTATCGGCTCGACCGGGCGCGGGGATTATGGACATGCCGTCGATGTCCCCTTCACGAAACTCCCCAACGTGGAATTGATCGCCGTGGCGGATGCTGATTCCCAAGGGCTTGCGAAGGCGACCCAGCGACTGCAACCAAAAACTTCCTACGCCGACTACCATGAAATGCTGGAAAAGGAAGCGCTCGACCTGGTCGCGATTTGCCCGCGTTGGATCGATCAGCATCGCGACATGCTCATCGCCGCGGCCAATGCAAATTGCCACGTTTACATGGAAAAACCCTTCTGCCGAACGATGCTGGAATGCGATGAAGTCCGAAAACGATTCGCAGACAAGGGACTCAAACTCGCGATCGCGCATATCTCTCAATATTCACCCGTCCTCGATACGGCGATGAGCCTGATTCGCGATGGTGCCATCGGACAAGTGCTCGAACTACGCGCTCGGGGAAAAGAAGACCATCGCGGCGGTCCCGAAGATATGTGGGTTCTCGGATCCCACGTGTTCGGGCTGATGCGATTCTTTGCGCAAAGCGACCCCGTGCGCTGTTTCGCAACGATCCGTCAACGCGGCGAACGAATCCGCAAGGAACACATAGTAAATGGGAACGAAGGACTAGGGCCCCTTGCGGGAGACACTGTCCAAGCCCAGTTTCAATTCCCTGATGGGATTGCGGGCTACTTTGGGTCGCGAAGAGAGATGGGGGCCAAGCCGAGTCGCTTCGCACTGCAGGTTTTCGGTTCCCAGGGGATTCTCGAAATGGAAAGCGGCTACCTTGCTCCCGCCGCTATCCTTCGCGATGGCAGTTGGTCCCCCCTGCGCAGCGGAAAGACCTGGGAGAAAGTCACCTCCGCCGGGATCGGCAAGGAAGAGCCTCGAAGCGATGGAACCTACGAAGGCGGACACCTGGCGGCGATCCGCGATTTGATGCTCGCCATCGAAAACGATTCACAGCCCCGCTGCTCCTTGCAGGATGCGATCGGAATCACCGAGATGATTCTCTCCACGTTCGAATCCGAACGCTTGGGACGGGACGTCACCGTGCCGCTCGAGACTCGGGAGCATCCCCTGAGCCTACTGGCGTAGAGATCGCGATTTTAGCCGATGTCACAACCGACAAGGCATGCTCTAAATCGCCGATCAGGTCAGCTTCGTCTTCAATACCGACCGACAATCGGATCAGCCCATCCTCGATACCGATCGATTTCCGTACATCCGCAGGAATCGACGCATGGGTCATGATGGCCGGATGTTCGATCAAGCTTTCGATGCCACCAAGGCTTTCCGCCAGCGTGAAAACACGGCAACGGGTCAGCATGGTTCGGGAAGCTTCCAAACCACCTCGAATAATCGCTGAGATCATTCCCCCAAACCCGCGTTTCATTTGCCGCGAAGCCAAGGCATGCTGTGGATGGCTGGGTAAACCGGGATAGATAACCCGTTCGATTTGAGGGTGTTTTTCTAGCCACGTCGCGACAGCGATGGCATTGCGGCAGTGCCGTTCCATGCGCACGCCAAGCGTCTTCACACCGCGATGCGCGAGGAAACTGTCGAATGGACTGGCGATCGCCCCGACCGAATTTTGCAGGAATGCGAGACGGTCTCGAATCTCAGGGTTGCTTCCCGCGATCGCGACGCCCCCCACCATGTCCGAATGCCCATTGATGTACTTGGTCGCGGAATGCACCACCACATCGAATCCATAATCGAGCGGACGCTGAAGCCAAGGAGTCGCGAAGGTGTTGTCAGCGACGGCGATAAGATTTCGCTTGCGGGCGATGGCGCCGATCGCGGCAAGATCGGCGATCTTGAGAAGCGGGTTGGTGGGTGTTTCCACCCAAATCATACGGGTGTTCGGTCGAACCGATTGCTCGAACAACTCCGGTCGACCCGGATCGACATACGTGATGTCGAGATGAGCCGAATTTCGTCGGACCCGCTCAAACAGTCGGTAGGTTCCGCCATACAAATCGTTGCTGGCAATGATGTGGGAGCCCGCTTCGAGAAGCTCCAGTACTGTCGAGATCGCAGCCAGTCCGGACGCAAAGGCGAATCCTGCTGAACCACCTTCGAGATTGGCGACTGCGCGTTCGTATGCAAATCGCGTGGGATTGTGGCTGCGACCGTAATCGAACCCTTTGTGAACGCCGGGCGACTGCTGCGCGAACGTGGATGTCGCGTAGATCGGTGTGATGACCGCTCCCGTGGTGGGATCCGGTTCCTGCCCCGCGTGAATGGCCTGCGTGTCGAATCTCCAGCCGTTGTCATGTCTCGAATTCATATCTGACCCATACGTTTGCGCAAGTATTGAAGAAGATCGATTGGCGTGATCAAACCGAGAAACTTGTCGTTATCCATGATGATCGCCACCATGCCTCGTTCGAAAATCGGTGGCAAATCCTCGATCGACTGACTCACCTGAAGCGTGACCAAATTCTTCGCCATCGCTTCCGATACACGGATGGAAAACCCGTCTTTGTTTCCGTGCACCGCGAGCAGAAGGTCGGTTTCGCTGACGATCCCTAGCAACTTCCCATTCTCCATGACAGGCAATTGGGAAACGTCGTACATCTTCATCTTGCGATACGCCCCTTTGAGAGTATCGGATGGCAAGACCGTGACCGCGCTTTTGCGAGTGTGCGGATGCGTGATCAAGTCGCGAAGATCATGCGTCTCTTCACGCAGGATAAAGCCGTGGTCGTCCAGCCAGTACTCGTTGTAGATTTTCGAGAGATACTTGTTGCCGGAGTCGCAGACGAACGTGACCACCCGTTCCGGACGAGTTTGTTCGCGACAGTATCGGACAGCGGCGGCGAGTAGCGTCCCGGAGGAAGAGCCGCAGATGATTCCTTCGCGTTTGAGCAGCTCCCTCGCGGCAGCGATGCTTTCCGAATCGGTCACCGTGAAGGCTCTCTTCACGAAACTGAGATCGCAGTTCTTCGGAATGAAGTCCTCTCCGATCCCCTCCACCAGCCAACTTCCTGGCTCGATCATTACTCCTTCGTTCACAAAGGGAGCCAGGATCGACCCCTTGGGATCTGCCAACACCATCTTGACGTTCGGCGCGACCTTGCTGAAGTAGCGACCCAGGCCGGTCAGGGTACCTCCTGAACCGACACCGCAAACGACTGCGTCCAGACGTTGCCCCATTTGCTCCCAAATCTCCGGACCGGTACTCACCTCGTGCGTGGCTGGGTTGGCTGGATTTTCAAACTGATTGATATAGAAACCGCAACATTCCTGCGCGATCGCTTGGGCCATGTCTTGATAGTATTCCGGGTGACCTTTCCCGACATCGGAGCGAGTCATCACCACCTCAGCTCCCATCGCCTTCAAATGAAATATTTTCTCCTGGCTCATCTTGTCTGGAATGACCAGTACCAAGCGATATCCGCGCTGGCTGGCGACCAAGGCCAAGCCCAGGCCTGTGTTTCCTGCAGTCGCCTCAACCACGATCCCACCGGGTTGCAGCGTTCCGTTGCGTTCTGCCTCGGTGATCATGGAAAGAGCGATGCGATCTTTGATCGAACCACCCGGATTGTGGCTTTCGAGTTTGAGGTACAACTCGCACGGGCCAGTATCAATGTGGTTTACCCGAACGAGAGGCGTGTTGCCGATCAAGTCCAATGCGCCACCCGTGGTCCCTTCGACTCGGGAAATCATTTTCTCAGTCAGGATCATGGTTGCGAGGTTCCTGGGAAGGTGACGATGGCGCGGAGGCGGCACCGGAAACCGCATTACTTCAGTCCGGCTCACGGACATGTAGCGAAATTTCCAGTCTCATTCCAGATGAGTTTCTCTACTACCCTCACGAGCCAAGCCAAATCGAAAGCCAGCAAACCCGGATGCTCGCGCATCTCGGCTAGTAAGATCCGGCCTTAGCCTCGTCGGTCTCGACGATCCGCAGCGCCAGTAGCTTCGCCTTGTGCTCTATACGATGAAGACAGCCGTAGCATTGTATCCCATGCTCGACCACTGAACGCTAGCTATTCGGCTTACGGCGGAGGTGCGGGAATGTAATTCGATAGGTGCATGGGAGACGCATTGGGGTCGGCAACTTCGGTGCATCGGTTTGTTTAAGACGCTCCCGCCGATCTGTCGATACTTCGTCCCCGTGGGTGATGTTTTTGCCATCGATGAAACCAAGGCAGAACGAAATTCGGATTGCACCTAGGTAATAAGTGAACCTTGCGGATTGCCTACTCACCAAAAAGGGAAAGTGGAAACCGCTGATGAACGCTGATTGACGTGGATGCAAGTCATGGGCATCGGACAACGGCGAATCAACATTGGAAGATTCACCAAGCGAAGCGGCAGGCATAGCAAAACGTCGCGGGTCGATCTTGCTGTTCGTCTTTTACGCTGTCAGGATCCAGATCCGAAGCAAGACAAACGCGATTACGACAGCGACGAACAGTAAAACAATCGAGCGGCCTAGGATGAACTTATTGCCCCCATCCGGTTGCTTTGTTGCGCTGTCGAGAGGTTGATACGGATTGGAAGGGGTTTTCCGGCATTGCGATCGGATCATTTCCACTTGGGAATCGTGCGCCCTGGTGTCCACGGGGCACCTACGTCGTCGAGCCGCTTGAGAAGCGCCGGGATGTCTGTGCCCAACAACTGGTTCAGCTCCACCATCGCCGCATCGAACTCCTCACCCGCGATCTCGTATTGCCGTCGGTGAGTGCCGGTCGGCCCGAGGGTGCTCCCCATCGCGCCCATCATGGCATTCGCCAAGCGGCCCGAGAGCCCAGGCATCGCGTCCTCGTTGCGTCGAGGACGCGTTGGGTCTCCGGAAAATTTTTCCTGAACGTCCAGCAACCGCACCTGCAGCGCTCGGATATCTTTCCACAACCCAGGATCCACCTCGGCCGCAGACTGCGTCAGCGCTTCGATCGCCGACAAATGCTCAGACGCCTCGCTCGCTTGTTGCGTCGCAGCGTTGACCGCGTTGGCGAGTTTGAGCACCTGCTTCGAAAAATCGAGGATTGCTTGGCGATTGATCTCGGTCGTGTCCCCGAAGGTCAGCGGTTCGATCTCGAACTCCACCTTGGGAAGGACTTCCGTCACATTCCCTTCCACCATCTGCGAGATTTCGACGGTGTACTTTCCAGGGGCGGCGATCGGACCGGAACCGGCCGATCGTCGTCGTCCGCCACCGCCGCTGCCGGCATGTCGGAAGTCCCAGGTCGTGCGGACCATCCCTTTGTCGGTCGACGTCGGGATCTTGCGAACAACATTGCCAGCCGCGTCGCGGATCGTCAGCCAGCGCGAGGGACCCACTTCGCGGTCCTCCGCCTTGAGATCCGCCCAACTCGGGTAGGGCGCGTCCTTGCCAGCGCCGCTCCGTTCGCGGTCGCGTTTCTCGCGTTCCGATTTCTTCGACTTCAATTCCTCTTTGAGGTGGAACGTGAAGGTCACCCCGTAATCGGGATTGGGGGCGGTGTAGAAGTTCGCACCTTGGAACCCGCGATTCGATACACCCATTGGAGTGACGGTCTGGAACATGTGTCCTTTCTTGATCGGGAACATGTGATTGGTCTCGAGCAACTCCGGCTTGAGATCCCGGAGCGGCGAGTAATCGTCGAGGATATAGAAGCCTCGCCCAAATGTGGCCAGCACCAAATCGTTTTCACGGCGTTGGATCTCCATATCGCGCACCGAAATCGTGGGTAGTCCCGATTTGATCGCAATCCATTTCTCACCCCCATCGAGGGTGAAGAAGACGCCGAACTCGGTCCCGCAGAACAGAAGCTTCGGATTCACATGGTCTTGTTTGAGGGTGTAGACACTACCTCGCACTGGCAGATTGCCGGTAATCTCGGACCAGGAGCGGCCGCGGTCGGACGATTTCAGAATGTAGGGTTTGAAGTCCCCTCGCTTGTGATTCTGAACGGCCACGTACACCGTATTGTCATCGTGCAGGTCGGCTTCGATATCGTTGATGTATCCGAACTCCGGGATATCCAAGGTACCGAATTGGTCCACCTTGCGCCACGACGTTCCCCCGTCTTCGCTGATCTGCACCAATCCTTCATCGGTTCCGACGTAGAGCAGTCCCGCGACGCGCGGCGATTCGTCCAGGGAAACAATGTTGCCGTACAGCGATGTGGAAGTGTTCTTGGCGACCGCATCAACTCCCCAGACGCGCCCCATCACCTTGAGTTGGTTTCGATCGATTTGGCGAGAGAGGTCCGGGCTGATCGCGGTCCAATTATCGCCTCGGTCATCGCTACGAAACAAAATCTGCGACGCGTAGTAAAGCCGCTTGGGATTGTGGGGAGAGATCAGCAACGGGGAGTCCCAATTCCATCGCAACGGCGGGCCTTCCTTCGACTCCTGGGGCTTGATGTCAACCCGTTCCCCGGTCTTGCGATTGTAGCGCACCAATCCTCCATACTGCCATTGCGAGTAGATCGTGTCCGGATCGGTGGGATCGACGGCGGGTTCAAAGCCATCGCCGAACACGGTGACAAACCAGTCGCTGTTGCGAATGCCATGGTCGTTGTTGGTTCGGGATGGACCTCCTTGCGTGGCGTTGTCTTGGGTTCCGCCATACACGAAGTAAAACGGTTTGTCGTCGGAGACGGCGACGCGATAGAACTGAGTGATGGGGAGATTTTCTTTGTAGTCGTAGGTCTTGCAGCGATCCCAGGTCTCGTAGATCCCGCCATCGCAGCCGACGATCAAGTGGTTGGGATCCTCGGGATCGATGATGAGTGCATGGTTGTCGACATGTTTGTCCTCTTCGCCAGCTGGGACGAACGTCTTGCCGCCGTCTTCGCTGACCATGAGATAGGTATCGAGCGCGTAGATCCGGTCGATGTTGTGGGGACAGCAGACGATTTCGTTGTAGTATTGCGGTCCTGCCGAAACGTAGCTGCCGACTCGTTCCCAGGTCTCGCCACGATTTTTGCTGCGGTAGAATCCACCTTTGCCTTCCGCGGCTTCGACGATCGCGAAGACGACTTCGGAATTGATCGGCGAGATATCGAGACCGATGCGGCCCAGATCCCCTCCGGGCAAACCGCGATTGGCTTTTCGCCAGGTGGTTCCGCCGTCGGTGGATTTGTAGATCGCAGATTCCGGTCCGCCATCGATCAGGACCCATTCATGGCGACGCCTTTGGTAGGAGGTCGCGTACATGATGTCTGGGTTCTCGGGATCAATGTGCACTTCGTTGACACCGGTCATCGGGCTGATGTCGAGCACCTTGGTCCAGGACTTGCCGCCGTTGGTGGTTTTGTAGAGCCCGCGATCGCCGCCATCCTTCCAGAGCGGGCCTTGGGCTGCGACGAACACGGTGTTGGGTTCTTCCGGATGGACTGCGATCATGCCGATATGTTCGCTGTTGTCCAAGCCGACTTTGACGAACGATTGGCCGCCGTCGGTCGACTTGTAGACACCATCGCCGTAGGCGACGCTGCGTTGCGAATTGTTTTCCCCGGTGCCGACCCACACCGTGTGGCGATCATGGGGACTGACCGTCACGCAACCGATGGAAAACGACGGATAGTTATCAAAAATCGGGGTAAACGTGACACCCGCGTTGGTGGTTTTCCAGACGCCCCCGGAGGAAGCGGCGACGTACCACGTGGAGCGATTCTCGGGATCGACGGCGATGTCGCCAATGCGTCCAGACATGAACGCCGGGCCGATACCTCGGAACTTTAGCGGCGCGACCAAGCCGGAGTGGATGCCGGGTGTTTCATCTTTTCGTTCGTCGGAATCCTGCGCCTGAGTTTGCGGTGCGAGGATCATCAGGAGAATCGTAGCTGCCAAAGTCCAGGTCGGCTTGAACATGCGTGTCCCTTGCGTGGATGGAGAACGAACAGATTCGAGAGTAAGTCTTTCGGGGCGGGCCCGGCGTTGGCTCTAGGGTAATTGCTACCGCTTTTTTTGGTAGTTGGCGGCCCAAACCCCGGGATTTTTGGCGGAAAAGCCCACAAAGAGGCCGGGGTTCAGTCCACTTTGTTCCCAATTCGCGCTTGTGGTTCTGCACTGGGCGAGGCACCATGGCGTAAGGATTCTATAGGGAGTTCGCAGCGGCGATTCCGGTTTCATCCACTTTCCAAGATCAGGCATGCAATTCCCGCCGATTTTCCGTGTGTTGTTGGGATCCGCTACGGTGCTCGCTGCGACGGCGGGGGTCGGCTGGGGACTGATGGCTTACAAAGCGAGGCAGATTGCCGCCGCAAAAAGCAAACCGGCTCCTCCGGAAATGGTCGAGTCGGTCCGGATCGAGCCAGTCCAGGAATCGGAAACCCAGCAGTCGACAACGGCGATTGGGACCGTGGTGGCCCCGCAATGGATGACGTTGCGCACTGAGGCGAGCGGTCGTATCGCGGCGCTGCATGTTCACTCCGGCCAAACCGTCAAGCACGGGGATCTCCTTCTCGAACTGGATAGCAGCGTGGAGATCGCTTCCCGCAAGGCAGCCCAAGCCAAACTCAACATGGCCACGCGATCGCTCAAGCGATTGACCGGTCTGAGTGAAAGCGGTGCGGCATCGAGCAATGAGCTCGAGCAAAGCCAGTTCGACAAGGAGAGTGCCGAGGCGGAAATCGAACGGCTCGATGCGGTGATCGCCAAACGAAGCCTTCGAGCACCTTACGATGCGCGGGTCGGATTGATCAATGTATCGGTCGGTCAGTATCTGCCGGAAGGGGTCGAGCTGACGACGCTGACGGGAACCGGCGATCGATTCTATGTCGATTTCGCCGTTCCCCAATCGATTTCCAACTTCATTCATTCGGGCCAGCGTGTGACGGTCCAGATTCTCGACAAACGGCTCGATGCGTCGGTGATCGCAATCGATGCCAGATCCGATCGGTTTACCCGCAACTTAATGGTGCGTGCGGAATGTCAGAGCCCTGAGAGTCGCCTCTCCCCCAACGATTCGGTCCATGTCCACATCGATTATGGGCCGAGGAGCAAGGCGATCGTCATTCCCGCCTCGGCCGTCCTCCGCTCGCCGGAGGGAGCCTATGTCTATACCGTGGTCACCGATGAGAAAGGGGTGGATCGCGCGACGCCTCGCCCGGTCAAGCCTCTGCAAACGCTCGACAACTCCGTAGTGATTCAGGAGGGGGTCGCGCTCGGGGAACGGATCATTTCGCAAGGTGCATTTAAGCTGCGCCCAGGGTTGGCCGTGCGCGATATACGCAGTGGCAGCGCGAAAGCCGGGAGCTGAGCGGCGTTGAAATCAATCACCGATATTTTTCTGCGTTATCCGATCATCGCGATGGTGTTGAACCTGACCATCGTCCTGATCGGGTTGCGCGCGATCTTTCTGTTACCGATCCAGCAGTTTCCGAGATTCGAGAGCACTTCGATCGAGATACGTACGTTCTACATCGGAGCCAGCGCGGAGACCATTCGAGGATTTCTGACGGTTCCGATCGAGCGGGCTGTTTCGTCGATCGCGGGGGTCGACTACATCGAGTCCTCGAGCATCGCGGGCTCGAGCACGGTCACGATCCGTTTGAAATTCAATCACGACAGCACGCAAGCCTTGACCGAGGTCAACGCGCGACTGCAACAGATTCGCAGGGAATTGCCTCTGGATGCCGAGTCCCCGTCGGTTTTTATCGAACGGGCCGATCGCCCCAACGCGTCGATGTACATCAGTTTTACTTCGGACCAATGGAATATCTCGCAGATCACCGATTGGCTCAGCCGAAACATTCAACCGCAATTGTCGACGGTCGACGGGATCCAAACCATCGGGGTCGAGGCGGGGCAATTGCCGGCGATGCGGATCTGGATCATGCCACAGCGACTCTCCGAGCTGAATTTGACTGCGGGTGAGGTGTTCTCGGCATTGCAACGAAACAATTTTTTGGCCGCCATCGGTCGGGTCAAGAACCAGGATATCCAAGTCGATCTGGTCACCAACACCGACTTGAAATCGGTGGAAGAGTTTGAGGAGCTCGTGGTCATCCAGCGTCCTTCGGGAACGATACGGCTCAAGGATGTTGCACGCGTGGAGCTCGGCGCCGAGGAGGCGGGCGCCGTAGCGATGTACAAAGGCCATGACGCTGTTTACATCTCGGTCTGGCCGCTGCCGGGGGTCAATGAAATCGAAGTCGCGCGCAAATTGCGCGAGGCATTGGATGGTTTGCGCAGCACGCTCCCGGATCACCTGAAGGCCAACGTTGCGTACGACGCGACGCAGTTCATGCAAGAAGCGTTGACCGAGATCGGCAAGACTCTCTTTGAAACCATTCTCATCGTGGGAGTCGTCGTCTTCTTATTCGTGGGTTCGATTCGGACGGCGTTGGTCCCGTTGATCGCCATGCCGGTGTCGCTTGTCGGCGCGGCGCTCCTGATGTACGTGATGGGATTCAGTCTCAACCTGCTGACGATTCTCGCGATCGTTCTCTCGGTGGGCCTGGTGGTCGATGATGCGATCGTTGTGGTCGAGAATATTCAGCGGCATATTCACGAAGGAAAGAGCCGGCTGCGAGCTGCGGTGCTGGGGTCTCGCGAACTGGTCGGTCCCATCATCGCCATGACCATCACTCTCGCCGTGGTCTACACCCCGATCGGCTTTCAAACCGGGCTGACCGGCATGTTGTTCAAAGAGTTCGCCTTTTCGTTGGCAGCCGCCGTGATCGTCTCCGGATTTGCAGCGATCACGCTCTCGCCGATCATGAGCGCCTACTTGATCCCTGCCAGCGGACGCGAAGGCTGGCTGTCGCGGCAAACCAACCGCTTCTTCGACTGGCTCAAAGAATATTATGGTGTTGCTGTGCGGTTTGCGATTCAGATCCGTTGGGCCTTGATCGCCATGACCTTGATGATCACCCTGTTCGCCTGGCCCCTCTACCAGCAGAGCGGTCGCGAATTGGCGCCCGTCGAGGACCAAAGCAACATCAGCATGGGGATTCAAGCGGCTCCCGATGCCTCGCTGGCATCCACCTCCGAGGCCATCTCGCAATTGTCCACCAAGTTGCTAACTATCCCCGAAGTGAACTATGTCTGGGCTGTGGCATTCTCGAGCGGTGGATTTGGCGGGATTCGTGCGGTCGACTTCCACGAACGGGACCGGACGACCAAGCAGATGCTCGATGATGTGTACAAGCAAGTTGCAGATGCGACCAATGTCAAAGCCTATCCGTCACTCCCCAGCTCGTTGCCCGGTGCGGGAAGCTCGGATGTGGAATTGATCGTCAAAACCGATCGTTCCATCGAGGAACTCGAGGCGCAGGCGCGCGAAATCGTCGGCAAGGGCTACGCGTCGCGCCGGTTTCGATATGTCGATACCGATCTCAAAATCGATTTGCCCCAAGCCATCGTCGAGGTCGATCGCATGCGGGTCGCAGATCTGGGCATGGATCTGGCCGCTGTGGGGCGCGAACTCGGGGTCCTCCTCGGCGGGGCGTATGTCAATCGCTTCAACTACTTCAATCGCAACTACCAAGTCATCCCGCAGTTGGAGGAGCAATCGCGCCGCGACGCGATGTCGCTCTTGGACTTGAAAGTCCGTTCGCCGATCCCCGGGGCAACGAACAACGATGCTCAGATGATCCCGGTTTCCTCGTTCGTCACGATCAACCCGCAGGTCGCACCTCGAACCCTACAGCGATTCCAGCAACAGAACAGCCTGCGGCTCACAGCGAGCGTCGGAGACGGGATGACCAAAGCCGATGGGATGAATGAACTCGAAGCGATCGCTCGGCAAGTCCTCGGAGAGGATGCCAAGATCGATTACGGGGGCGAGTCGCGGCAGATTCGAAGCGAGGGAGCTGCGTTCGTGGTGACGATGGGTTTTGCCATGATCTTGATCTACCTCACGCTGACCGCGCAATTCCAGAGTTTTCGGGATCCGCTCATCGTGTTGCTAGGGAGCGTGCCGCTCGCTATCTGCAGCGCATTGACGTGGACCTTTACCGGTTGGACCACTATCAATATCTACTCGCAGGTCGGATTGATTACCCTGGTTGGTCTGGTCGCCAAGAACGGCATTCTGATCGTCGAGTTCGCCAACCATTTGCAAGCCGAGGGACGGACCAAAGGCGAGGCGATTGTCGAAGCGGCCAAGACGCGGCTTCGTCCGATCCTGATGACCTCCGCCGCAACGGTTCTGGGGCATTTCCCCTTGGTCATGGTGGTGGGGCCGGGGGCTGAGGCTCGAAATAGCATCGGCATTATCCTGGTGGCGGGGATGGCCATCGGAACCGCCTTTACGTTGTTCGTCGTGCCCGCCCTGTACTATGTCATCGCCGCAACCCATGAACGACATGGAGACGGCTCGGGCGAATCCGAATTCGCCTGAGGCCGGCAGATTCCGCAGGAACCGCATGCGGCGATAGGAATTACCGGCTTACCTCCGAAAAACGGCCTACAAACCTGGTCGCGGGGAGGATACCATAGAGTTGCAGCCGGGATTCATTTCCTGTCGCACCTTGCCCCCCGTCCCGTGGTCCCCCGTCCCTTGGTCCCCCGTCCCTTGCAGTGTTTTCCCGGGATTCTCAATGACACGCCGCCGGCTTCAATGCGAAGTGTTGGAAGGTAGACTGCTGTGCGCCGCCGACTGGCAGAATTCCGCGATGCCGTTGGACGTGAATCAATCCGGCGTCGTCGAGCCGCTCGATGCACTGATTCTCATCAACAACATCAACCAATCGGGGATGCGATCGCTCGGGGCCAAACCCGCCGAATACCAAGGCCCGATGTTGGATCCCAACGGCGATGGCAGTTTGACCGTCATGGATGTCTTGCTGGTCATCAACGCGTTCAACGTGCCGCAGGTCGGCCAGGTGGCACCCGCCTTGCGATTGCCGAATCAAGAGGGTCAAATCATCGATTTGAGTCAATTCCGGGGGAACAGCGCCGTTGTGCTGTATTTCTATCCCAAGGACAACACCCCGGGCTGCACGATCGAGGCCCTCGACTTCAGTGCCCGCAAGGAGCAGATCGAGGCCCTGGGGGCAAAAGTGTTTGGGGTCAGCCTCGATCCGGTCGATTCGAAAAAACAATTTTCCGACCAACACAAACTCAGCTTCGATATTCTCGCCGATGTGGATCGCCAAGTGACGACGGCGTACGGAGCGTTGACCGAAACGTCGTCCGGCATGCCGATCGCAAAACGGACCACACTTATCATCGGGGCCGATGGGCTCGTCAAGAAAATTTACACCGAAGTGAATGTCAGTGTTCACGGCGCACAAGTGGTCGAAGCGCTCGAGGCAGGAATCCATCGCACGTGATCCTCGTTGCAAAATAACCCGGAGCGATTGTCGCAGGGAAGGGGTCGTTGGCGATGAACGAACTGCTGATCTACTCCGTCGGCACGCAAGTGGTCGTGCAAAAGGAAACGCTGCACGCGAAAGAGCGTATCGCCCATCCCGCAGGCTCCGTGGCCGTGGTCATCCGGTCGCCGCTGGATCGCGCGCATTCGTATTGCGTCCGGTTCAGCGACGGTTTCGAAGCCCAAGTCCATCATGATCAATTGGTCCGGTTGGCAGAATTTCAACGCAGTGCAATTCGACCCAACGCATCGACTCACACCACGTCGGGCCTGTTCGATCGCGTGATTTATCGCTGCGTGATCGGCTCGCGAGCCTACGGGTTGGACGATGAGCAGTCCGATACCGATCGCCGCGGATTTTATCTACCTCAGGCCCAGATGCATTGGTCTCTCTACGGAGTGCCGGAACAACTCGAAAACGACGCGACTCAGGAAGCGTATTGGGAGTTGCAGAAGTTCATCGTCTTGGCACTCAAAGCGAACCCGAACGTCCTCGAGTGCCTCTATTCACCGTTCGTGGAATTCGCGACTCCGTTGGCTCAGGAATTGTTGTCCATACGCAAGGTATTCCTCTCCAAGCTCGTATTCCAGACCTACTCCGGCTATGTGGCATCTCAATTCAAGAAAATGCAATCCGACATCCGGAATCAAGGCCGGGTCAAATGGAAACATGTGATGCACTTGATCCGCTTATTGATTTCCGGAACGGATGTATTGCGTGAAGGAGAGTTGACCGTCAAGGTGCGAGATCAGCGCGAGCAGTTGTTCGCGATCAAGCAAGGGGAGTGGACCTTTGCCCAAGCGGATTCCTACCGCAAGCAACTGCAGGTCGAGTTCGAACGGGCGTTCGAGAAAACCGCCTTGCCGGATCGTCCCGACTACGAACGGGCCAACATGTTCCTGATCGATGCGCGTCGGCGTGCACTGCAGGAGGAATTGCCATGATCGATTACGAAAAGATGATGACACATGTGCGGCGGCATCCGTATCCGCTCGTCTTTGCGACGATCAGCGGAGCGCATCTCTACGGTTTTCCATCACCGGATTCCGATTTCGATCTTCGCGGAGTCCATCTGCTCCCACTCGAAACGGTAGTCGGTTTGGAGGAAGGGGAGCAAACGGTTGAAAAGGAAGGGATCTACGACGGCCTGGAAATCGACCTGGTCACGCACGATGCCGCCAAGTTTTTTCGTTTGATGCTCAAACGCAATGGCTATGTGCTCGAACAGCTTTTGTCGCCGTTGGTGGTGTACACGACCCCGGAACACGAGGAACTCAAAGCGATCGCGAAGGACTGCATCACGCGTCATCACGCCCATCACTATCTGGGGTTTGCGGCTACACAGTGGAAGCTGTTCGAGAAGGAGTCTCCCCCGCGCGTCAAACCGCTGCTGTATACGTTTCGAGTGTTGCTGACTGGCATTCATCTGATGCGTACCGGCGAAGTGCAAGCGAACTTGCCGATCCTCAATCAGGATGCCAAGCTTGGTTACCTGGACGAATTGATCGCCAAAAAAGTCAATGGTGTGGAAAAGGGTGTGCTGGACGATGGAGATTTCGCATTTTACCACGGGGAGTACGTTCGCCTGACGTTGGAATTGGAACAGGAATACGAACAATCGAAGCTCCCGGAATCTCCCGCAGGTCGCGAGGCATTGAACGATTTGCTCGTTCGGTTGAGAATGCGAGACCGGTGAGGATGCGCGTCGCGGATCAAATCCTCTCGAATCTTGGAATCCGAAACAGTCGCTTGCCATGAACCAACATCGAACGATCATCGAGCCCTTCAAGATCAAGACCGTGGAACCGCTTGCGATGTTGTCCCGTGCCGAGCGAGTGGAGCGCCTGGAGCGGGCGGGATACAATCTGTTCTCCCTCCCGTCCGAAGCGGTGACGTTCGATTTCCTGACCGACTCCGGGACTACGGCCATGAGCGCTGCCCAGTGGGCCGCCATGCTGGTTGCCGACGAGTCCTACGCCGGATCGCGGAGCTTCGCGCGCCTCGAAGCGGTTGTACGGGAGTTGACTGGTTGCCACCACATCATCCCAACCCACCAAGGCCGGGCTGCGGAGCGATTGTTGTGCCAGGCGCTGGTCCAACCCGGCATGAAGATTCCCTCGAACAACCACTTCGACACCACACGCGCGAATATCGAGTTCGTCGGAGCCGAGGCGATCGATCTGGTGATTGCCGAGGGACGCGATCCGCGCTCGACCCATCCGTTCAAAGGGAATATCGATCTGGACAGATTGGATGCGTTCCTCACCGAGAACCGGGGATCGATCCCATTGGGCATGATCACCATCACCAACAACACCGGAGGGGGGCAACCGGTATCGCTCGAAAACATCCGCCAAGTCGCCGCTCTCTACAAGCGTCATGGGGTCACCTTCATCATCGACTGCTGCCGTTTCGCCGAGAACGCGTACTTCATCAAACTGCGCGAGCCGGGCCAGTCGGGTCGAAACGTGCGCGAGATCGCTCAGGAAATCTTCTCGCTCGCCGACGGATGCTACATGAGCGCCAAGAAAGATGCGCTGGTCAATATCGGCGGATTCATCGCTCTCAAGAATGCGGACTGGGTGGAGAAACTGCGAGCGCTATTGATTCTGACCGAAGGATTTCCAACCTACGGCGGATTGGCGGCACGCGACCTCGAAGCGATGGCGGTCGGACTCGAGGAAGTGCTCGACGAGCGGTACCTCGAGTATCGGCTAGCGGTGACGCGCTACATGGCCGAGGGTTTCAACAAACTCGGAATCCCGACCGTCCAACCTCCTGGCGGCCACGCGGTCTACATCGATGCGAAGTCCTTTCTCCCCCACATCCCGCCCCACCAGTTTCCGGGGCAAGCCCTAGTGTGCGAATTGTATCTGGCGGAAGGGATCCGGGCGTGCGAGATCGGCTCGGTCATGTTTGGGACCTATGCGGCCAACGGGGAATTCCAGCCCGCAGCGATGGAGTTGGTTCGACTGGCCTTTCCTCGTCGCGTATATACCCAAAGCCATTTCGATTACATCCTCGAAGGGATGACAGAGTTAGCCGCAAACAAAGACAACCTTCGGGGACTGAAGCTCGCGTACGACCCCCCGTTCCTGCGCCATTTCACGGCAAAGTTTGCGCGGTTGTAGCGGTTCGCTCGTACTCGCAATCGCTCACGCGTCGGGTTTTGAAAAACGTTGCGAAATCGTCGCCTGAAGGCGATCGTCATGGCAGGCGGAAATGGAAAACTCGAATCCTTGTCATCCACCTGACGTGACGTTGTTTCTCCGCGATTGGAACCATCCCCGGCCGCGTTTCCACCAATCGTCCAGAAGCGAATAGACGACGGGGGTAGCGACCAGACTGAGAAGCAACGAGAGGGCCTGACCGCCGATGATGATTTTGGCCATACTCGCGCGGGCGCTCGCCCCCGGGCCTTGCCCCAGCGCGATCGGGAACATGGCTGCCATCAACATCACCGTCGTCATCAGGATCGGGCGAAGGCGAGTATGATTCGCTTGCAAGATCGCTTGCTCGCGATCCATTCCCGACCGCCGCAGTTCGTTCGTCTTGTCGACTTGCAAGATCCCATTCTTCTTGACGATACCAATCAACATGAACAGTCCGAACATCGCGTACAGATCGAGCGGCGTTCGGAACAGCATGAGCGACAGCAAACCGAACGGAATCGTCACAGGAAGCCCTGCAAGGATGCTAACTGGATTGAGCCAACTCTCGAATTGAGCTGCCAGGATCAAGTACATGAAGGTCAGACTCAACCCGAGCGCGACCGCAAAGTAATAAGCGGTATCGGAAAGCATGTCAGCCTGCCCACCAAAAACGATACCATAATCCGGAGGCATATCCATCTCCGCGACGCTGCGCCGCGCGTACTGGACGGCATCGTTGAGCGAAACCTGATCGGGATGCGCCATCAACGTCACCGTCCGCTGTCGGTTGAGTCGATCGATCTGGCTCGGGCCCTGTTTCTCCTCGAGTCGCGCCAAGCTTCCAAGTTCGACCGGCCCAGCCGTCAGCGAGGGTATGGTCAATGCCAGCAGATCCTTCGAATCGCTCCGATACTTTTTGTCCGCTCGCAACCATACGTCGAACGGCTCGGTTCCTTCTTTGAAGGTGGATACGATTTGGCCACCGACCAGAACATTCAGCGTACTGGCGATCGTTTGAACTGGAATCCCCAGGTCCATCGCGCGTTCCCGATCGATCACCACTTGCAGTTCCGGTTTTCGCATGGAGAGGGTGGAATCGATATCGACCAAGCCTCGCAGCTGCCCCAATTTGCCACGGAGGGTATCAGCGTACTCAGCCAACCTTGCGATATCCGGCCCCTGAAGGCTGATCTGAAAGATCCGGTTGTCGCCGTTGGGTCCGCCCCCCAGCGAGGAAACGTCCGAGACCGCGGTTCGCAAATCCGGATAGTCGACCAGGATCTGTCGCACCCGATCCATCAGTTCGAATTGACTGAAGCGACGCTCGTCGATCTCCACCAGCCGCAGATATATCGAGCCTCGCGTGACGTCGCCCTGACCTTTGGCATTGCCGCTGCGGCCAACCGATGTGTATCGATGGACGACCCCCGGCAACTGCACCAGACGGGACTCGATCTCACGAACGATGCTGTCGGTCCGCTCGAGCGTAAAGCCTTCGGGGGCGATGAAGCTGACCTGCATCTCACTTTGGTCGTCGCGAGGAATCATATTAACCCCGAGATTCATCGCGATGGGGATCGTCGACAAAACGACCAAGCAGCTCAACAAGACCGTGGCCCAACGGTGCCGCATCGACCATTGCAACACCCTGTCGTAGATCGACTCCATCAACCGATATCCCCATCCCGACTTCGAAGTCTTCGCACCTGGACCGTGTGACTCCAATTTCAGGAATCGCGAACAGAGCATCGGAGTCAGGGTAAAGGACACGAACAAACTCATCAGGATCGCAAAGGCGACGGTCAAGCCAAAGCTGCTGAAGAATCGCCCTACCAATCCTCCCATAAAAGCAACCGGAACAAAGATGACGACCAGGGATAAACTCGTTGCTAGAACGGCCAAAGCGATTTCTCGCGTTCCGATGATCGAGGCCTGCATCGCATCCAAGCCGTTCTCTTCCATGTGCCGAAAAATATTTTCGTGAACCACCACTGCGTCATCGATGACGATACCGATCGCGAGAATCAATCCCAACATCGTGATGTTGTTGAGGGTGAATCCCATGATCTCCATGAACAAAAAGGTCGGCACAATCGATGTCGGGATCGCGAGCGTAGCGATCAGCGTTGTACGCCAATCGCGAATGAACAGCAGGATTGTCACGCCGACCAATACCGCGGCTAAGAGGAGGTGAAATTTCACTTCCTCCATCGATTTGCGGATGAATCGCGATTGGTCCTGCGTGATTTCCAATCGGATGTCGCTCGGCAGACTTTTTCGGATGCGTTCGATCCGTTCCTGAACGGCGTCCGAGATGGCGACGGTGTTGGTGCCTGACTGCTTCTGCACAAACAAACTGACCGCGTTTTTGCCGTCCAAGCGGCTCAGTCCGCGAGGCTCTTCGATCGAATCGGTCGCGACACCGATATCGCGGATGCGGATCGGGTAGCCCTTGCGATTGGCGACGATAATTTCGTTGAATTGATCGGAGGTGGGGACCCGACCGAGCGTTCGCAGGATCCATTCTTTGGAGCCCTGGTCGACGATCCCGCCAGGCACCTCGAGATTTTGTTTGATCAATGATTGCCGCACCTCTTCGACCGAGATGTCGTACGCGCGGAGCCGATCGGTATCGACTTTGACATTGATTGCGCGGCTTTGGCCGCCACTCAGGAATACGCTACCCACGCCCGGTAGCGTCTGCAGCATCTCTTGGATCTGGTGCTTGGCGATTTCGGTCACTTCTCGGATATCGCGGTTTCCAGAAACGCCGAGCGTCATGATCGGAGCTGCATCGAAATCGAATTTGTTGACCAAGGGGGTCTCGATCCCGTCCGGCAACTGCCGCATGATGGATGAGATTTTGTCCCGGGCTTCCTGCGCCCCAACGTTGCCGTCCTTTTCCAGAGCGAAACGAATAACTACGGTCGCCGTCCCCTCGCGCGTGGTCGAGCGCATCTCATCGATGCCAGAGATGGTGTTGAGCACTTCCTCGAGCGGCTTGGTGACCGAACTTTCCATCTCCTCCGCGCTGGCACCCGGGAACACGGCAGAGATCGAGATGATGGGAAAGTCGACTTTGGGGAACAAGTCGACCCCCAACTCAAAATACGAAACGATCCCCAGCACCACCGGAATGACGACGATCACCCATGTGAAAACCGGACGGCGAATGCAAATCTCCGAAATGCTCACGATGGATCCTCCGATGTCGGTTTCGGAGAAGGTTCTTCATCTCGATGGTCCTCGGCAACCCGAACCTTGACCGATATGCCATCGGATAACAATCGCTGGCCGCTGGTGGCTACCAACGCGCCGACGGGCAGCGATGGCTGGGTGATTTCAACCCAGTCCTTGGTCTGCTCGCCGAGCACCACTTGATGCTCTTTGACGACTCCATCGTCGAGAACAAAGACCTTCTGCACTCCTGCGAGAGAGTACACGCTCGATGTTGGTACCGTAACCGCTCGCTCCGATTCCGCGATGCGGATGCTGGCCTTGGCAAACCCGCCTGGCTTCAAGCTACCGAGGGCATTGGAGACATAAACCTCGACCATGAAGGTGCGAGTTGCGCGATCCACCGACGGAGCGACCTTGGCAACTGTCCCGGGAAGCGGTTTGTCCATCGAACTGGGATACACATCGACGCGCTGGCCAGGCTGCACTGAGGCGGCATGCATTTCAGGGACCGACAGCCGCAGCTTGAGCGTCCTGCCAAAGACCAATCGAAACACCTCCGTGCCAGGCCGTAGCAAACTCCCTTCGGATACCAATCGCTCGGATACGATGTACTCCGATTCAACCTCGGGGTCGGTCAATGATGGGACCGGAACTCGCACCTGGCAATCGGCCAGTCGCTGCTCGGCGATCGCCAAATCGGCCGCTCTCAGGCGAGCAACCGCCGCAGAGGATTGAGCGAGCAACTGTTCCTTGTGCCATTCGTTTTCTAAAACACCGAGATCGGTTCGCGCCTGGTCAAAGTCATCATCGCTGACCGATCCAGTGCTTTTCAGACGTTGCATGCGCTCGAACCTCGCTGTGGAGAGATCGAACTTGGCCTTCGCCGACCGAACACTCGGCAACTGCGATAGGTCAATTGTTTCGTCGGGGACCCCTTGGAATCCCCACTTTGCGAGCTCGGCTTGCAAGCTTCGTTCGGCTTGCCGGACCGCCAATCGCGCATCGGTCGCATCCAATTCGAGCAAAACATCACCGGGTTTCAACCGTGTCGAAAGGTCCGCCAAAATGCGTTGGACCCGACCCTCGACCTTGGAGCTGACCGCGACGTCCTCGAAAGCGTGCAAACTACCGACAGCGCTCACCGTGCGCGCAACCGTCCTTTCCGAGATCGGTGCGACCGTAACAGGGACCGCCGTGGACGATTCCTGCGATGTTGCAGCACCCTCCGTCAGCGAGATCTGATGATGTCGGCTCTCCCTCGCACCTCCGAAATACCAACCGGCTGCAAAACTCGCCGCCACCAATCCACTCCAACCTAACACCGATCGCCAAATGGATTTTGCAGTCGATGGGTTGGCTTGGGATGGGAGTTCGCTGCCCGCATCAGCAGCGCCCGAGTAATCGGGAATGGTCGATGGATACTCATGGGGTAAAACGTGTGGCAGAGGTTTCTCAGGTGCGATGCGTGTCATGGATGGTTCAAGCGACCTCGTGGTCGGAAAGGGAATGGACTTGTTTCCAGCCTTCGCGTGCAATCTTTCGAAACAGCACGAGCAGGATTTCTTGTTCGTCTTCGGTCAGTGCCGAAAGGAGTGCCCGATGGAACTGCATGCGGCCTTGAAGCAGTGACTCGTAGATGGCCCGTCCGCTCTCGGTCAGATCGACGTTGACCACCCGCCGGTCTTTGTCAGATCGGGTGCGGAAGACCAGGGCCCGCTGCTCCATGTGATCGATCACGGAGGTCATGGAATTGACGGCGAGACCCAGATGCTCTGCGAGGGCCCGCATCATCTGCGGTCCTCGCTCTCCGAGGCACTCGAGGACTTTCATGTCCTGCAGCCCCAGATTCCCCCGTCCGCCCGCAGCGGCGTCGTGCAGATGGTGGAACTGTTTGAGAATATCTCGGACGATCTCTCCGAAATCCACCGCTCGGGCGTCGAGGGTCTGCATGGTTCTCTCAAAAGGAAAATACGGGAAACGAATAGTTCGGCGGTCGAATCATTCGATCTTAGTCGGGGATGGTCGAGGCGCCAACGGAGATTTGAAGAACTCAAACAATCGGTGCCACCCACGTATTTTCCTCGCTCGAGATAAAAGCCGCAGGGCGCAAGCCTTCGGTTGGGAAGTGTGGCATACATCGCGAGGTTCACGGCAGTTCCACCCGGATGCTTGCGCATCTCGGCTAGCAACTATTCCTTCGCATGGGGTATCCCGGTGATATTTGCTATCAATCTCGGCACATAGCTGTTGTACCGCTCGTCGGGTGACGGACCCTCTGACTTCAGAGCCTCGATCATCGACCTCAGTTCAACCGCTCGATCTCCGAGCGCTTCGATCGCCGCGAGTGAGGCTATCGAAGTCATCACCCCCTGCGCTTGCGGATCCGCAAGCGATGCGAGTACTGGTAGCGCTCGCCCCCGAGCGTTTTCGGATCCGAAACTCCCCAAGGCCTGTGCGGCGACGATTCGCACATCCAACGACGGATCGTCAAGAGAACTGATCAAGAGTTCTTCGTGCTGCGATACGCTCGCCTCCCCTCGAATCAGAAGCCCGAGTGTCCCCCAATAGCGAATCACACTATTGGGATCTGCGAGCCGATCGGCCAGCCGCGAATCGGCGGGATCGCGGTAATCTGAACTGAATTCCGCAGCCTTTAGAATCTGCTGCAGCGGGTAGACCGAATCGTCGCGAGCCAACTCGTAAGGGGAACTCCCGACCGAACGTCCAATCATCTCTCGCTCAGGAAAGAAACATGCATCTCGGATGCTCAAAATGTGCGCGCGCAACGCTTCACTCAATCGATTGCGTATCTCGCGGTGGTCTTGCGAATCTGCGAGGTTCATGACCTCGTCAGGATCCGTTTCGAGATCGTACAACTCCTCCACCGACTTGGGGACCTGCCAGAATAACGATTGTGCCCCATTCGTTTTCCCTTGCTGGTAAAGTTGGTTCCAGACACGCGTGGTGGGTGTTTCGAATTGGTACGCGACATGCTGGGCCTGGGACACATGGGGAAAAAAGTTTCGAACGTAGACGTAGCGACCATCGGTGATGCTGCGGACCAGATCCATCCGTTCATCCATTCGTCCACGTTCGCCGAACAAGAAAGGCTCAGGTGGTGCCTGGAAAGGTCCTGCAAAGGCATGCCCCTGCATCCATGCTGGCGGTTGGATTCCGGCCAGACTCAGCATGGTCGGTGCCAGATCGACAAAACTGATCAGACGATCGGACGCACCTCCAGCGGCATACTCTTTTGGTGCAAGATGCTGCCACTTGGGCGGGAAGTACACCACCATCGGCACATGCAATCCGGAATCGCTCGGCCAACGTTTGCTGCGTGGCATGCCGCTCCCATGGTCCGCGAAATAGAAGATGATCGTCTCTTCGGCCAGTCCCGCGTTTTTTAGTTCTTCCAAACGTGAGCCCGCATCGGCATCGGCTTGGCTGACCCCATCGTAGTACTGCGCCCAGTCCTGCCGAACTTCGGGGGTATCGGGGTGATAACTCGGCACCCGCACCTGGGCCGGGTCGGTCGCGAGAGTGTGGGGGCGAGCCCGAATCTGGCTTTCATGGCTCTTGGTGGAATTGAATACCGCAAAGAAGGGCTGACCTGCTTTGCGCTTTCGCCAATGGGCTTTGTTCGAAGACTCGTTCCAGACGGGTGATGGGAATCGAACGTTGTAATCGGTTTTGCTGTGGTTGGTGCAGTAGTAGCCGGCATCCTGCAAGAATTGCGGGAACGCTCTCACGTGCGCGGGCAGCGAGACCATGGACCGCATGTGCAATCCACCGCTGCTCGAAGGATAGATCCCCGTAATGATCGCGGTCCGAGCGGGCGCACACACCGGAGCGACTGACCAGACCGTTCGAAAACGCATTCCCTTGGCTGCCAGAGCGTCGACGTTGGGAGTACGGGCGAGCGCATCGCCGTAGCACCCCATGGCCGGACCATGATCCTCGCTGGTCAGCCAGAGGATATTGGGTTGCTGTTGGGCATCGGTAGAGTTGATCCAGACACACGCGAGAAACCAAGCCACAAAAACAATCGCGAGTTTTTGTCTTGTCATCATTTTCCGATCACTTGGAGGACGCCAGCAAATAGGAGTGGATCGCTTCGCGCAGAGGATTAGCAAGATCGGATCGCTCGAGCATTCGCCGCATCAATGGTTCCAATTCCCGACGAGACCACAACGTTAAATCCGTTACGATAACCGTGTTGACCGTACCCGTCTCGATCAATTCTCGGTAGATCGCAACCACGGGCTCACGAAATCGCTCCCGGTTTCCGCTTCCTTGGACACTCAGCGCGAGACATACCGCTAGCCGCTCCTCCTCGGACCGCTGAGAGTCGGCCAGGTAACGCTGCTGCAGTTCCTCAAGTCCCGCCGGCCCGGTTCGTTCGAGCTTGGCAACCCACCACGCTGCCAACCCTTGCGTCTCGTGATTGCGATGCAGCAGCGACAGTTGCTCGTCGATACAATCATCGAACTCGTCCCCGCCACGGATACCGAGCAACAGCACATAAAGCGGTCGGCGTTCCGCGGGCGTATGGGTGGATCGCCACGCATCCAGCAATCGCTCTCGGTCGATCCGATCGCGATTGGCGCGCATCGCCGCGAACGGTGCACGAGCGATCTCACCGAATGCGGTGTCACGGATCAGCTCGTTCGAATGCTCCAAATCGGGCAGGAACATTCCCACTCGCTCGATCCAATCCTGCTCTGTCAGTTCGCTCGTCCGTTTGAGACCCGCCATCTGTCGCAGCCATGTCTCGCAACCGACATCGATCGTAGCGAGCCGCTTCCAGCGCCGTCCCAACGTCTGACGCCCCAACAGGAATCGATCGGATTCCTCAAAACCCAGCGGCGGCAGTTCCCCGCGAGGTATCTCGAGAATCGATCCCGCCCGCAGTTCTCCCCGAATGACCGTTTCGATCGTCACGTACTCGGGTTGCTGAAGTGTAGCCTTGGCTACAATGATCTGGTCGCAATCCGCGAGTCGCTGGACGAGGGTCAGTTTCGGGACGCCTGGTCCGAGGCATGCGGGGCACGCTCGACCCGTTGAGCTTACAACTACCAGCAAGCATCCGATTCCCAGCACCAGTTCGAGCCATCGTATCTTGAAATAGCGCATGTGGGCACTCATCCTAAACCGAAGCGTGAGTTCTGAAGTTGCGATTTTTTGCCTATTGGAATCGATGCGTCGACCATTCCTGTTTGTTTTTCGCAACCCGACGCGTGAGCGAGGGACATCCCACAAGGCTCTGTTCGTTGCAATCTCAATCACCCTTGATTTTCGTACTCGTGCTCGTCGGCTCCGATCGAGTACGAGTACGGCGAGTGTTTATCGCTCAGACCGCTGGTATACGGACTTGCCCGCCTTGACCGTCTCAAGAACATGGATGTCTCGAATCGCTTCGGCTCGGACTTTGAGAGGGTTGGCATCGAGTATCACGAGATCCGCGAGTTTGCCCGCTTCGAGGGTTCCCTTGCTCGATTCCTCAAAGTATTCGTAGGCAGCGTCGGCGGTGATCGCCAACAACCCTTCGTAGGGAGTGACCCGTTCCTCGGGACCGAGGAGTTGGCCGCTTCGCGTGACACGATTCACCGAGGTCCACAGCAGGAATAGCGGATCGATCGGCGTAACCGTATTGTCGGTATGGTTGGAGAAACGAATTCCCTTGGCTCGCGCGCTTTTGAGCGGGCTGATAAAACCCGCTCGCTCCTCGCCCAGATTCGCGCGGTGGGTTTCACCCCAATAGAAGACGTGGTTGGTGAAGAAGGTCGGATAGAGGCCCGTCTGGCGATAGATATCCAGTTGCTCGGGGCGCATGATTTGGGAATGGACGATGACCGTGCGATGGTCGTAATCGGTTTTTCCGATGTCCGCCATCGCGGCCCGATGCGATTCCACCACCATGTCGATGGCGGCGTCCCCATTGCAATGCGCGTACATCTGAACGCGGTTGCGGTAGCACAATTGGAACAGGGCGTTGAGATCCTTTTGAGTCACGTTCGAAAAGCCTCGGCAATCGACAGCGCAACCCGGGACGGGGGTGAGATACGGACGTGAAAGATACGCGGTTTTGCCTTGCGGGGAACCATCGACCGCGACCTTCAGTCCGACGAACTTGAGCCCGTTGCGGTACTGGCGCCACGGAAATTCGGGATTGCCCACGACTTCGCGCGCGATCAAAAACGCCGGTGGTGCGGTCACATCGATCGTGAACAACCCTTTGTCGGCAGCGGCCTGAATGACTGGCATCTTTTGCGGCATGACCAGGTGCTCAGCGGCCGTGGTGATGCCGAAACTGGCGTAATGTTCGACGGCGCGTCGAATCAGTTCGAGGTCGACTTCGAGTGCACGCTGCGGATTTGCGAACTCGGTGAATGGGGCCATCCCCATTTCTTGCACAAGACCTTCGGGCTCGCGCGAACCCGTTTTGCGGAGGATCGTGCCCCCCTCGGGGTCTGGCGTCGAGCTATCGATCCCTACGATGCGGAACGCAGCCGAGTTGGCGACCAGCATGTGCCCCGATGCATGAATGAGCACAACAGGATTCTCCGGGAATTCCCGATCGAGATCCGCTGCCGTCGGATGCCGCTGCTCGTTGAGGAAGTCTTGGTCGTATCCCGAACCGACCAGCCATTCACCGGACCCTAGCTTGAGTCGCTTTCGAAGGTCCTTAAGTTCCGAAAGGATTCCCGCAATCGACTCCACCTTGCCGATCGGCGGAGGGCTAAGCGCTGCCTGCATGTAGGAGTCGGCATGGGTCAGCAGATGGCTGTGAGCGTCGATGAAGCCAGGCAGAAGAGTGCGTCCAGCGAGGTCGATCCTGCGCGTTCGAGGCCCGATGCGCGAAGCCCCTTCCTTGCCCGATCCAGCGAACGCGATCTTGCCATCCTTCACCGCCAGGAGTTCGACGTACTCGGGGGTATTGCCCCGCATGGTGAGGATGTCGCCTCCGGTGTAGACCAAATCGGCTTCCTGGGCGTGAGTGGATAGAAAACCAACACAAGTAGTCAGAGTTGCAAGCAAAAAGCGTCGAAACATAGTGGCTAACATTCACTTACCGGGTGCGAGATACGAGATCGGTTTTGCCGGCTTGAATTCCTTGTTGATGTTCCCTTGCAGTTGCCAGCCAGATTCGCCTTCGAGGGCCACACTTCGGACGCCGGTTCCGGGAGCGAAATCGATTTGCTTGAGATCGACGGCGACGATGGAGGGGCTGAGGGCCGACTCGAAGTAGTAGACCTTGCGCGTGTGATCGAGCACCGTTCGCCAATAGGTCGGAGCGAGATTGGGATGATTGGGATCGATCGTACCCCAAGGGACGGAGACGTTTCGCATGACGCTGAAGACCCCTGCTACCTGTTGACGAACTTGGTCGGTATCCGGAAGTTTTGACAGATAGTACGACGCGCGGACGAAACGATCTTCGGAGGCGTGCGAACCCGGGAGGAATTTACTTCCGTCTTGTCGTGACCAGTAGCTATTGAGTGTCAATTGCTGGTCGTACGTGGGGCTGTTGGTCATGACTTGGTACTGGCGACCGTGATGGATCACAAGCTTGCCGTTTAGATATTCGAGGATCGCGGAGTCGCCGCTGGGATCGCTCAGGGACAGGTGGACCGTCGGATGCCCGGCTCCTCCGGGACCAAAACCGACGGGAACGAGGTAAACAGGTTCTCCCTTCATCGCATCGACGGCTTCACTGACCGATCCGAAGTTCGACAGCACATACTGCAGCCATGCAGTCCACGAAATCTTTGGCCTGTTGGTCGACGGTTCCGGTCCGAAATCGGTTTCGGCGAGATAGAGCATGTTGCCGCCGAGTCCTTTTTCGTTCATTCCGTCGAACACGCCGTTGATCGGACCGCCGGGATTGGCAGCGCCGGCTGCGACGACGACCCCGTACTTGCTCGTCCAACTGTGACCGCCGGGCAGCCCTTCGTTCTTCTCGCCGCGTGGGATGACATAGAAGTGGGTATTGAAATCGTAAGGCCAGTCCATTGTTCGGCCGGTGATCACCGAGCCGTCTCGACCGATCCAGGTCGCGCGCGAGCACGCATCGGCGGTCGGTTGGGGTATCGGTGCAATCAGACTGATCAACAAGAAAACAGCAACGAGTTTCCTATTTCGTTGGATATTTGCAAACATAAGTTCTCCGTCGTTCGTTTCAAATCGTATTCAACATGGGTTTGTAATCGCGAGATTCCCGTATCGCGATTCATGGCTAGTAGGTCCTCGAAGTGGGTAGGGAACCGTCCTCGTATTCTAGCGATCCGAGTGACCGGCATGGATTGGCGGTCGCGATCCTACGGCCGACAGCGACCTTTTTTTCTTCCCCGTGTGGCGAGCAGGTTATCTTTCTCGTAAAATTTCGCTTCGCGGGGCCGTGGGTTGCGGCAACGACGTCGAGAGTCTCGATTTCCTCTGCGGTACGATCTCGCCAAGTCGCGTCGCGTTTGAAGGAGTATCCCGTCTATCTCTCATTTCTTTTCTTGATTGGGCAGGTGATGCATATGAAACGAGTTCGCAAAAACCGTACGCAGGGCCGATTGTGTGTTGAGCGTCTGGAAGCGAGGAGATATCTCGCCGCGGATGTTGGAAATTCTTTCCTGGATTCCGGGGTGGAATACATCCCGAACGAGCTTTTGGTTCAGTATGCCACCCAATCGATGACCGTGAAGCGGGGGCCAGCTTTCGTCGGCATTGACGCGGAAGTGTCCGAGACGATCCATACCAAGGCGATGCAATCCAACGGGTTGGGTGTTCTCGAACGGGTGACGCTCGGCTCCGGAATCAGCATGCAATCTGCGATGGAGGCCATCAAACGAAATCCCAATGTCCTTTACGTCGAACCGAACTACATCTATCGCCCTGCGGTCATCAGCAATGACACCTATTACACCAATGGCAGTCTGTGGGGCATGTACAGCAACGATTCCCCATCGGGCGTAGGCCCGTCGGGCACCACCAACCAGTTTGGTAGTCAAGCCGAGAAGGCTTGGAATGACAATATCACCGGTAGTTCCAATGTCATCATCGGAGTTGTCGATGAAGGGATCCAAGCGACCCATCCGGACCTCGTGGACAACATGTGGGTCAATCCTTTCGAAGTCGCGGGGGATGGAATCGACAACGACGGCAACGGGTATGTCGATGATATTCGAGGCTGGGATTTCGTTGCGAATGACAACAGCGTCTACGATGGCACATCCGACGACCACGGGACCCACGTCGCTGGCACCATCGGCGCCACGGGCGGCAATGGCACAGGGGTTGTTGGCGTGAACTGGGACGTCACGATGATCTCTCTTAAGTTCTTAGGTGCCACCGGTGGCTCTACCGCCAACGCGGTCAAGGCGTTGGACTATGTCACCGACCTGAAGAATCGGCATGGGCTGAATATCGTCGCGACCAGCAACTCGTGGGGTGGCGGGGGATATTCTCAAGCCCTCCACGACGCGATAATCCGCAGCGCCAACAAGAACATCCTCTTCGTCGCGGCTGCTGGCAATGGCGGCAGCGATGGAATTGGCGATTCCAACGATACCGTCGCCAACTACCCGTCCAATTACAACACCACGGTCGGGACTTCCACCCAAGCAGCAGCCAGCTACGATTCCGTCATCGCGGTCGCATCGATCACCAGTACCGGTGCGATCTCGGGTTTCTCGAACTTTGGTACAACGACTGTCGATATCGGAGCCCCTGGCTCGGGCGTATGGTCGACCGTTCCTTCGAACACCTACGCTTCGTACAACGGCACCTCGATGGCGACGCCTCACGTAACAGGTGCGGTCGCCCTGTATGCATCGACCAAGCCGGTCGGCACCAGTGCTGCTTCTATCAAACAAGCGATCCTGCAGAGCGCGACGCCCACCGCATCGCTCGCAGGAAAAACGGTCACGGGAGGACGTCTGAATGTCTACGAAGCAGTCCGTTCCCAATACGCGATCAATGTTTCCGCACCGACCCCTGCAGCAACAACCACCGAAGCAGGTGGAGCGGTTTCCTTTTCCGTCACTTTGGGATCTGCCCCGACGGCTAACGTAACGATCCCATTGACTTCGAGCGATACCACAGAGGGAACGATCAGTACCGCATCGATCGTCTTCACACCCACCAACTGGAACACCCCTCAGACAGTGACAGTTACAGGCGTCGACGATTCCATCGATGACGGCAATGTTGGCTACATCGTCCTCCTAGGTGCGGCAACTTCGAGCGACACCAATTACAACGGTCTCAATCCGAGCGACGTCAGTTTGACCAACACGGACAACGACACCGCTGGTATCACCGTGTCCGCCCCTTCGGGCACGACAACCACGGAAGCGGGCGGAAGCGTGACATTTACGATTCGCCTCAACTCCGAGCCCACAGCCAATGTGACGATCGGGATCAGTTCGAGCGATACGACCGAAGGGACGGTCAGCGCTGCGTCGCTGGTCTTTACCGCAGGCAATTGGAGCGTTGCGCAATCGGTAACTGTCACCGGGGTGGATGATACGCTCGTCGACGGGAATATCGTTTATTCAGTGATCCTCGCCGCGGCCATTTCCACCGACAGCACCTACAACGGTTTGAACCCTGCGGATTTTTCCTTCACCAATAACGATAACGATCTTCCTCCACCAACCAAATTTTACGTCGTCGATGATGCTACGACCAATCGAACCTTCGAGTACGATGCGGCAGGAGGAGCCGTCGAAAACTATCTGCTGGGTTCGGCCAACACAACCCCGAGGGGCGTCGCAACCAACGTTGCAGGAGATCGCGTCTGGGTTGTGGACAACAATCGTACGGTCTACGTCTACAACAATAGCGGCGGATTGCTGGGTTCGTGGGTCGCCGGTAGTTTGCCGACCAACGCCCTCGTCGAAGGCATCACGACCGACGGCACCAATGTATGGATCGTAGATAACCGCGGAGATCGCGTCTACTACTATGCGGGTGCAGCATCCCGCGTCTCGGGGACCCAGAATGCCACGAGCAACTTCGCGCTCAATAGCTCCAATCTCAATCCCAAAGATCTTGTGACCGATGGTACTTTTCTATGGGTGGTGAATGATGCCGCCAGCGATCGCGTATTCCGTTACAATCGATCCGGAGTTTTGCAGAATTCCTGGGCTATCAACACCGCCAACACACGCCCGACAGGAATCACTCTCGATCCGTCCAACGGCTCGCAAGACATCTGGATCGTCGATAGTGGAACCGATCGGGTGTACCGATATGCGAATGCTCGAACGCTCACCGCCCCGACATTGACCAGTTTCTTTGCGCTAGCGGCGGGCAACACCAACCCGCAAGGGATTGCTGACCCACCTGCATTTGATGCGATGGGACACTTCGAGGTTTTTGTCGATGGACCGACGGAGCCGTTGATCGGTCAAGTGGAGGAATCGATTTTTCCGATCGCCATGGAATGGAGAGCGAAGAGTTCCGAAACCAGCGGCAGCGAGTTCCTTCAACGATCTTGGTCACCGTCGAAAGGCTCTTCGGAACGGTTTTCGGTAATCGCATCGAGGCCGTGGCATGTCGGACAGGAGTTAGCGTACCGCGCCGATTTCGTTTCCGCTTCGACGGAAGGACCGAGGAGGGAGACTTCGCAAACGAGAATCACCAAGCCGACCGCGAACGTACTCCGGGATCAGGTATTTGCCGACTTGGGACTCGGGCTTCCCTAGCCAGATCCTTTCTCGGGACAGGATTTTTACTGTCCGCTCCCTCGGGTACATCCCTGACCGAGGAGGGCCGAGGGGCTTAGTCACGGTTCTCAGCGGTGATTCACCCGCCCTCCTTCGCATTCGCTTCGGAGGGGCCCACCTCGAAAATCCGAGTTCCAAAACGGACGAGCGGACAACCCGGAAGTGGTTGAATTCTTGCAAAACCACCGGTTTTCAAGATGACATTTCGCTATACTAAGTGTCGCACAGGCGGAAGAGGGGTAACCTCCCTCTCGGTCGATTCCTCCCGCTTGCGATATGCATTTTTGAGCCAAGAACCATTCTTTTCAGAAGTCGGAATCATGAATCGAAATCGAAGTTCTACGTCAAGACGTTTTCGTAAGTCTCTTCAAATCGAACTCTTGGAGGGGAGGAAATTGTTGGCGGGTAATGTGACGAGCATGCCGACTTTTGAAAACTACGAATATGTCCCGAACGAGCTCTTGATCCAGTATGCGTTACCGGCCGCAACTTCTCCGAGCAAACCCTTCCCTATGCCGATTGAGATGAGTGTGGTGGAGACGATCCACACCAAGACCATGCAGGCCAACGGCATGGGAGTCCTGGAACGTGTCAACCTCGGAGCTGGCGTCGACATGAAAGCCGCGATGGAGGAAATCAAAAAGTATCCCAATGTCCTCTATGTAGAACCAAACTTCATCTATCGAACCACCGCTGTCAGCAACGACACCTATTACACCAACGGCAGTCTGTGGGGCATGTACAGCAACGACCTTCCGACGGCGATCGGACCGGCCGGGACCACCAATCAGTTTGGTACCCAAGCAGAGAAAGCTTGGAACAATGATATCGTCGGGAATTCCAATGTGGTCATCGGAGTCATTGACGAAGGTATCCAATTCAATCATCCGGATTTGATCAACAACATGTGGCTCAATCCCTTCGAGATCGCTGGAGATGGTCTCGATAATGACGGAAATGGTTATATCGATGACACGCGAGGCTGGGATTTCTTCACCAACGACAATAGCGTGTACGATGGCACGAGCGACGACCACGGAACGCACGTTGCGGGGACCATCGGAGGCAAAGGAGGAAACGGCATAGGCGTCGCTGGGGTCGCCTGGAATGTCACGATGATCTCTGTCAAATTTTTGGGTGCGGGTGGGGGGACGACTGCCAATGCGGTCAAGTCGCTGGACTACTTGACGGATTTAAAAAATCGCCACGGCCTGAATATCGTTGCGACGAGCAATTCCTGGGGTGGGGGTGGATATTCTCAATCGTTGCACGACGCAATCATTCGAAGCGCGAATCGAAATATTTTGTTCGTGGCAGCTGCCGGAAACGCCGCCGCCAACAACGACGCCACTCCCTTCTACCCGGCCAATTACAACACGTCCGTAGGGACATCAACCCAGCCGGCGGCAACCTACGATGCCGTGATTTCGGTCGCCTCGATCACAAACACGGGCGGCCTCTCAGGCTTTTCCTGCTTTGGTGCCACAACCGTGGATATTGGCGCGCCCGGGTCGGGAATCTGGTCGACCGTCCCTTCGAACACGTACGCCTCCTACAACGGCACGTCCATGGCAACGCCCCATGTGTCTGGGGCAATAGCTCTCTACGCTTCGACCAAGCCGGTCGGAACAAGCGCCTTGTCGATCCGCCAAGCCATTCTCAACAGCGCGACTCCCACGGCATCGCTCGCAGGGAAAACCGTCACAGGTGGTCGGCTCAACGTCTATGAAGCAGTTCGCGCGAAAGGATCGGCGGTTGTCTCCTCCCCGAGCCCTTCTGCAACAACAACCGAAGCGGGAGGAGCGATCACCTTCACGGTGGTTCTTGGAGTAGCTCCGATAGCAAACGTTACCATTCCCGTCAGTTCCAACGACACCACCGAGGGGACGGTCAGTACCGCGTCGCTCGTCTTCACACCTGCCAATTGGAATATCGCTCAGACGGTGACGGTGACCGGGGTCAATGACAACGTCGACGATGGCGATATCAACTACAGCGTCGTCCTTGGCGCGGCAACATCGACGGACTTCGATTACAACGGCATGAATCCGAGCGACGTGAACTTGACCAACACCGACGATGACACCGCCGGGATTACCGTCTCCGCACCTTCGGGAACAACGACTACGGAAGCCGGAGGAACGGTGACATTCACTGTCCGTTTGAATTCGGAGCCGACTGCCAACGTGACCATTCCGGTCGGTTCGAATGACACCACCGAAGGGACCGTCAGCACCGCATCGCTCGTCTTCACGCCTGCCAACTGGAACACCGCACAGACGGTGACCGTGACCGGAGTCAACGACAACGTCGAAGATGGCGACATCAGCTACATCATCATTCTCGGCGCAGCAACATCGACGGACAGTAACTTCAGTGGCCTAAACCCGAGCGACGTGAACTTGACCAACACCGACGATGACACCGCCGGGATTACCGTCTCCGCACCTTCGGGAACAACAACTACGGAAGCCGGAGGAACGGTGACATTCACTGTCCGTTTGAATTCGGAGCCGACTGCCAACGTGACCATTCCGGTCAGTTCGAATGACACCACCGAAGGGACCGTCAGCACCGCATCGCTCGTCTTCACGCCCGCCAACTGGAACACCGCACAGACGGTGACCGTGACCGGAGTCAATGACAACATCGATGATGGCGACATCAGCTACAGCGCGGTCCTCGGCGGGGCAACATCGACGGACAGCCGCTACAACGGCTTGAACCCGAGCGACGTGAACTTGACCAACATCGACGATGACAGCGCCGGGATTACCGTCTCCGCACCTTCAGATATCACAACGACCGAAGCAGGGGGAACAGTGACTTTCACCGTCCGCCTAAATTCTGAGCCGACCGCGAATGTGACCATCCCATTGAATTCAGACGACACCACCGAAGGGGTGGTCGGCCTGACGTCGCTGATATTTACGCCAACGAACTGGACTGGTGGCGTGACGATTACCGTCACGGGAGTCGACGATTTTCTCGATGACGGTGACATCAACTACAGGATCATCTTGGGGTTGGTGACGTCGGCAGACAGCACCTACCGCGGAATGGATCCGAGCGACGTAAGCTTGATCAACCAAGACGATGATATGTCTGGAATCACTGTTTCCACACCCTCGGGCACAACGACGACAGAAGCCGGGGGAACCGCGACGTTCACCCTTCGCCTTAATGCGGAACCGACAGCAAATGTCGCCATCCCCGTCAGCTCAAGCGACGGCACCGAAGGTACACCTAGCACATCGTCGATTGTCTTCACCCCCGCGAACTGGAACACTCCTCAGACGATTACTGTCACCGGAGTCGACGATAACATAGACGACGGGGATATCAGCTACAGCATCCTTCTGGGCGCCGCCACCTCGGCGGACACCAACTACCAAGGCATCAATCCCAGCGACCTGAATTTCGTCAATCTGGACGATGACACTGGTGGGATTATCGTTTCTGCGCCTTCGGGAACGACGACTACCGAAGCTGGAGGGACGGTGACCTTCACGGTCCGCCTGACTTCCGAGCCGACAGCGAACGTAACCATCCCCGTCAGTTCGAGCGATATCACGGAAGGCACGCTTAGCACGGGATCGCTCGTCTTCACTCCTGCGAACTGGAACGCCGCACAGACGGTCACCGTTACCGGAGTCAATGACACCTTGATCGATGGAAATATAAGCTACACCATCATCCTTGGAGCGGCTACATCCGGGGATATCACCTACCATGGCCTGAACCCGAGCGATATCAACTTAATCAACCTGGATGACGACACGGCGGGCATTACCGTATCTACGCCGTCGAGTACGACAACCACGGAATCTGGAGCCTCTGCGAGCTTTACCGTTCGTCTCGTTTCCGCACCAACGGCAAACGTGACGATCGCTGTCCAATCCAATGATACGACCGAAGGAACGGTCAGCGTGGCGTCACTCATCTTTACCCCTGCAAATTGGAGTCTCCCTCAGACGATCACGGTTGCCGGAGTGAATGACAACGTGGACGATGGAGATATCAACTACAGAATTATTTTGAGCCCCGCAACTTCGGCAGATCCTCTCTACAACGGCTTAGATCCCAACGATGTGAATTTGACCAACATCGATGACGACACCGCAGGGATTACCGTATCGGCTCCGTCCGGAACGATGACGACAGAATCGAGGGGCACGGTGACCTTCACCGTCCGCTTGAATTCCGAGCCAACCGCAAACGTCACGATTCCGATCAGTTCCAGCGACACCACCGAAGGGACGGTGAGCCCGACATCGCTCGTTTTCACTCCAAGCAATTGGAATGTTGAACGAACGGTAACCGTGACTGGGGTCGACGACACCATTTCCGACGGAAACATCAATTACACGGTGATCATCTCGACCGCAAGCTCGACGGACGTCCTATACAGGGTCATCAATCCTCCAGATATCCTTCTCACAAATATCGATAACGAAGCGGCACCCTCCCGATTTTGGCTTGTGGATGATGGCGTTTCCGATCGATCGTTCGGGTATGACGCGGGTGGTAGACCCACCCTGAATTATGCATTGACCAGCGCCAATACAACTCCAAGAGGCATGGCGACCAACCCTGCTGGAGATCGCGTATGGGTCGTGGACAACAACCGAACCGTCTACGTCTACAACAATGCCGGCATCCTGCTTGGCTCCTGGGTTGCGGGTAGCATGCCATCCAATGCGGTCGTTGAGGGAATCGGAACCAATGGAACGCACATTTGGATTGTCGATAACGGAAGTGACCGAGTCTACTACTATCCCAATGCGGCGACGCGATTCACCGGAGCACAAAATGCGAGCAGCAATTTCCTGCTCAACGGCGCAAATCGAAATCCGAAAGATCTGGTGACCGATGGGTCGTCCATTTGGGTCGTCAACGACACGGCTTCCGATCGAGTCTTTCAGTATTCCGTTGGGGGTACACTCCTCAAATCCTGGGCGATCAACAGCGCCAACAGTTCACCAACAGGCATCACCTTAGATTTTTCGCAAGGTTCGCAAGACTTGTGGATTGCTGACAACGGAACCAAGCAAGTCTATCGATACGCCAACGCAAGATTTCTGACGGCACCAACGTTGACGAGCTCCTTTCCACTGGCGACTGCGAACAGCAATCCCCAGGGACTTGCAATAAGCCCCCAAGGGCGGCTGGTTGGTGATATCGAGGTCCTTGGGAATTCCACTGTTGTCACTTCGCTAAACGAGGTTACGGCAGGTGCCTGGAATGCGGCGAACGTGCAGAAGCCGCGAGGAGAAGCTACGTCGCTCGTTCAGCGCGATCAACTCTTCTCGCAGGCGTCTCAGGATTTGGTTGCCCCATTGGCAACCGCTCCGTCTCCGGTACCGGAAGCGAACGGCGTGCTGCATGGAGCGCCGACAATGAACGGAGAAGTGAAAACCCTCGTTGCCCCGCTGAAATCAACGAAGTTGAGTTCTGCGAAAGTTCGAGAAGCCGCCTTCGCGGATATCGGCACAGAATTCGCTTGATCGCTTGACGATTCGCACTGCCGCTGACGCTCGTCGTCAGCGGTGTCGTTATCGCTGACGCTCATCGTCAGCGGTGTCGTTCGCCGGATCACATCGGACGCGTGGATTTGCTGTCCGTGAGTGGCCCTAGGACGATCTTGAAGTCGCCAGTCGGAAGGGATTCCGAGTTGGGCTTCGACGGGTCGAGCGATCGAGCGTCCATGGTGACGGTCAACGCCTTGCGTTGCTCTGGGGTTAGTTCCATGTAGAGTTCATCGCGGCGATTGTATTCCCGATGTTTCTCAAAATACATCTGAGTGGCCAACTCAGGGCGATTGGGAGCGATAACCCGATAGTGAATGTGAGGAGCGCGTTCCGGATACTTTCCGGGCAGGATGGATCGAAAGGAAAACAATCCGTCGTCTGAGGTGACCAGCCGTGCCCAGTATTGAAAATTTGGATCAGCCGGACGATCGCTGCCTTCCTTGGGGTGGTTGTAGCGACCGCTGGCGCACGCTTGCCAGACCTCGACGATGACATCCTTCAGCGGTCGATCATCGAGTCCGACGACCGACCCGCGAACCAGGATTTGTTCCCCATCGGCGACCGGCGAAGTGCTATCCAAACGGGTCAAGTCCGCGTCGTAGTATTTCTGCTTCTCGATTCCAGGAACTGGATAGAACGGTCCTTTCCCTTGGGGCGGGGTTGCGATCAACTCGTCGCCCCACCAGGATCTAGCGATCGACATTCTTGAGAGTGCTGCACTCAAGCCACTACCGATAAAGGCTTGAGCAAGGAATCGTCGCCGGGATGAAGCCATGATGTACCCTTTTCGAAAGGATGCGTCGAACAACGGTGCGACTTTTCCGGTCGCTAACTTCGGCGCATCGATTTGTTTAGAAATTTCTTCCTCATCGTTGCCTGCACGGTCACTTCGGATCGTACCATATCGTCCCTTTCGACACCAGAAGTTTTGCTTTTCTGTTCCGGATTGTGTCGAGGTTGTTCAGTCTCATTTAACGCAGGTAGAAGGGGACTGGAGGCAGAAAAGCGTGCTGCAGTAGGATGCTTGCTGCGCCTTCCCACAAAGCGAATTTCGCTAAGTACAAGACGCCGACGTAGAGGCTCAGCGAAACCACAAGCGGCGTCCAAGCCGTCCAACGCAGAAGCCAATGACAATCCTTCTCCCGAGCCAGACTGCGCCGCAGAGCCCATCCGGCCAAGAGCTTGGTGGGGAAAATCAGCGCCACGAAGAACAGCGAGAGAATCCACCATAGCTCAGGGGGGATTGCCTCGATACGAAACAGATACAATGGGAGCGACAAAGCGACCAGGCCAACGACCGCAATCAAGAATGCGAACGGCGCGCGACGGAACGCACCGCGAATCCCTCTGCGATCAAATGCGGAAAGGAATCGATGGTCACGAGCCATTTGGATCGGTAAAAACGGCAAGTACAAAAGAACCCATCCCATCCCCAACGCCCCAAGGAATCCGATGAGCCCTAGCGGGCCACTTTCCGGACTGGTTAAAGCGACAATCATCAGCAGAGCGGGAAGAAAGAGCCAAACCAGCGACGCCAGCGTGCCGAATAGTCCAAGTTTTATGAGCCGAGGGATCTGGAGCGAAACGAGTCCGTTCCACAACCGATCCTCGACGTTTCGCCAGTTCTCCGATCGAAAAATGGATTTTGCGAAACGAATAGGCGCAGGCCACAGGAAGTGCCACCACCGCCCCCCCCGAAAGAGGGCCCATGCAGACCACATCACCCACACACCCGCCAAAATGCGAGCCCCTAGCCGAAACCTCTCTGCTCGGAGCGAACCGGGTTCGATCAACTCGGCGGAGTATGCCAGGTCCGTCACAAGCCAGACTGGCAACCAAGTCAGTCCGATCCATAGAGCCGCGGAAACCATCGCGCCAGCGATCGCCGCACCAGGAAAGCAACGTCTGACAGGCATCCCGCGGGCGAGTCGACCGGCAGACTCCAGCATGTAGCCCAAACTGGCCAGTTGCAAAATGGGGATGGTCGCCGCCACCGCAAGCAGAATGATCAGCGAGAAGGCGTTCCAGCACTGGGCTGAAAACGTCTGAATTCCTTGGATTATCCGAGAATTCCCGACCATCGGTGTTCCTTTCGGCCGTGAGTCACGGCAACCTTGGCATGTCCCTAGTTCGACCGCTCGTCCCTAATCCTGGGAAATTGCCTCCGAAAATCCCGAAAAATCCAGCCGGGTGGGTTCCGCCAATTTTGCGGCTGAACGCGTTTGCACTCGATTCGGGGGGAACTACCATGGGAGGCAAGTGTATCGGTCCCTGACTTTTTGGAATTGAACTCATGCAACTTCGATTTACCACATTGTTACTCTTTCTTGTAGGGCTCGCCGCGACCACGGCAGTGTACGGCCAGGACCCTCTGGACGATACGTATGGACATGCCGTCCATGCGTACTATCGAGGCGATGTAGCGCGAGCCCAGGATCTGCTCAATCAAACGATTGCGGCAGGCAGCAAAGACCCCCGCGCCTATTACTACCGCGGTCTGTGTCTTTCGGCACTCAGTGGCGATACCACTGCCGGTATGGATGACTTTCAAACCGCAGCCGATCTGGAAATCAATGGTCAGAAGGTCGTCAACGTCGGCAAGGCGCTCGAGAGAGTTCAAGGTCCAGCGCGATGTGCGATCGAGTCGATTCGTCGCCAGGCACGGTTGGCGTCTCGCGACAAATACCTAGAGATGCAGCGACTGCGGTACGAAGAATCTCGCCGTGCTCCGCTCATCCCGCCTCGATCCTCTGATGCCCCGCCGACTCCAGTCCCTGCAGCGAATGATCCGTTCGCTCCCGGTTTGGATCTCAGCAAGGGAACTCCAACTCCGATGCCAGAGGCCAAGAAGCCTCCTGCGCCGTCCAACAACGATCCTTTCGGCGATGCGCCAGCCGATTCGAAAAAAGGTGAGCCGCCAGCATCAGATGACCCATTCGGCTCCGCTCCCCCTGCGGCTTCGGACGATCCGTTCGGCGGAAACTAGAAACTGAAATTCACCCTTTCAAGGGATCATCGATAGAGATCCATCGGTTCGCTCCGATGGATCTTTTCGTTGGTACGCGAATATCTGATAGGAATCGTCGGTGGCCACATCCAAAACCCATACGTTCCGCGCGGGGTAATCGATCACGAGTTGTTCGAGAAGCGATTCGTCCCATCGGGCCCATACGATGGGAGAACTGGTTGGATCCGCACCGTTGAATACCCACTCGTGGTGGATATCGTGACCGTTTGCATAGCGCACGATCACGAGTTGATCCCCACCCTTCTGAAGCAGTTCCGATTCAACCTGGGCTCTGCGAACACACCATGCAGCCGGTTCGTTTGCGGAGGAGGAAATCATACTCCGAGTCGCGAAGACCAATCCGACAGCCTGCATCGCGAGCAATCCGAAGATGGCCATGGACTGAAGTCGCCGGCGTCGCTGCCCCCCACCCAAGGGTGAATCGTCGCCTTGATGTGCCAGAGCAGAAACCGCCGCGCGTACCCCAATAGCAGACAGCAGCAATGCCAGTGGGATCAGGGGGGCCACGTAGGTATGAGACACCCATGGAATTCCGTTGATGCCCCCCAGCGCGATCAGTGCTGCGACCAGGATCATCCCATAGCGCGCTCGCAGACGCGGCACGGCGACAATCGCGAGAGGAAATACGGCGAGCATCCATCCCCAATGGCTTGCCATCTGCGCAGTGCGTTTTTCCAGTAAGCGTGCGTACCCAGGCCACGAGGCGGCATTCGTATAGCATGCCATCGAACTACGACGATGGTACTGGGCAAGCTCTTCAAATCGATGTCCGAGCGTAGGCTCATGCGGTTTCTGCCACACAAAGACCGGTGCAACCCCGTACTGCTCCTCATGCAATTGATACGGAAGTTTGAGCCAAGTGCCGGTTACGCTTTGGTTGACCACTCCCTGCAGACCAAGACCGAGGGACAAAACGAGGACTGCCGGCGCGATCGCTCGCCAGAAAGAGATCCTCGCAAAGCAGCCTTTTCGAATCAATCCACTCGCAATCCATCCGCCCAGAATCGTGGAAAGAACTGCGACTTCGAAAGGCCTCGAAAAAATTCCCAGTACCAATCCGAGAGCCACGGCCAAGGGAGCAGTCCAAGGAATCTCCGCTCCCGCCCGCTGGATTCGAAGCAAGCCTCCGACGACCATCGCGATGGCGGCTACGGCCAACCAACCGTTGGTATACTCTTGGGACCATCCCGTCTGCCACATCGGATGCAGAGCGGCGAACATGCCGAAACCCAATGCCCATCGTTTAGGCATTACAGCGAGCAGCATCCAAGTCAGCGAGGCGCACGCGATTCCTGCCGCAATCCACATCCCCGCATACCACTCGCCCAGCACCAGTTTCCCCAACGCCATCATAGCGCCTGCGCCGATCGGGAATTTGGCGGCGTAGGTCGGTTCGACCACGACATGAAATGTCTGCAGCGCCACATGCGAGGGAGGAGTCGGATTGCTTAGACGCCCGTGCCAAAGAGTGTCGGCCACCAGCAGGTTTCCGAAATCGTCATGAAGGTTCGGATACGCCGGTACCCATATCGAGACCAACGCAGCAGCGACAAACGCGGCGGCACCGGGGATCATGCACAGGAGGACGCGAACGAATAATGGGTGACGCACCATGAACTCGTTATCGCGTGCGAGCCATTCGCAGCACGCTCATCAAAAAACTGCTGGCGACACACTGGACACCCAAGGCCACCAGCCCAGCGCCTGGGATTACCCATCGCAGGGTCCGCGCGTATTCCAATGGCCCGAATCCTGAATTTGCCCATGAAAAGGCAACCCATCCTATGCATCCTACGCCCATCGCGATCATCGCGCACGATGCCATCAAAAGTCTCTCGAGAGGAAGGACGCGATTGAATGCCGCTACCCAGGGATGTTCCGGCAGGATCCCCTCGGAGATAGCGAAAGTTTTGGCGAGGACCGCACACCACACCCACTGCGATGCGACGAGAATCGAGAGCGTTCCAATCAGCAGCGTATGAACGTCCAACGTCGCCCCAGCAATCATGAGTTGGGGCAATGCCATCAAGCACAGTGCGATGCCGAGGAACGCCAACAACCCTCCCGGTAGCAAAAAGGTCCAACGCGGACTCAGCAACAAAAAGAATCGGAGTGTCCGCCATCCATCCCGGAAGGTCCGCAAGTGAGATCGCGAATTCACGCGGCCATCGGGATGCAACGTGATCGGAACCTCTCCGATCTTTCCTCCGAACAGAGTCCCCTTGATGATCATTTCAGTCGCAAACTCCATGCCGGTGCAGCGCTGATCGAGACGTTGCTGCCAGTCCTTGCGAAAGCCCCGCATGCCGCAATACACATCGTGAATGGGAGTCCGAAACATCGTGCGGACCAGAAAGGAAAGCACAGGATTACCGAACCAGCGATGGAGCGGAGGCATCGCTCCAGGCAAAACTCGGCCACCACCGCTGGGAAGCCGACATCCCTGGACGAGGTCTTTCCCTTCGATGAGTTGGCGATAGAACGGCTCTATTTGTGTGAAGTCGTAACTGTCGTCGGCATCTCCCATCAACACGAATTGACCGCGGGCCGCCTCGATCCCGCCCATCAAGGCCGCGCCATAACCCTTCCGAGCGACAGGCACGACCCGCGCTCCGGCTTGCTCGGCCAGGTTCCGAGAACCGTCCGAACTTCCATTGTCAGCGACGATCACTTCTCCGACGACTCCAAGACGCTCGATGGCGGATTTGGCTTTGCTGACACAAGTAGCCACCGTATCGGCTTCGTTCAGGCACGGGATTACCACTGACAACTCGACCGCGGGGGGATCGGACGCACGTTGACGATTGGAGTTTGCCAGCCATGCCTCGGCCCGATCCAACGAGGATTCAATCCTGGCTTCGAGAAGGTCCCGGGAGACGATCGCCGCATCGACCAAAAGATGGCTTGGGGAGGATTGGACGGATCCTTTGGTTGCCGGATTTCGCCGGGGGCGAGTGCGTTCCATGGGTTATTCCTGCGAGAAATGGGCTCAATCGCTGCGGAAGCTTACTCCAGAAGATCCCAAGCGACCCGGGAATCGAGGGGAAAGTGATTGGCTGGATGGGGTTGAAAGATACGAATGAATGGGTCGTAGGGACTGCAAAAGCACTTTCGCGAAAGGACAGTCGGATTTACGATTTAGCCCTTCAATCAGGAAGGCATGGATCGGGAAGGATGGCATTGGCGTCGCGTACCGCAGGGACGGTGACTGGGGATCTGGGTGAAGAACGAAAGACCTCAAGCCTGCAACGATGAAGATCTCCTTCAGGTACTGGGCTATCTGAACTTTTCATCGGGCAAATCGGATCCAAAATTCTTGTCGACGATGAATCGACTCTACGGGCGGACCTTAGCCGGCACGCCCGATCGCTTTTCTCCCTACGCCGGGCTCCCCCCCTGGCTGGCGATCTGGAATGAACTTCAGGACTATCTCCAACAGCTCAAGGCCTCCAAAGAGGCTTTTCGGGAATCCGACCAGGCCGAGCATGTGATGCATCTGGTGTGGCAAGTGTTGTTGCCAGACTACCTCGACTTCCATAGCGACTTGCTGTTCCACCAAGAGCCCGAGGGGCTGCTCAACGGCCTGTTCCTCGGACGTGCCGTCGAGGCCGTGTTGCAACAGGGCGGTCCCTGGGAAGAGGTTGGGCGCATCGTTTCGGGGGCCATTCGGCACTTGAACGACTACGTTGGATACCGTCCCGTCGCGGTCCTGGAGGGGCGCCGTCTGGAGCCTTATTCCCATGAGTGGCTGCGACCTATCCCGCTTTATATTCGCGATGTCGGTGTCGCATACGGACCGTATTTTGACATCATCACGCGTGCCCTCGATATTCTTCGCCAAACTTCGAATGGAATCCTGCGCGATGCTCAGTTCGATCCTGCCATGCTCGACGAACTGGCCCTGGATCCGCGAGCTTACGACTTTGACCATCCCGTCAACAAGCGTCCCAATTACTATTTTGGTCAGTGGGATCCGCATCTGATGGATCAGTCGGGGACCTATCGACGATTCGTGCTGCAACAGGTGACGATCGATGCTCTCTTGGCCCGCGTGAAACAGCACAGCGACCTTCCGTACGAACAGTCGTTGGTCGAGGCCGCGGTGGTGCTATCGGGAACCATGTTGATGGCGTCGGGAATCTCGGGCGGATCGGCAAACGCATTCTCCTCCAACACAACCCTTGTTGGGCTCCTTTCGCACATTGCGAATTATCGCGATGCGTTTTATGCGGAATTCCTGGACCGGCTCGATGGTCCCCATCGCGAGCGATTGCGCGCGGAGGCGGCAATTCGAAGACAACCACTGGGAGGGGCCCGCCAGGAACTCAATACGAACCTGGCCCGACTGCGAGCGGCACAGGTGGAACGGGTCCAGCTAGCGAGGATTTTCGCCCGCATGGGGAGCGCTACGGCGGCCAAGGATGAATCGGATGATGTTCAGGTTCCCTCGGCGAGAATCCTATGCCGAATCGATTGCCTCCTGACGATCGGCAACCAGAAACTTCGGCGCGAGGAACTTCGCGAAGCGGCCGAAATCCCCGAGCAAATCTTCGACCTGATCCAGAGAGGAATCGAGTGCGGAGCCTTGGTGGACCCATGGAATATTCTCGGATTCGCAGGAAACTTCCCCCGCTTTATCGGGACCGATGCCACCGTCCCCGACGAACGGGTCCACGAGTTGGTGCAAATCATGGAACAACTCTTCGCGCTGCTGGCTCGCGTCTGGCGAGAGGCTGCTGCCTGCGATGATGCGATCCTTTGCGAAGCGACTGAAGCGAGATTCCACCGCATCTCGCAATGGTGGCGAAAATTCGCCGCGCATGAGGTGAGCGATGTGCACGCCACCGACCCCAACGAAACACTCGAATCCTCACAAATGGTCGCCCGAGCCCTACGACTTTGGAATCAAGGAGGTGTCGCGGCTGGTGACCTCAAGTTCTGGACGCCGCATGCGGAACTGTTCGATTCCCCGAAAGCCTACGCCTTGGTTATCGAAGCCCTCCTCGATCGCGGGGATTTCGTCAGTTGCATGGCCTTGCTCGTCCATTGGCTGAACAGCATCGATCGAGTCGGATTGCAGAGAGGCAACACCTCTTTCTCGGATCTCGCCCGCATGTGGCTCGAACGGTTGTTCGAGCACACGTACCCGACGAACTCGTCGGAAACCAACGAGTCGCCGTGCCAGTGCGATGAGAGCGAACACGTGCGCATGTGGGAGTTGGTCGAGAAATTTTTCGATTATCTCGAGGCCAACGGTGAGTCGTTCTGGACTCCACCCCAATTCCAACTCGCTACGGGCAAGGGGAAAAAACGGCGAGCGGCAGGTCACAACGATGAGGACGCCAAGTTCAACGCAGCCTGGGAAGGAGTTACCTACGAGGATAGCACCGACGACGGAGTCGAAGGGCCCCTTTTCGAGCAGGATGATGGTACCAACGAAGAGTTGAGCGCCGAATCCAAGCGGATCGGCGAGCACCTGACATTTCTGTCGGCCCTCGCCCAAATGTGGAAACTGGTCGCCCAATCGACGCAGTTCCTCACCCCCGCACAATCAACCCCGAATACGTTGGATCGCAAACAACGCATCCTCTCAGCGATTCACCGATGGACCGAGCAATGCCTCCAAAACCGCGACGGTTTGATCGTACTCTTGGATCAGGTCCGCGGATTCGCAATCGCGAAGGGTGGCACCGATACCGACTCGATGACCCGCTACGATCGACAACGGGTGGTCAAGGAATCCTTGATGGAACGAATCCTCGCGGCGGCGGTTGAGACCGCGGATTCAGGAAGAATGCTCCTCGGTTCGCTGTTGGCCCATTCCGACAATCGCGACAGTATCCAACCCCTTTTGCGCGATCTCCCAACCGATGAACTGCTGACCGTCAAGTTGTATGGCGACATGATGGCCGGTCATGGCGAGGCAGTGGAAACCTCCTTCACGGAGTTCCTCACGGCCATCCGCAATGAGCGATTGCTGTACGTTTCTCTAGCCCGTGGCGGCGACCCACGGGAAATTCTCGTCGCGCGGGTCCGTCGCCGCGCACTGACGCACTTGCTCACATGGCTGCCTCGCCAAGGATTCTACTATCACGCTTGTCGACTTGTGGATGCCGCTCGGCACATGGAGCACCAGCATCCCGTCGGGCACGGGGCGGTGACCGAGTTCGATGAGCTTTTCCAAAACGCATTCAAAGCCATGGTCCGGGGGTTGATTCGCAACGCGTATCAATGGCAAGCCGCGTCGCCGAAAACCAAACGCAGTTCGCGATTGCGATTGACGCAATCCCATTCGGAGCGGCCGATCGATGCCCAAACATGGCAATCGATGGAACTCGATAGCATCGTCGACCAAAACCCGCCCGAACCCGATAGCGAAGTCCTCGTGCCCCTCCTGGAGCAACTTACCGAGATACTGCTGTCGAGTTGGCTGTCCCACTCGCGCACTCTCCGCTTGAGTGTTCTCGAGACCGTCGAAGGAACCGCCACCTGGAATCAGTTGTCAAACTTCATCCAGACGTACGGCAAAGGGATTTTTACGCAGGGCTTTCTGAGATTGTCCAGCGTCCGAGCGATCCTTCATCAAGGAGTTGGCTCCTGGCTCGAAAACGCGATGGTCAACCAGGACAGCGAAGAAATTCAACCGCTGCTCGACGCAATCGAGCGGGGAGACATCAACGTTGAGGAGTCTCAACGATGGCTCGCTGTTGTTTTCGAAGCCATCATCGATCACTACACGGAGTATAAGGACTACAACAGCACCACGACTCAGTCGGATCGGGGAGAAATGCTGTACATGCTGCTCGATTTTCTGCGATTGCGCGTTCGCTATGACCGCGTGTGCTGGAATCTCAAGCCGGTGTTTTGGGCTCACGAGGTCCTGGTCCACAACGGTTGCCAGCAATCGGCCCAGCAATGGCGCCGAGCCCTGTCGGACCGAGTCTCGCGGGAGGCCGACCAGTACTTGGAGAAACTCGCGCGGCTACAGGAACTCTATGCGATGAAAATGCCTACCGTCGCTGATCGACTCAACGAACGTTTCGTCAAACCGATGGCGATTGATCGCATGCGCGCGCTGATCCGACCCGCCATGCGTCAACTGCGATCCAACGATCGCGGGGAAAGCCGTGCATTTGAACTCCTGGTCCAGGAAGCGCACTTGATGATGCGTGAGCCAACCGGCGTAGGGCTCGAGATCCCTGCCTGGCTCATCATGATCGAGGAGGAAGTCGATCGTGTTGTTCACCAGCACATGCACATGCCCCAAGTCCAGCGGCTCGAACGCGCCGTGCCTTCGATTTTGGTCCCCTTCGAAGAGATCCAGCGTCAATTGCAACAAGCGATGCTGCAGAATCGCACCCTGAAGCCACCGAAGGCCGATGCTCCGAAAAAACAGGAATGAGTTCGACTTGGCCTCGCATCCGGTCCTCTAGTGAGGCGCTTCGGATGGTCCATCGGCTTCTGTCGAGATCGACTTGGGGGGATGGAACGCGAACAGGAGCAGCAAGGCTCCGATCGCCGCAGCGGCGGCTGGGAACAGCAACAAAGTTTTGTAGTCGGTGATCGCGTTGTCTCCGACTTGAGTCGTGTACTGATTGTTCAACGCGCGCCAAACGAAACGCGATGCGATGGGTCCGATTCCAAAGACGAGCAGATTGAACAGCCCTTGGGCACTGGTCCTCGCGTCTTTCGGGAAAACCTTATCGACGAAGATATAAAGCGTTGCAAAGAAAAATGCATAGCAAATCCCGTGCATGACGTTCGCGGCTACCGCAACCCAAGGCACCCAGGCATCGCCAGCCAGAGGATAAATCGCAGCCCAGATCAAAAATCTCGCGGTGTGTCCAAAGACCCCGATCGCCATGGTGTAACGCCAGCCCAGACGAACCAGTACAAAAGAAAGGAACAGCATGGTGACGATCTCTGCCAATTGGCCGACGGTCATCGCCGCTTGAACCCAGTTCTGAGCGACCCCCACTTTTCCGATGTAGGTGAATGCAAAAAAGAAAAAGCCATCGTGCACCGTTGCATCGATTGCCGTGACCAGAAAGAGAACCATCAAATAGGGATTCGCCACGAGAGTCTTCAGGGCTTCTACCCAGGCCAAGGAGTTTCCTGCTTCCACATTTTTCTTCGGCGGAGTGTGGGGCAAGCTCAAGCTGAGTACCGCCAAGATCAAGCTGGCGGCTCCCGCGGTGATAAAGGTCCAACTCTTGCCGAGATTCAATGCATCCCCTGAGAGAGGTGTTCCCATCGCTTTCCCAAGCCATTCGGTCAACCCCGAGGTCTCGCTCATCGCAGGAACCTTGCCCCAGTCGGTCAAAATAAAGATGAAGGGCCAGGCGGCAGCGATCCAGCCGATCGTTCCCCACAACCGAATAGGACCAAAGTCCTTTTGCGGATTCGTCGCGGCCGCAAACAGAATCGTGTTGGTCACGCTCATCGTCGGGACGTAGAACAAACAATGGATCGCCATGCACCCGAAGAAGAGCCAGAAGTTCGCGGCCGCATCCGGATTGCCTACCTTGGCCGCGAGAAAACTACGAGCCAGGAAACCGAAAGCCAACAGAGCCACGCCGCCGATCAAATGGCTGAAGGCGAGAAATTTCTCTGCCGCGAAATTGCGATCCGCGAATTGGTTGGCAAAAAACATCGCCAGGATCGCGGAAATCGGGAATGCCATGTCGAGCATCATCGCTTGCCAGGGAGTGAACCCGAGTACCCCTTCCCAGTATCCGAAACTCTGCGGCAGCCAAGCACCCCAAAGGAAGAACTGCAAAAACATCATGATGGACAATTGAATGCGGACGGCCCGTGTCATTGCGTTCTCACGAAAGGCTGGAAGGATACGTTTCTAGAAGTCGAGAGTTTAATCCATCGGCCTCCGCGGGGAAAGAAGCGAAGCCTTATCCGCATGGGCGAGGTTTCCAGGGCCGCTCCGGTTGGGGATTGGCCGATCTCCCCCTATAATTCGACCCGTCTCATTCCTCCAGGATCCGTCGGAACGACATGCCAGAGCCACCCAGCACGGACGCCGAGCTTCTCGCCCACGACCTCGCCAGCTACCGTTGCCCAGACGGTCATTATGACGAGTTGTTTGGCCCAATGCGGCAAGTTCGCCCGGCGTACCGCCGACTCATGGGGCTCGAACCCGTCCTCTCCAGCCCCGAAGCCGCTGCGCGATGGCGTGCGACCAAGCAATCGCTTCAGGACAATCCGCCCGCGTCCACCGGACAATTGATCAAGTCAGGAATTCCGCACTCGTGGGAACTCGATCCGATTCCGGTAGTTCTGGAACCCGAAGCTTGGCGGACCTTGGCCGATGGAATCCGCCAACGGATGCACCTGATCGATTTGATTCTGGCGGATGTCCACGGGAAACAAGCACTTTTGCGGAATGGTTACCTGCCGCCAGCCCTCGTGTATGGCGCACCTGGATACCTGAGGGCAGCTCGCCGCACCGAAGGGCATCGTCAACGCATGCTGCACTTGTATGCGGCCCAGGTCGCACGAACCGCGTCAGGGCAATGGATTGTCATCGCTGATCGCACGCAAGGCCCGAGCGGCTGTGGCCATGCAGTTGAAAATCGCCTTGCCATGTCGAGGCTGCTCTCGGACGATTTTCAATCGATGCGGGTCGAGCGGCTGGCAGGATTCTTTTCCGCGCTGAGGCAATCGATTCAGGAATCCCTTCCCACCAAGGAAAAAAATCCTCGAATCGCCCTTCTCTCACCTGGCGTGCAAAGCCAAACCTACTTTGAGGATGCCTATCTCGCGCGTTACCTCGGATACAGCCTCACGCAAACCGCCGACTTGACGGTGCGAGGTGGAGTCGTCTATCTCAAAACGCTCGGCGGTCTGGTTCGCATCGATGGAATTCTGCGGCGCCTGGCGGATATCAAATGCGATCCGCTGGAACTCGATCCGACCGGAAGCGATGGGGTACCCGGGTTGACCCAAGCGTCGCGCGAGGATCGGGTCTACATGGCCAACGCAATCGGCACCGGTTGGGGTGAAAGCCCTGCCTTGCTATCGCTGCTGCCCAAGTTATGTCAGCTACTGTTCGGTGAACCGCTCAAGCTCGAGAGTGTTCCCTCATGGTGGTGCGGGGATCGGGAAGGACTTGAGTACGTGCTCGAGCACTTCGACCAATTGATCATCCGCGATGCTTTCGTCCGCCATTCAGCCCATCAGGTCATCGGCCGTGAACTCCATGGCACGGAGCGCGAGCGATTCATGAACTCCATTCGGGCACAGCCTTGGGCATTTGTCGCGATGCGACCCGTTCAGTATGGGTACGCACCCGCTTGGGTCCACCATCGGATCGTCGCTTGGCCCACCGTATTCCGCTTCTTCGCGTGCGCCCATCGAGACAAGATCGAAGTGATGCCAGGTGGTGTTGCTCGCGTCGCCGATACCGCAGACAAACTCGATGAAAGCCTGGTCTCCGGGCTCATGAGCAAAGACGTGTGGGTAACGAGCAAGGATGTTGTCAAACCGATCAGCCTGCTGACAGGCGGGAAGCAATCGGTCGAATTAAAGCGATCCGCGATGGATCTTCCGAGCCGCGTCGCCGAACATTTGTTCTGGTTGGGCCGATTCGCCGAGCGGGCGGAGTTCATGACGCGGCACGCCCGATACTGCACCAGCCAACTGACATCGGAGCTTTCCAGCGATGTGCTCGGAGCCCATTGGCAAGTTGTTCGGGCGTTGGCCGAGAGCACGGGATTGGAAAATGAACCTGTGGCGGACTCCCCCGAGATCGCGATGCACGCCATGCGATCCGCGGTTAGAGACTTCCTGTTCGATCGAAGCAAACCCGACGGAATCGCGGCCGCTGTGCTAGGAATCCTTCGCAATGCCGAGAATATCCGAGATCGACTCAGCCTCGATTCGTTTCAAATCATCAGCCGACTCGACTACTCCGTTCTGATCCCCTGGGCGAACCCTCGCGATCGCATGGGGGACACGCTTCTGATCCTCAACCAGATCATCAGCTTGCTATCCGCGTTCTCCGGCTTAGCCTCCGAAAGCATGACGCGAGGACCGGGCTGGCACTTTCTCGACTTGGGGCGAAGAATCGAGCGAGGTCAGAACCTGCTGCGTTTGATCGAAAGCCTCTTGGTTCCTGTCCATCGCAACTATCGGCAGTTGCTCCAATCCATGCTCGATATTTGCGACAGCTCGATGACCTATCGTTATCGCTACTTGATGAGCTACGAGATTGGACCGGTCCTCGATTTGCTCGTGGTCGACCAATCCAATCCGCGCGGGCTCGCATTTCAGTTCATGCAGATCGTTTCCCATCTGGATGCTTTCAATATCGGGGACAAGACGGAATTGGTCCGGCAACGCAAACGGATTACCGATTGCCGGGCGTCGCTCCGACTGCTCGATCCCGACGCGATTGGCGACGAGGTCGCGACCGATGAATCGGGGCGGATGGAACGCAAGCTTCTCGGCGTAAAAGTTCATGATTATCTATCCGATCTCAGCGAATTGAGCGACTTCGTGTCCCGGCGCTTCTTGACCCACACCACCGTCCGGCAGCTTGAGGATATGGTCAACCAGTGATTCGGTAGTCCGGAAATCGCCGAGAGCTGCCTGACTTATCGGAACGCGCATCGAAAAACCCTCTTGGCGGTTTTTTAAGGATCTTGTGGTCGCCGCAAATCGGCCGTGGTAGATTGATCCCGGTCAGAAGGGAAACTTCCGGGCGGGCAGGGAATTCGCTCCATCGGTTGCGAATGCTTCGGTACGAGAGAGTTTTCGATGAACGATCCTTCCCAATTGTTTTGCAAAGCTCTTGAGCAATGGTGCTTGGAAGGTGGTAGCCTGCGCCAAGCACTCGAGAAGTTTCGGGGGCACACGGTTGCGACAAAAGCCGAAGTCGCTGCAATATGTCGCGCCTTGGATGCCCTTCACTCCAATGAGGCTTTGCATACGACATCGGATGGACGCCCCTTGGAGATTATCGCCCAGCTGTTTTCGACGCCGAAAACTCGCGAAGCGGAACAGGCGATCATCGACGACGGACTCCAATGGCTTCGTTGGTATGCGACCGATGCGCTCTCCGGAAAACCGCACGACACGCACGACCTTCTCAGCGTACTATCGGTGCTAGCCAAATACCGACAAAAAGAAGATGTCTCCGTGATCTACAAAGCGATCACGTTTCGAATCGCAGCCGATGACCCCGCTTGGCTCACCATCTTTGATGCGTTTCGCGATCAGCATCCGTATATCAAACCTTTCTTGCAATCGCTGGCCAAGCATTTGCCTTCGGGACGCTGTTGCCTGGCGTTTCTAAAACTTTGCGATCATATCGCGACGACAAAGCAGTTGCAGCCACACGCATTCAACGCGCCGGTAGGGATGGAGAAACTGAAGAGCTACCTGCATCCGCAAAGCCAACGCTCGATGGAGTTCGCACGGGCAGCGATTTGCACAGCTCCGCTGCTCGAGGAATCCCATTGCCAAACTATCCTTCGGCTGGGTGATGCCCACCCCGACCCATCGATTCCCTTTCTCGCCAAAGTGATGCGGGCGACGCTCGGAGACCAGGGCGAGATCGATGCGCTGGTAGCTCGTTGCCTGGATGTCAATCGAAGTTATGAAACTCAATTGGTGTTGAAGGAGATCGGCCTCGAGAGTCGCATCCCCGCTGCATCCCAGCGTGAGGATTTTCTCGCCCTGGCCAAAACAGCCCACTGGCTGGTCTCGGAGAGCCCACTGCGTTGCTCTCCCGATCGATTGCATTTTTTGGAAAGCCGCGAATTGTTTTGGTTGCCGCGTCATCAGCATGTTCGTTTGTATGCAGTGAAGTACGAATTTGACCAACCGCAAGGGGAGCTTGCGATCCGAGATGGAATTGCCTTGGTCGGTTCCATCACCCATTCCCTCATCGGCGAAACCAATGCATCGATGGACCTGACCGATGTTTACGGGTTGCATTGCTGCTGGGAGCTTGAGGCCATGAACGATCCGCTGGCGCCCCGAAATCGAACCCTCAAAACGGGTCGAAATCTCCTCCGCAAGCACAACCCGCATCTGTAAGGGTCTGCCTCAGGCTCACGGAAACAAAAATGGACTTTTGTCGGCTGGGTCGTCTTCGAACCCGCTCGCCGTCCGAGCCCGACTCCGCGGCTTTTTCGAAAGTTCTCTTGACGGCGCGTGCGAATTAGTGTACTATTTACCTAGCACACAAGAACACCTGAATTTTCGCTCGCGGTGTTCCCCGGAGGATTCTGAGGGTGGGATTATGTTTTTCTCGATCGATGCGGACAACGGCGTCGCAATCTACGAACAGATCGTCCGGCAGGTGAAATTCGCTGTGGCGAATGGAGTCCTCGTCCCGGGGCAACTGCTGCCGAGCGTTCGGACCTTGGCGGTCAAGCTGGCGATCAACCCGAACACGGTCGCCAAGGCGTTCCAGCAACTGCAATCCGACGGCGTCGTGGTCCCTCTCCGCGGCAAAGGTTTGGCCGTGCGGGAGGAAGCGGTGGAACCATGCCGCGTCGCCCGCCGCGAAATTCTCGAAGATCGCATTCGGACCGCCATTGCCGAAGCCCTCCACGGAGGCCTGAGCACCAAACAGGTCCGGCGACTGGTCCTCGATCAAATCCAAGCCCTGGATGGCAATGTGACAACCGTTTCCAGCCCTCTCGAGGAAACCGAACCGGTCTAAGTTTCGAAGCTCTTTCCACTTCGGTGCATCTACTTGTTAATTTTCACGGCTACTTAGAGTCAAATGCAGAGGTTTCTACCATGAGCGATGCGATCTCCATCCAAGGTGTCGAGATGCATTTCAAAGGCTGCGATGCGTTGCGGGGAATCGATCTTCGGATCGAACCCGGGACGGTCTTCGCCCTACTGGGTGAAAACGGGGCGGGTAAAACGACTCTGATTCGTATCCTGACCGGGTTCCAGCGTCCATCGACGGGCCAAGTGCGCGTGCTGGATCTCGACCCGACACGCAGCGACCAGTCGCTCGCGCTTCGTCGAAGGATCGGCTACGTGAGCGATTCGCCGGCTCTTTACGATTTGATGACGGTCGGCGAGATCGGATGGTTTTCGGCCTCGTTCTATGCCGCTGGGTTTAAGGAATCTTACAAGGAATTCATCGATCGCTACGAGCTGCCGGCTGGCCGGAAAATCAAACACTTGAGCAAAGGCCAGCGGGCAAAAGTTGCCCTGTCGCTTGCCCTCGCCCACGATCCGGAACTGCTGATCCTGGATGAGCCGACCTCGGGCTTGGACCCGATCGTGCGTCGCGAGTTTCTCGAAAGCATGATTACCGTGGCGGCGACGGGCCGAACGGTCTTTCTCTCGAGCCATCAGATCGCGGAGATCGAGCGGGTGGCCGACACGATCGCGATCCTTCACCGAGGCCGGGTGCAACTCGTCGGACCGCTAGCGGAACTCAAGGAATCGATCGCGATGGTGACCGTGTCGCTCAAGGATCCGCTGATCGAGTTGGCGGATCCACCACCACCAAATAAGATCCTCGCCGAAATCACGGAGGGAAGACAGAAGCAATTGATTGTTCAGGGAGATGGCGAGGCAGCCGCAGCCGCCTGGCGGGACGCTGCGGGAGTGATCGATGCGGAGTCTCGGTCCGCGACCCTGGAGGAATTGTTTGTGGCCTGCACGCGAGGAGACAGCCTCTACAAGCGGCAAAGCCAACCAATAGGAAGCACCCAAGGTCGAACGGCGATGGAGGCTAACCGATCATGAGCGGTCGAACTCTCGATTCATCCATGTGGCGCTCGGCTTTGTTGTGGAAGGAGTTTCGCCAGGTGGCCCCCCTCGCGATAACCGTTCTCGCGCTAGGATTGGGGATGCTGCTGTTGATTTTGGTCACTCCGTTGAGGGACGCGAATCTGTACCTCTACGTCTTTCTTTCGGTACCGATGATTTATGCTTGTGGAGTTGGCATTTTATTGGTGGGTACGGAGAAAGAATCACGTTCATTGCGATGGTTACAGTCCCTGCCTATTTCCGCTCGCGATATTGCGAGAACGAAATTGGCGGTTGCCTTCATGAGTCTCGCGGCGATATGGATCGTGACTTTGATGGCATGGCTTCTGTTTGCTTATCTGCTCGGCATGGAGCCTAGCGTATCGCGTTCGGTGTACTTAGTTGGCGGCGAATCGCTCCCACGGATGCTTGTCACTTCGGTCGCGGTTTCCATCTTCTTGTGCTTGGCAGGTCTAGGCTTGGCTTGGTATTTTCACTCCGCGATGGTATCGCTCTTGTTGCTGATCCCATCCACTCTTGCGGTATGGTTGACCGCTTATGGAATCGCAACTTTTCTAGCGAAACTGGGCCGGGATTCCGTCTCGCAGTGGTCGATGGATTTTGCCGTTTACTTGGCGTGCCTTGCCGTAGGCTACGTGATCGCATTGACTCTCGGATGGATCGCAAGTCAACGCGAGCTTTCCGCCAGAACTGCGCCTCGGCCCACTTCGGGATGGCTAGGGTTAAAAGTTGCGATGCGAAGCGAGAGGACCGCCGAGGCTTGGGTGCTCTGGCCTCGCACGACGGCGGGCACCGGCATGCTGTGGCAGATGGTACGTCAAAGCTGGATGCTGTGGACAGCGGTAGCTTTGTTTTGCGCACTGTGGTTGTGGATCGCTGGTCCTATACGGTTGTTCGACTTTTCCGACAACTACATGACTCGCAACGTCATCTCACGAGATTCGAGCGTCCCCTTGTGGATGATCGGTTCGCTTTTGATTCTTTGGATGGGCGTGTTTGTTTATCAAGGGGATAGCATGGCCCAGCGAGTTCGCTTCTATGCCGATCGTGGGGTATCCCCTTCGTTGCTCTGGTGGACGCGGCATTGGATTCCGCTCACGATTCTGTTGGGGTTGGGGTTGGCGCGGTTCTGGAGTTTGCGTCCAAACAACTCGCTGGACTTGGTCGAAACATTCGCATGCCTCGCGATTGCGTTAGCGATTTACATTACCGGGCAATGGGTGTCGCAATTGATTGCTAGTCCGATTATCTCGGCGATCGCGGCACCGATCGCCGCAGTGGCGATGGGGCTTTACTGTTTATCTGCTGCGATTCTTATGGGCGCACCTTGGTGGATCTTCATCGCCACCTTCGCGATCCTGCTCGGAGCAACATTTTGGATGATGAAGGCGTGGATGGAACGTCGGATCGATTGGAAATACTACCTTCAGCACGGCGCGTTTGCGGCGATCGCTTTGATGATTCCTTGGCTGCCTGGGCTTTGGGACATCTGGGATTTGCCGAGCATGCCGCCAGCAACTCGGACCGAATTGGTTCGATTCGCCTCAGGAGGTTCACCAGCAATGGCTTCGATTCCATTTGTTCCAGGACCGCAGTTCCTCGTTGAAGGAAAGGACTCCGTTCCGATGCTTCTGGAGTCCAACGAACAAGTCCGTCAGACCTATCGCAAGACATTGACACGCCGAGCAGGCGATGTCGCTTTCTGGCTGAGTGGGAATGGCGTTGATGTCCAGTTGGCGATATTCAAAGCCGAGTTGTCGACGCTTCGCAGCGAAATTTTATCAGCGACCAAAGCATCCCAAGCAGAGGAATCTTCGGAGTTCGACGATTATCGCACCATCCTGTCTCACGTACCGCAGATCGTGCAAACTTTGAGAGACAGGAGACAACTGAGAGATTGCGACCTAGCAGAACGGATTGAATTGGTGGCGCTCAGGGAATGCCTTCAGCCACAAGCTCGCGATCAGATCGGGGTGTCGCTCTACCGATCCTTATTGAAGTTTCTGGCGAACGGTCAAGCTCGGGATGATGCTCGGCGCAAAGCACTGGCTTCGGATTGGTACGACCAAAGCCAAATGAATGCTGCGCGTGATTGGTTTAGCAACAACAAATTAGGTGATTACGATCTCGGTTTTTGGGACCTTCAAGACCTTCGCTTCACGGGGGCTATCCCGCTGAGCATCCGCATTACTCGCGAACGCGATCTCTACGCAGCAAGACTGTGGGATCTGCTGGATTCCGCGCCTGGGTCTTCGGAGGCGAAGGCAAAGCGAGAGGTCCAGCGAGAGCAATTCCTCCTCCGCCGCGATGATCTGTGCGATGTCTTAGATGGCGTCATTCTAGTACCCACACATTGGTATGAGCCAGCGATCACTTGGCGGGGAGATTGGGAAACGATCCCCGCAGACTTGATTTCGAAGGGGCAGAATCGTGAATAGATACAACAAACCCCGATGGCCAGCGTGGATGGTGTTCGCCGTAACGGCAACTCTGTTGGTCGTTGGATCCGTCAGTATGCTCGGAGCAAAGATGATCGACTCCGAATGGAAAGCAGGGAATGTCGTGCTCTCCTTGCGAGCCGAGGCTAATCAACTGCAAGCGTCCCAAAAGGAGGCCTTGAAGCATGCGGTGCTTCAACCTGTCAAGTCGGTTGCACCGAGCGAGTCGGATCCGGAAAAGCTCGCCCAGTGGCAGGATATCGCCTCTCAAGTCCAGCATCCTTACTTCGAATCGCAAATCGCGATTCTCTTGGAATCCAAAAACAAAGATGTTCTTGCTCCATGGGTCGAGCATCCGATTCCGTTGTCTCAATTTGCGGAGAGCAATCGCCCGTTTCTCGATACGATTTATCAACGATGCCCGCCACTGGATGAACCAACCACTATCCTGGCACCCTTGGGGACGGGATCGCTTGATCGCTTGAAGAAGTTCGTCTTTCTCGATGCGGCAAGTTGTTTGCACACGGGGGACCGGGAACGATTCGATCAGGCCCTCGCGACCTTCTATCAAATCAACCAAACCTATTGGGGAGACCTATTCTCCGTCGAGCCGCTGGTTTGCCTGCTGCATCGGGCCCTAGACGTGAGCCTCCTCAGCCCTCAGAAAGTCGAGGTCTGGGTCGAGCGATTGTGCAGACAACATCAGCCGTTTCCCTCCGGGGACTTCGAGGAATATGACCGAATCTCGCGACTACAAGCCTTCTCCGGTTTGGACCGTCAGTCGTTTGGCTATTGGGTTCCTCCCAGTATTGTCCTGGCGAACGAAGCTTTACAGTGGTCAAGAAGGAAAAACCAGGAAGCCGCGAATCGTTGGAATCCGCAAAGTATTTATCGCACACCTGCCATAAAACTCGCTTTGTTAAGCGCACGAGTCGCGTTGCTCAACCATATCCAGCAACAATCACTTCCCAAAACCATAGCAGAGCTAGAGACAGCGCGAGTGATTCAAAACGCAGAAAAAGTCATCACAGCGAACTTCACGGAGTCGGTAAACTCGTTGATCGAGTATGCCAAGATTGGCGAGGTCGAAGCGGTCATTCGCACAGCGGAGGTGGAGTCCCTTGGGAAAGGTTCCTACCCGGTGCATGAAACCTATACGGTGCTACGCGGTAGTCCTTAACTCGCTTGAATTTTTGGCTCATCCGACTCATCAACCGGGGGACTTCGTCGCCCCGGCATCCAAACTGTCGGCCTGTTGGGCCTGAGAGCCATCGCTGACCATGTATGGGCCCGTTGGGCCTGAGAACCATGGCTGGCAATGTATGGGCCCGTTGGGCCTGAGGAGCCATCGCTGGCAATGTATGGGCTTGTTCGGCATTGCTGTCGCACTCTTGGCTGCTAAAGCCCGAAGGGCTGACATAATGACTGCCGTGGCTCAACGAGCCACGGTTGGATTGCCCGCCCTGCCTGAAAGGCCCGAAGGGTCGACACAATA
>JBKDXO010000182.1:0-39356 GCA_046306195.1 Planctomycetota bacterium | reverse complement strand
TCTCAGCACCAAAAGGCTCGACGAGAACGAAGCCATCCGTTTCCAAAGCAATTCCAACTCTGCGAAACCAAAGAGTCGAGTTACGACCAACATCCCCAAAGCGAAGACCATGGTTGCGATCGAGATCAAATCCGATTTGAGGACGACGCCGACAACAGCACCGCTGGCGGTTATCAAGCAGAGCAAGGTGATGACCCCAACCAGAGTCCGATTTTGAATCCCTCGCCGCATCAGATTGTGATGCAGATGCCCTCGATCCACGGTGAAAACACTGCGCCCCGTGAGCTTGCGACGAAGGATCGCCATCGACGAGTCGAATAGCGGGATCGACAAGAGGACAATCGGGATGGTGATGGATAAGGGGGAGTCTTCGCTAAACCAGGATCGCATCGTCATCACGCCGAGGATCAAACCGATCAACATGCTGCCCGAATCCCCCAGAAAAACCTTGGCGGGTGGCAGGTTGTAGAACAGGAAACCCAGGAGCGCCCCTGCCATCGAAGCAGCGACCAGCCCTTCGACATGGTTGTTGGTATGAATGCAGATGGCAGCGACCGCGGCGAAGGCGATCCAACCAATCGACGAACACAATCCATCCGCACCATCGATCAAGTTGACGGAGTTGATGCAGAGCAACAACCAACCCAACGTGACCGGCCAAGTCAACAGACCCAGCTCGATGTACCATCCGAAGAGTTGCACATGGTCGATGGCGAATCCGAATCCGATGATCGACAAGCAGATGAGGATTTGTCCGGCAAGTTTCTGTCGACCTCGCAAACCAAAACGATCGTCCACAATCCCTAACAGAACGATGGACGCGGAACCGATTCCCAGCGAAGCCGCCTCGGGCCAAAATTTCACGAACTGCATCCACTTCTCGGGAAATAGTACCAGGATCGAAGCGAAGGCGATAAAGAGGGTCGCCAGAATCGCAATGCCTCCGCATCGCGGGATCGGTTCTCGGTGCAACTTCCGATGGTTGTCAGGAAAATCGACAATACCCAAGCGGATCGCGATTCGTCGGGCGATGGGCGTAATCACCAACGAAACGCAAAGACTGATGGTCAGGGCTATTAGGACGAGGATCAGCGATGTCGGCATCATAGACAGTCGGGCGTGGCAGAACTCGATCAAGACCGCCCGGGCAAGCGATTGTCTCAGCCACCAGCCCCCATAGTCTTCGCTGCCGTTTCATTTGTCCAGACCTGCGCAGGCAAAGCATTGAGGAATTTTTCACCAGTCCGGACAATCGACAAAATCCGACTCGAAAACCTCGCCACGAACCTCATGCGAGGTTCGGAGGCTGAAATTGGGGACTCTGCGAGAAAAATTCCAGGGGGTTTTCGTAGACGACGCGGCGGATCAATTCCCGCGGATGCCCCCGTTTTTTAAGTTCCATGATCAAATCTGGGATGGCGGTCGGTTTGCTGGGCCCCCAGTCGCCTGCCGAGTTGGCCATCAGTCGCTCGGGCCCGTACCGCTCGATCATGTCCGCTGCCCGTTGAGGCGTGCATTTGGTGACTGGGTAGAGAGTCATTCCCGCCCAAAAACCGTTCCCGAGAACCGCTTCGATGGTATGTTCCTCGACATGGTCGACCAGCACTCGCGAACGGTCGATTCGGGAGTCACCCATGAGCATGTCGAGAATCATGCGCGTTCCTTGGTACTTGTCCTCCAAGTGGGGCGTGTGAATCAGGATCTGCTGTTGGTATTTGACCGCCAACTCAACATGCTCCAGGAAGATTGTCGATTCATTCTTGGTATTTTTGTTAAGCCCGATCTCACCGATCCCCAGCACATTGGGGGCTGACAAGAACTCGGGGATCATCGCGATGACTTCGCGCGAGAGGGTCACATTCTCCGCTTCCTTGGCATTGATGCACAGCCAAGTGTAGTGCTTGATACCGAACTGAGCGGCGCGTTTGGGTTCGAACTCCGTCAGTTGCCGGAAGTAATCTCGAAAACTGTCGACGCTGCCTCGATCGAACCCTGCCCAAAACGCGGGTTCGCTCATCGCGACACATCCCATGCGGGCCAGGGTCTCGTAATCGTCCGTGGTGCGAGACACCATGTGGATATGAGGATCAATGTAGTCCATATTTCTCTCGCCACGCAGGGTCGTAATCTCGGCTCATCAACCGTTGAACGCGGCGTGCTTTTCCGACTTCGTCATCGCACAAAATCTCCAATCCGTCGACCAGCAGCCGCATGCGGGCTTCTTCTTCAGCGGAACCGGGCGCTCGCTCGAGCCGATCGAGGAAAGCGGCCAAATCGAGGATGCGCGCCCTCGCTTGGAGAAACTCCTCGGCGAGAATTTGCTCGGCAGTTCTTCGATGGGATGGAGGATCAATACTCATGGCTGGTGGTTTGTGTCGGTTCGTCTGCTTGGCTGGCCGGCTTGGCTACAGTCTGGCGAATACGTCGAGTCGCCACTTCGTTCTGAAGCATCGCCAGAACTTCATCAATCGGCTTGGCACCGATATCTCCGTCGATGCGATCTCGGAGAGCGATGCTGCCGGTCTCTGCTTCCCGGGGGCCGACAACCGCCATGTACGGGATCAGCTCGAGCTGCGCGTCCCGAATCTTTGCTTGCACCTTGGCCCCTCGCAAATCGGTGGTGACCCGGAACCCCGCTTCGGTGAAGCGACGTTCCAACTCTTTAGCATAATCGTTGGTCTTCTCGCTGAGCGGACAACTCCGGATTTGTTCGGGTGCCAGCCACATCGGAAATGCCCCCGCGAAATGCTCAGTGAGCATCCCGACGAAGCGTTCCATCGAACCGAATGGGGCTCGGTGAATCATGACCGGACGATGCGCTTTGTTGTCGGCACCGGTGTATTCCAATTGGAAACGCTCGGGCAGGTTGTAATCGAGTTGCACGGTCCCCAACTGCCATTGGCGACCGATGCAGTCGCGGACCATGAAGTCCGCCTTGGGTCCGTAAAACGCGGCCTCTCCCTCCGCCTCGGAGTACGGGAGCCCGGACTCCTTGAGAACATTTCGCAGGGCCGCCTCAGCCTTCTGCCAATTCTCTTCGCTCCCGACATATTTATCGCTCTTGGGATCTCTCAGCGACAATTGGACGCGATAGTCCTGCAACCCCACCGACTCGAGCACAAAGCGGGTCAAGTCGATGGTGCTTCGAAACTCTTGCTCGACTTGGTCTGCAGTGCAGAAAATATGGGCGTCGTCCTGGGTCAGTCCCCGAACCCGAAGCATCCCGTTGAGTTCCCCGGTCTGTTCATAGCGATAGACGGTACCAAACTCGAACAGTCGCAACGGCAAATCCCGATACGATCGCGGCTGGGCCTTGTAGATGTTGCAATGGTGAGGGCAGTTCATCGGCTTGACGAGAAATCGCTCATGCTGCCGTTGCCATTCATTGAGTGCCGCAATCTTGGCCTCCTTTGTCGATGCCTGCCGATAGCTGTCGCTGCGGAAGCCAAGAATCTCCGCCGCCTGAAGGAAATGGGACTCCTGCGCGCCATTGAGGCCTTCTTCGCAGTTCAATCGGCGCGACCAAGCGTCGACCAACGCCCCGGCATCATGGACGAACAAGGGGGGAAACTGGCTGTCGCGATAGTAGGGAAAGTGCCCGCTGGTTTCGTACATTTCCACGCGGCCCAGATGCGGACTGTAAACCGGCTCGTAGCCTCGACGAAGCATCTCCTTGCGCAAAAAATCCTCGAGCAGACTTCGGACCCGCGCACCCTTGGGAAGCCACAAACACATCCCTTGCCCGACATCGGGTGTGATCTGGAACAATCCAAGCTTCTTTCCGATCACTCGGTGGTCCCGCTTCTTTGCTTCCTCGAGTTGGTCGAGGTAGGCCTGCATGTCTTTGGAGCTGAACCATGCGGTTCCGTACAAGCGCTGCAAATGAGGGCCGTTCACATCTCCCTTCCAATGCGAACCGGCAACGCTCATCAGCTTGAACGCCTTGATGCGACCGGCGTCGGGTATGTGCGGACCCCGGCACAAATCGACGAACTCGCCCTGGCGATAAAATCCAAGAGACTCGTGGCTGGAAAGCCCGGTCTCGATGTGCTCGACCTTGAGCATCTGGTTCATGTCGTTGCACAGCGCCACCGCGTCGGCACGCGGCAGAGAGAACTGCTCGAACGGCTCCTCCTTGGCGATGATCGCCCCCATCTCCTCTTCGATCTTCGCGAAATCCTCCTCGGACAATTTGTGCGGCAGGAGAAAGTCGTAGTAGTAGCCCTGGTTGATGGTCGGCCCGAAAGCGAGGGAAACGTCCGGATACAATCGCATCACCGCCCGGGCCATCACGTGGGCGCAGGAGTGCCGCAACACATCGAGCGCCTCGGGGTCCCGCTCCGTCAGCAATCGGAGAGGAATCGGCGAAGGCCCGGAATAGGAATGCAAGGGAAAACTCGCATCGACGACCCGGTCTCCGACCTTCGCAGCCACGACTGCTTTCGCCAAGCGGCTGCCGATCGATTCCGCCACACTCAGAGGGGTTGCATCGTCCGGATGGGAAACCACGGTGCCATCGGGGAGCGAGATCTGGAGCATTGATTTTTTCGCTTCGTATTGAAAGGGCAAGATCGTCACGACAAACGACGAAATTCCAAGACACGTCATGGTCGCCGGAGTTCGGTGCTTTTTCAAGTAGGGGCAACTCCCTCCCGGTACTACGCTAGGTTGTGCTACACTCCCTGCATATCCCCTCCCTGCATATCCTCTCGGTGAACGTTTTTCGGATATCTAGCATTTCGTTTCGACCGAAACTCTGGACTTGGAATGGTTGTTTCATGAGCATTCTCGTTTTCGGGCATCGCAATCCAGACACCGACGCGATCTGTTCCGCGATCGCTTACGCGGACTACCTTCAGCAGACCCAACGCCCAGAAGCCATCGCGGCATGTTGTGGAACACCCAATAAACGGACCGAGTACGTGCTTAAACAGGCCAAGATTCCCGCTCCGCGCATCGTGATGGATGTCCGCCCGGAGTTGTCGGATATCTGCAACCGCCAGCCGATCACGGCGTCCATGGGAGAGGTTTTCTACGAAGTGTATCAGCGAATGAAGGAACACGACGTCCGGGCGGTTCCGATCATCGACCAGGAACAGCGTGTGCTCGGGGTCCTGTCCTTGCTGCAGCTGATGGATCTGATCTTTCGCTACGACACCGACCCTCAGATGTCGCGCACCGTACGAACCAGCCTGGGCAAGGTCTGCGACATTCTCGGCGGATCGTTTCAAAACGAACTGGAACCCAACAAGCACGACGAATTGCTGGTCATGGTCGGTGCGATGAGCGCAGGTGGCTTCACGGAACGCATGCAGCGATTTCCCGCCGAGAAATTGATCGTGGTCAGCGGCGATCGCCCAACCATCCAGCTCCCGGCGATCGAACATGGCGTTCGCGCATTGGTCGTCACCGGTGGCTATGCCCTCTCATCCGGACTTGTCGAACTTGCCAAGTCGCGCGGCGTAGCGGTCATCAAAAGCCCCTACGACACCGCGACGACGACAATGCGGATCAAGTCGTCGCAGTTCATCGATTCAGCGGTCGATACGGGATTCGTGCCACTGCTGGGCAAACTCCCGGTCGACGACGCTCGCGCAAAAGTTGAGGACACTTCCGAGCCTATTTTTCCGGTGGTCAACGATGCCGGGGTTTTGATCGGCGTGATCTCCAAGTCGGATCTGATCCATCCACCCAAACAAAAAATTATTTTGGTGGACCACAATGAACTGAGCCAAGCGGTGCACGGTGCCGAGGATGCTGACATTCTCGAAGTACTCGACCACCATCGCGTCGGCGGAGGTCTAAAATCGACGCAGCCGATCCGATTCATCAACGAACCAGTCGGTTCCACGTGCACGCTGGTCGCTCGACATTTCCGAGGCGCCGGCCTGGTCCCCAAACCGGGCATCGCGCTGTGCATGGCCTCCGGCATCATTTCGGACACGCTCTTCCTGCGATCGCCAACGACCACCGATGTGGATCGAGAAGCCTTGCAGTGGCTTCGAAGTCTGTGCGATGTCGACCTCGATCAGTACGCGAAGGAATTCTTCGAGATCGGATCGGCCCTCCGCAACGGTACTCCGGCGGAAGTGGTGCGGGAGGATTGCAAGGAGTTCTCGGAGCAAGGGATTCGTTTCTCGATTTCCCAGATCGAGGAAACGGGCTTCGACTTGTTCTGGGATCGCAAGGAAGATCTCCGCGCCGCCCTGGAGGAACTGGCTCGCAAGAATGGACTCGATTTTTCTGCGTTGCTCATTACCGACGTGGTCAGCAATGGCTCGCTGCTACTGCTGTCCCATGAATCGGAAGCATGGGACGATATCAACTACCCCTGCTTGGACCGAAGCCTCTATTCGCTGCCCGATGTCGTGAGCCGCAAAAAACAATTGTTGCCGCTGGTCTCGCAGCTGCTGGCGACCGCACGCGGCTAAGTCGCCGTGCCGGTTCGCGTCAATGTGGAACGCGGTGAATGTCGACCTCGGTGAATGGCGACCTGGGGCCCGATGATGCGGAATGAGGTGCCAACCACCGTCTCGCGACGGTAGCTACGGGAGAGGTGGTTGCGATTGCCCCAAGGCTGGCGGCGGGTAGCTATAATGCATATCCCGCGACGGTCCAGCCGCGATGATTTTTCCACCTTCCCCTCGAGGCTCTCCCCAATGAAAACTTGGAAGCTCTGTCTGCTGCTCTCGCTGATTTGCACCGCCCCTTCCTATGCGGTTGCTCAAGAGAAAAAAGTCGTCAAACCGGTTCGCATGGGAACCGGCATCATGACTTTTGATACTGTGCCGGGCTGGGGGCTGAGGCCTGATGGATCGTCGGCGATCGGGCCGACCCACGGCTCGGTCGTGATCGACAAGGCAGGCAATATCTATACCAGCGCCGATGCAGGCGTGTTTGTCTTCTCGCCGGATGGCAAAGTCATCCAGAGCTATCTCGGGGACAATTACTCGCGACTTCATGACATGGAGATCCGCGACGAAGACGGCACCGAGTACCTCTATGGTGCTCGCAACGCGAACGCCGAAGGGATCAAGTTCAAGGCAGCCAGCGGCGAGATCGTCCTGCGTCTCAAGTACCCCGAGGAATCGGGTCTGCAACTCAAGCAGTTCAACCCCACGGCCATCACCGTCGCTCCCAACGGCGATATCTACCTGTCCAATGGATACGCCAGCAATCACATCTTTCGCTATGACAAGAATGGAAAATACTTGAGCCACTTCGGCACGATGGGGAACGGCCTCAAGGAATTCAACACCGCGCACGGGATGACACTCGACACGCGATACACTCCACCACGCTTGCTGATCTGCGATCGCAATCATCAACCTAAAGGCCGACTGGTCCACTATAGCCTCGAAGGTGAGTTTATCGAGGAGGTAGTCACCGGCTTGGGCATGCCGACCTCCGTAGCGATCCAAGGGGATTACGTTTCCGTTCCCGACCTGCATGGCCGCGTCGTGATCCTCGACAAAAACAACACGATCATGGCGGTGCTGGGACACAATCCGGACCCGGCCAAGGGAGGCAACTACAACATCCCGCAAGACCAATGGGTCGAAGGGGTCTTCAGCGGCACACACGGTTCGTACTGGGACAAAGAGGGGAACCTCTATGTTCAAGACTGGAACGTTTCCGGGCGCATCATGAAGCTCGTCCGCGTCAAGGGAACGCAACCATGATTCCCCCTCGATCCCTTTTCGCAGTACTGTCGCTCGCATGCGGTGCCTCATTCGGAATCGCCGAGGAGCGCTCGGACTGGACATCGTGGCGTGGCCCCAACAGTCACGGTTCGATCGACCGGGGGAGTTTTCCGAGTCGAATCGAAGCAGCGAAATTCGCTTGGAAGACGGATCTCCCGGGCAAGGGATGCTCCACGCCGATCGTGCTCGACGGCAAAATCTACCTGACGGCGGCGGCCGATGGGAAGGACTCGGTCCTGTGCTTCGATGCCAACGGAAAACGTCAATGGTTGACGGCGTTCGGCGGTGAGGATCCGGGCAAGCACCGCAACGGTTCCGGGAGCAACGCGTCCCCCGTCACCGATGGTTCAGGTGTCTTCGTCTACTTCAAGAGCGGTACGTTCGCTGCCTTGGGGCTCGATGGTTCTGTCCGTTGGCAGCATGACATCGTGAAGATGTACGGCAAAGATACCCTGTATTGGGATCACGGAACCTCTCCGGTTTTGACTAGCAAGTCGGTCATTCTGGCCCGCATGCATCAAGGGGAATCGTGGCTCGCTGCATTCGACAAGAGGACCGGGGAACTGCAATGGAAGGTCGCTCGCAACTACGAAGTCCCCACCGAATGCGATCACGGATACGCCACACCGGTTGTGATCGAACATCAGGGCAAGGAATCGATCCTCGTCTGGGGTGCCGAGCATATCACCATTCATGACGCAGCGAACGGCGAAGTGACTTGGTCATGCGGCAACTTCAACCCCGACAAAAACAAGTTGTGGCCTGCGATCGCGACACCGATCGTGACAAAGGATCGAGTGATCATCGCTTATGGTCGCAACGATCGGGGTGTCCCGCGTTTGTATGGCATAGGGTTGTCAGGCAAAGGAGATACCACGGCGACCAACCACGTATGGAAACGGGATGATGTCGGAACGTTTGTTCCGACCCCTGCGTTGCATCGAGGCGAGTTGATCTTGGTTCGCGATCAAGGGGAAGTCGAGAGCGTTTCGCCGGATACGGGCCTCACGAATTGGAAGGGAGTATTCCGCAAGAGCCGCGCAAATTTTTATGCATCACCCCTGATCGCCGGCGATAAACTCTACGCGGCTCGCGAGGACGGAGCAGTCTTCGTTGCCAGCATCGCAAACGGAAAGTTCGTGACCCTTTCGGAAACCGAGATGGGTGAACCAGTGATCGGCTCTCCTGTGCCGATCGGAAATAGGATCTTGATTCGAGGCGAGAACCATCTCTACTGCTTCGGGAAATAGGCTTCGCAACATGTCGTTCAACCATCGGGTTTTCCTAGGTTTCGCACTCATCGTCTCATGGTTGGGAGTTTCAGCGTCCCGAGCTCAGGACGCGTTGTCCGACTCGGATCGCGAAGCGATCGAGACGTACAACCGCGAATCGCAGTTGCTGGTTTTTGGGGAGCCAGCAGCATCGAGCCTTGCAGAGCTTGTCGCCCGCGATTATCCCGACATCGAGTTCCCCGCAGGTACCAGTGGCAAGACGATCGATGGAACCGTGGTGGATGCGAAAGGGAGACCCGTGCCGAACGTTGTCGTCCTTCTGATCACGAACGGGATTCGGGTTTTTGAGACGGAGAATCTCGCAGGGATGCGCGACGTTCTTGCAAAGCAGATCACTGATGCCGGCGGCCGATTTCGATTCGATGTCCCGAAACTCCCTTCGGCCCGTTCCTCGATTTTCCGCGTACTGGCTTTTCATCCGAAAATTGGTTTCGGCGTCGAGAATCTGATCTCGAAGGAACTGTCTCCTGGTGCTGAGATACCGCCATGGGAAGGAATCCAACTGACCCTCAGGCCAACCAAGCCGCTCTTCGGACAAGTGATGTACCAGGGTGCCCCGATTGCCGGCGCTGAGGTTTGCATCAAGAAGATCTTCGCCGTGCGCCAAGGGATCTCGTTCAGCTACTTGTTCACCGCAAAGGATACGTCTGTCGGAGCATCCGATATGGTGACTCACACCAACGGCAACGGAGAATTTCGATTCGATGCCGTCCCGACGACCGGTCGATTCGAAATACTGGTTCGCCATCCCGACCATCCAGCCACGTTCTTGCCGATCCAGTTTTTTGAGGGCAAAGATCCGCAATCCGAGGAGGTCAAGTTTACAATTCCGGACGCACCCAAGGGCTACGATTCAACGAGATCGTTGAGTGATCCGCTCGTTATTGAATTGGAGGAGGGGATGTTGATTCGTGGACGCGTCCATCGCGACGATCTACCGTGCGAAGGTGCGATTGTTTTGACGAGCGAAGGCTACCGGGCGCGAACCGATAAATTGGGAGTTTTCGCTATGCGAATCCCCTCGATGCAACGGTCCACGGACACCGCGGTAACGGTGTATCAAAACTGTGTGCCCTTCGTGGCGGAGACCAGTTTGATCGGTTCCACCACTTGGAATGCAAAGTCAGCGGGCGATTTGGATGTGCCGATGAAACCTGCAACACTGGTGACCGGCAGCGTCCGCTTTCAGTCTCCGTCGGCGAGGTTGTTTGGGATGGTAACGCTCAACAACGATGCGTTGCCAATACAATCCTTCCCTTCGTTTGGATACGGAGATGATTATTGGGTCATCACCTGCCCGGGAAAGGGAAAGATGTTGCTCAATAACTATTCCTCGGGGAGTTCGGTGACGGTCGCAGCGTTGACCGATACGATCTCAGGTAGCCTGTTTCGCTTTGCGGAACTTAAGGATCAGTTCACGATTCGATTGCCAATTGAATTGGTCGATGGTTCCGGCGTGCCGATGGCTGGCGGTCAATTGTCGGTGATGAGCCTTATCAACTTCGGAACCAATCGCATGGCGATGTCTCCGCTGGTGGTTGAGAACGGAAGGGAGAATGTATGGAACGTGAGTGTGAGGGATGGAGAACATACCCATTTGGCTCTCAGTGCTGCGATCCCCGGTGACGAGGATTCGCCATGGGGTTGGTCAGGTTCGTTGATGATTGCGTTGGATTCCAGCTATCGTCAGCGTGAGACGCCTTTGAGGGTTCAATTGAATCGCAACTCCCCTGCCCGTTTGCTCGTGGAATCGACGGCACGCGACAAACCCCGAGTTCAGTTTACTGTTTCGCAGAGTGTTCCTCCGGCCCCGGCATCGTTCGCTCAGACGTATACCACCGATGTCGAAGGAAGTATAGAAATTGGATTGAATCCGTTCGGTTACGCGACGGTTCAAGTCATCGCGATCGATGGTCAAGCAGTGGCCTTCTATCCGATTACCTTTGATCCAAATCGCGGCGATCAGGTCGTTGTGCGTTTGGGAGAGGAATCGATCTCGGGAAAGCTGATGAATGCAGAGGGGAATCCCGTTTCCAAGAGATGGGTTTATCTGTGGCCTACAACTCCGAGTACAAACCCCTTGCAATGGACCCAGTGCAATGTGGACGGTTCGTTCCGATTTTCGTACCTGCCGCAAGGGGAATACCGGGTTCAAGCGGTCGATATGTCGGCTGCTGCACCTGGCCAGTATGACGCGAACGCCGTAGGCGAGGTCTCCCAGAACGTTACTGCGGGTTCCAAAGATATTCGGCTACAGTTCCCCGCGAAGTAGTCGAGGTTGGGTAGTCCATCCCTCACGGACGTTTCGGGTTGGGATGGTCATGAGGCATGCAGACTTGTTTGCTATGGATTCGAGATCATGCCGAGGTTTTCGAGCCAGCGTTGGCATGTAGCGGGCCAATCAGAGGTGCCGGGAATGTTGCGAGCCAGTCCCACACCATGCACCCCGTTCTGGTAGATGTGGAGTTCGCCGGGAACTTTTTTGGCAACCATCGCTTGATAGAAGACCAATCCATTTTCGGGGGGGACCGCTTTGTCTTCGAGGGTATGGAACACAAATGTTGGTGGCGTGTCTTCGCGTACGTTGCGTTCGCTGGCGAACTCAAGCAATTGCTCCCGCGTCACGTCTTTGCCGAGAAGGTTGACTTCGCTGCCTCGGTGCGTGAATGAGCTTCCCATCGAGATCACTGGATAGCATAGGATTGCAAAATCAGGCCGCGAACTGCATCGAGCGATCGGATCTGACGCGTTGGGGTCCCCGCTATCGAATCGAGTTATCACCGTGGAGACCAAGTGCCCACCAGCGGAGAAGCCAATGATGCCGACCCGTTTGGGATCGATATTCCATTTGCCTGCGTTGGCTCGGACCAATCGCACAGCGCGCTGGGCATCCTGGAGCGGTGCCGGATGCCCGTAACCTCGTCCGCGATGACGGTATTCGCAGAGGGCGGCCGCCAGTCCCATCGACTTGGCCCATGCAACGATCTGGTGTCCCTCGTGATCGATCGCCAGTCCGCCGTATCCTCCACCCGGGCAAACGATCAATACCCCGGTCGGCGCGGACGACTCCAACGTCGAAACCGTCAACGTTGGGATGTCTTTCGCTTCTTTGCCCAAGGCGCCGGGAGCGCCATCGCTCCACAACGGAATCGTTTCGTCGCCGCGCGAGACTGGTGCGAGGAACACCGCGACAAGGAGAAACCCCCAACCGTTTCGGACGGACGGGGACGATGAGAGCTTGCGTAGTGAAGTCATGCTGGCCTTTTCCGGGAGGGAGTTTCGTTTGCAAAGGCATGAGAACGAGCGAACGTTCTGAGATCATGATATCCCAAGCCGACGATGATTCCCATCGGTGCAGACGTCGCTTGCCGGCATCAACCGAGCGACCTAAGCACCTTCTGAAGCCGCTCTTCTTCGACCTGTTGGTTCAGGAACCACTCGGTGGACCAGATGCGATGAATTTTCCAGCCGCGGGCGGTGATGATCTCTTCTCGCAATCGATCGCGGTCGCGCGCCGATTTCGAGGAGTGGTAGCTTGCCCCGTCGCATTCGATCCCGAGCAGAAACTCGCGACTCCCCTCGCGTCGCCGAACTCCGATATCGATGAAGAATCCCGCCACCCCCACTTGAAAGACTGGTTCGAGCCCCAGCGACTCCACGACGCGTGCAACGGACACCTCGAACGGAGAACCTGGCTCTCGTCCCGACTCCGATCCCGCCTCGCGCAGGGTCCCCGAAAATGCGAATTCGAGAAAATCGTGATACGCATTCACTCCGCGACTCTTGTCGGGTCCGTACTGAATATCCGACGGATGCAGCGACGAAACGATCTCCATCCGCTTGCGGGAGCGAGTGACCATCACGTTCAACCGCCTCCAACCCAGATCGGAATTGATCGGCCCGAATCGCTGAAACACCCTGCCGCTCACGGGGTCCGGCCCGTAGGTATAGGAGACGAAAATCACATCCCGTTCATCTCCTTGGATGGTCTCCAGATTCTTGATGAACAGCCCGTCATCTCCCTCGCGCATTTGAGCGATCAACCGCGCTAAATCGGCATCTTGATCGCATGCCTTGTCGAGAAGCCCTTCGATCAACTCCGCTTGCTTTCGATTGAAGGCTGCGACCCCTAATGATTCCTCGGGGCGATTTCTCGCATGCTCGACAATCTTCGCCACGACGGTTTCCGCCTCTCGAACATTCTCTCCTTTGACACACGTCGCACCCTCGACATAGGTCGCGGTAATACCGTAGCCAGCCATCCTCCCCTTGGGTGATGGAAAAACGACGAGGTCTTCGTCGTAGAAGCTGCGATTTGAGAACTGAATGAGACTTTCATGCTGGCTGCGATAGTGCCATCGCAATCGCCGATAGGGCTGGAAGGATCGCTGAGCGACCTCCAAAACCGATTCTGCATTATCGAATTGGGTCGCCTCTTCGTCTTCGATGTCCTCCTCGTTTTGATCGAAGAAGCTCGTCGGCGGGAGCTGTTTGGGATCCCCGACGACGACCAACTGGCGAGCGCGAAGGATCGCGCCCATGGCGTCCTCGGGTTTGATTTGCGATGCTTCGTCCATGATCACTAGATCAAACTCCAAAGCATTGTTTGGAACATAGCGAGCCAGGGACAGCGGACTCATCAAGAAGCACGGCTTGAGGGCCTGCATGGCGTTCCCCGCACGCGACATCAAATCCCGGATTTTGCAGTGCCGTGTTTTCTTGCCAATCTCATGCCGGATCAGCGCCAGTTCGGTGAACTCGGAGACCCGTCCTTTGCCGTTCCCTTCCGGCACATGCCGCTGCCGGGCGACGCGATCGATTTCGATCGATTTGGAGGACATCGATTGGCGGTCCAACCGTTGGAAGTTCACGCGGATGTCTTCGATTTCCTTCGCGGTAAAGTGAAACCCGATCGCGTTTTGGCCCAACTCCCGTTCCGCGATTTGATGGAAGAGGCTCAATCGGAAGCAGTCGCACAACTGCGACTCCGGAATCTCATCCCTGGCAGCGGCCATGGCAAACGCTTCGACCCGCGCACGACGACAGCGTTCGTACGTTCGACAAAATGCAAGCCAGGCCGGAAGGCGTGATCGCTCGCTGTGGATCCGTTGGAGTATCTCGGCCAGGTCGATTCGAGGAGCCCCCTGGTCGCTCGCGGCGAGCCATGCTTCCTGACATTCGGCCGTTCCGACGACCGCCTGACGTATCTCGGTCCATCGCTGCAACGAGTTACCTACGGTCCGATACAAGGCTGCGAGTTTATCGGATACTGCGCGAGCGCCAAAGCGATCGAGCGCGCTCGCCAACTCAAGGTCCTGGGTCTGGGATCGAAACCGATCGAGCCAATCGAACACCGCGGCAAAGCTGCCACCTTGCTCGCACAAAAACTCCGCCGCGATTTGAACCTCTGCACTCTGGCTCGCGCACAACTCCTCCACCTCTGACTTTGCAGCGTCGTAGGACTGCGCTGTCTGATATACAACCAGCATCGATCGGATCGTTGCATGGGCGCGGTCTTTGAATTGCTCGGCAAAGGCCAGGGATTGCTCCACGACCGACGTCACCGATGCGAGGACCGCTTCGATATCCTGGATGCGCAGCCCCGTCGCCGTCTTTGGGTCCAAGCCAGCGACCTTGGCTTGTTCGGAAGCCAACTGTCCGGAAAACTGCTGGAAGTCGAGCTTCAGATTCGAGATCCCTGAGCCTAGAACAAGCTCGGAACGGAGCTTCAACAGAGCGTTGACTTTCGAATGATCCAATCCCATCTTCTTCGCAGTCGCTACCCAGTCGAGAAAGGTCTTGATCCGCTCCCAGTCCGTGTCGAGGCCCCGGAAAAGATCCCCCAGGATTCGACGAGACGAAGATTCGGTTTCGAATGCTTGGCAGTCCTTATCGAAACTCTCGAGCGACTCCAAGGCCTGCATTCGCTTGGCAAAGGAATACCCGGAGGGAAACTTCGAAAATCCTTTTAGCTCCTTGGTGGCGCGTCGATAATCGCGGTTGAGCCACGCGAACCAGGAACCGCCACTGGCTCGCAACTGGCGGATCAATTCCAAGAGGACTTTGCGATCCGGCACCGATGCCAAGTGGAAGACCTTGCTGATTTCTTCTTTTCGCTTTGCAAGGGACTCGTGTTGCGTTTTGATTCGACCGAGAACCGTTCGGGTCGTGTCCAAAAACCAATCCGCTCCGATGCTCTCCTGTTCGGCGACCGCGGAGTGTTGGAATAGATGGGCGATCAGGATCGCCTTTTCGAGATCTTGAATGCGGCTCAGATCCCGCATACCGAGCTTCTGCCACGCTTCGAGCCGATGCCGATGGACATCGAGAAGCGAGCGGGTCTGGTCGATCCATGAGTGAAGTCCCCGCAACGAATCGAGATTCATCCCTGGGGCCCAACGGCCCCATTGCTGAAGCGTGGCTTGGTTGAGACTTGCCAGGAGGGTCGGCACGTCGCGCGACCCATCGACGAGTTGAGCATCCAAAAGTTGGCGCGCGGTGGTTTGAGTTCGAACTGCTTTTTCGAGCCGCTCGATAGGCTGTCGTGTACTCGCATTTGACAAGGTTGCGAACGGTACGATGGGTTGATCCGGTGCTTGCTGCGCGAGCAGATCAAGGGCGGATTGGTCTTTGCCTGTAAGAAATCTTTGGACGCGCTGCACATCGTTGTCGAAGAGGGGTTGCAAATCCGATACCGCGCGAGCGAACGATTGCGCGGGCTCAGCAAGCCGTTCGATTTCCTCCAGGATGCGAGTCGCCTCGGTCGGAGCCAGATCCCTCGGAAAGTATCCCCACCATGCACTTTGGGTCGGCTGCTGATAGGTCTCGGATTGCTTGGAGAATGCGTTCAACGCTTCGCATGCATCCTCAAAAGCCTCAAGCGAGAGATCGAGGTTGCATGCGATATCCCGTCGCACCGGGACGCCGTCCTGTCGCAGTTTGACGATCCGCCAAAACAACGCATAGAGGGGTTCCTGGTACGGTCCGACAGGTGTCGACGATGCGCGAAGGTAAGCGCGAAGCTTTTCCCGACATTCCGCTAGGCGACGTTGGGCATCCTCCTTTTGAACTGGATCCTTGCGTTCGTGGCCAAGCCGGGCGCCGAGGGACTCCATGACTTTCTTGGGGGCAACCGCATGGCCGTGCAACTCCAAACAGAAGTCGGCGAGTCCTGCTTGTGCCAGCCGTTTGAAAACAACCTCCAAGGCCGCCATTTTTTCTGCAACAAACAGAACCCTTTTGCCCCGCTCGATAGCGTTGGCGATCGAGTTGGCAATCGTTTGCGATTTGCCCGTTCCCGGCGGACCCTCGATGACCAGGCTTTTCCCTTGCGCGATATCGGCGATGGCCGACTGCTGGGAACTGTCCGCGTCCAATGGGAGCGTTATCTTCATCGCCACATCGTGCTCGTCGACTTCGTAATCCGGCGAGTAAAGGCCTGAACCTGCGACCTCCCGGCGACCTGTCACGAGTTGATTGGCGAGAGAAGATTCCCCCAGCGCGGGGCTTTCTTTCCAATGGGTGGGATCGATGTCCATGTACATCGAGAGCTTATGGAATGAAAAGAAACCGAGGAGCATTTGCTCATCGATCCGCCACCGACTCTTGGATTGAATTGCGATGGCTACTTTGGCGAAATAATCCGACGGCGCTTGCTCCTCTTCGAAATCCGGGAGCGGGATTGCGAAATCGGTTTGCAGTTTCTTTTTGAGACTCGCATTGGTCTGCACATCGTCCTGGTTCCATGCAACGTGGAATTCCTGACCACCCGTTGGGCTGAGCGTGGATTGGATGGAGATAGGAATCAATAACAGCGGAGCCATGCGCAGGTCGCTGTCGTTGTTCTCATTTTCATGCCAGCGAAGAAAACCCATCGCCAGATGCAAGTAATTGATCCCCGTTTCCTCGATGGATGTTTTTGCGTCCCGAGCCAATCCGCGCGCAATCGATTGGAACGGGAGTGTTCCCAGGTTTGTTTGCAACTGATTGTCGGTGTATCGGCGTTTGGAACGCTCCCTGGTTCTCGACGTCGCACGCTCGCTGGCGGCCGAGGCTTCCGTGTCGTCGACGATCAAGCCTGGTAATGGCATCTGCGAACCCATGACCTGATCCGACTCCACGACCTGATCCAAGCTAGGATCGGGCGCGAGGGTCATCGGTTTCTCCAGCTCGACGAGTCGGCGGTAGATTTCGTCGGGAATCTCATCGACGATTTGAACGGTTTTGCGTTTACTGATCCGGTAGTTCAGGAGTGGGTTCCGAAGGCTCAAATCGAGCAACTTGGCGCGAAAGCGGTCAAGCTCTACCGGCAGAGAGATACTGGATGCGGTCATGGGCAGTGACGGAGGGTGATCACGGGTTGGAGGTCTTCGTCTCTCAATCCTACTTGAAAACTTGTGTCCCAGGATACGGTTAAGAACTTAACGTTGCGATGAATCGCGAGCCTTAGGGGTTCGGATGCAAAGACGTTTTCGAATGCCCGCACGAAGGTTTTCACTCATCGATCCAGGCGACGACAGGGTTGTGGTCGCTGATGCGGTAGCAGGCGCTGGTAAAGACCTCGCACGACGTTCGCTCCTTCCAACGATGCGGGACAAAGATGCCGTCGCAGTGGAAGGGGGTCCCTTTGTGCGGGGCGGGGTCGCTCATCCAGCGTAGCGTCTGCTCCAGCGGCAGGTCGGGATGACTCATCGACCAACAGGAGGACAAACCAAGTTCGGCCATGCGCTGGATCACTTCCCGTTCGGCGCTGGTTGTTTCCTGAAACTCCCCGAGCTGGCGTTCGCCGATCGTGAAGTTGAAATCGCCGCCGATCAAGATCTCGCTGCCAGGTGGGACCACGCCTTGGACATGCGAGATCACCGTGTCGACTTCCTTGATGTACGACTTTCGGGCGACTGCCTTGGAGGGGGATGGAGAGTGCAGGCTGAAGACGAACAACCGCTTGCCGCCGGTGGGAAGGCCGCTATCGATCGCTTCGCCCCCCACGACCCAACCTTCGTAATTGGGGACGGGCACCGGTTCAATGCGACCCGAACGCAGAACAATCGCGCTCCCCCACGGGTTGCCCGGGACGCTTTCCCAGTGGCAAGCGTGGCCCGGTTCAGGCCGTTCGGATTCCTGGAGGAAGAGCAAATCGAGCCCGAGGCGATTCCATAGCCCCGGCCATTGCGAGGCGGCGTGGTTGAAGCGAAGGTTCCAAGTAGCAATCCGCATGATGTTCTCCCAGTGCGAGTTCGACGTTCAAAACTATTTCGAATCGCTACCGTAGGCCAAGCCGCGGACACGTTTGGTCACACGTTCGCCAAGAAAAGATTTTTTCCGCCTGCGAACCATGGCGAGGTGAGCAAGCTCCTTCATCCGGCGAAACCGGTCGACGGTTTCAGAAACGGTTGTTCTCCCCGACCCTCAGCGTGTAGAATGGGCTCTTCGGTCGAGGGCTCATAGCTCAGTTGGATAGAGCAACGGATTTCTAATCCGTAGGTCGTAGGTTCGAATCCTACTGGGCCTGTTGGATGATTTACTGGTGTTTTATTGGGATAGCGACGTTGTCCGGTTCGTGTTCGCCGTCGCCATGGATTTCGGGCTGAAAGCCTGGAATGAGATAGCCGATGAGCAAGGCACGGAGCGATGAGGGCTCTATTGCTCCATGACGTCCGTTTCGCGGCTCTTGGCAAGTTCTCCGACCGACTCTTCGAATTTCTTGGTCAGTTCCTGGACATCGTCCTTGGCCTTGTCCCGATCGTCCTCGCTGATGATCTTTTCTTTTTCCGAGGTCTCCAGGGCTTTGTTCGCATCGCGGCGGACGTTGCGAATCGAGATGCGAGCTTCCTCCGCCAAGTCCTTGATCCGTGCGACCAACTTCTTGCGAGTGTCGGCGCTGAGTGGGGGAATATTGATTCGGATGATCCGCCCATCGTTCTGCGGATTGAGTCCCAACTCGCTCGCCACGATCGCCTTCTCGATGTCCTTGATGATGCTGGTATCGAACGGGCGAATGACCAACTGCTGGGGCTCGGGAGCCCCGACGCTAGCCAGTTGCTTGAGCGGGGTTTGGGATCCGTAGGCGGTGACTCGCACCGAATCGAGCAAGCCCGGGGCAGCCCGTCCGGTTCGAATGCCAGCCAAATTGGTTTTCAAATGGCTGAGCGCTTTGTCCATGCGTTCTTCCGCATCGAGCAGGATTTCATCGACGTTCATATCTGTTCTCCGAGAGGATTATGGGTAGAGTGTGAGATCATGTTGCATTGATCAGGATCTGTTCGCCGGATTCCGAACGCGGACTGATCCGCGTTCCGACCTTGAGACCGCTGACCGCTTTAACGATGTTGCCGTCTTTCTTGAAGTTGAAGACCAAGATCGGAAGCTTGTGCGTTCGGCACTGGGCGATCGCGGTCGAGTCCATGACTTTGAGATTTTTTTCGATGACGGTGTCGTAGTCCAGTTCGCGATACAGGATCGCGTGCGGATTCTTTTCCGGGTCGTCGCTGTAGACTCCGTCGACGCGGGTGGCTTTGAGCACGATATCGGCATCGAGTTCCAATCCGCGGTTGGCTGCGCAGGTGTCGGTAGTGACAAACGGAGCACCGGTCCCCGCCGCCAGGATGACGATGCGTCCTTTCTCCAGGTGCCGAATCGCGCGTCGACGAATGAACGGTTCGGCGACGCCATCCATCTTGATGGCGGACATGACGCGGGTGTTGGAACCGATCGCCTCGAGCGCATCTTGAAGGGCAAGCGCATTGATGACCGTCGCCAACATCCCCATGTAGTGCGCGGTCGCTTCCTGGATCATCTCGCCGCTGGAGCCTTTGAACTGGGCTCCGCGAAGGATGTTCCCGCCACCGACGACCACGGCCAGTTGGCACCCCAGCGAGTGCGCGTTTTTGATCTGACGCGCGATCGCCGAGACCTCATCCATGCTGATCCCTCGCTCTCCTGCGTGGGACAAGCTTTCACCGCTCAATTTCAAGATGACGCGACGGTAAAACGGGCGGGTGTTCTCAGGGGAAGAATCGTCGGTCATGGAAGTGCAGTTCAAGGGCTTTGCGGGAAAATCTGGGACGTCGGTGAAAACCATGATAGCCACAAAACCGCTATCCAACGAGGCCGGTGCGACTATGGCGATTTCCTGCCATATGTTACCCTTAGGACGCCCATTGGGCCGACTCTCCATTTCCCAGGAATTCCACCATGTCACTGCAGATTTATATCAACGGGACCTACTACGACAAGGAAAACGCCAAGATCAGTGTCTACGATCACGGGCTCCTCTACGGCGATGGAATTTTCGAAGGGATGCGGAGCTACTCCGGCAAAGTGTTCCGACTCCGCGAACACATGGACCGGCTCTACGAATCGGCCCGCGCGATCTGCCTGCAGATCCCGATCTCCAAAGAGCAAATGGAAGCGGATGTCATGGAAACCCTCCGCCGAAACAACCTGAACGACGCCTACATCCGCCTGGTGGTGACCCGCGGCGCCGGCTCCCTCGGACTCGACCCCAACCGAACCTCGAATCCGCAAGTCATCATCATCGCGGACCACATCGCCCTGTACCCTGCCGAATACTACGAGAGCGGTCTCAAGATCATCACCGCGTCCACCATTCGCAATCACCCGGCCGCCCTGAGCCCGCGGATCAAGTCCCTCAACTACTTGAACAACATCATGGCCAAAATCGAAGGCCAACAAGCCGGTTGCGTCGAGGCGTTGATGCTGAACCACAAAGGCGAAGTCGCCGAATGCACGGGCGACAACATCTTCATCGTCAAACGCGAGCAGCTGCTCACGCCACCCAAAGACGCAGGCATCCTCGAAGGAATCACCCGAAACGCCGTGCTCGGACTCGCCCGATCCCTCGATATCCCTGCCCATGAATTGTCACTGACCCGCCACGATCTTCTCGTCGCGGACGAATGCTTCCTCACCGGCAGTGCCGCCGAAGTCATTCCCGTCATCTCCATCGATGGTCGACCCATCGGGGATGGCAAAGTTGGACCGATCACCAAGAAACTGATGACCGAGTTCAAGGCCCTCGTACACCGCTAAGGCGGCGTTCGAGCCATGCGCAATCACAACCCGAAGCGTAAGCAACGGTAACTCTTACGCCCCGTTTGCCGCGCGATTAGCGACCGATGCTCGGTGGATTGTTGACCAAGAAGTCGCGGGGACCACGCGTCGTGTAGTACGGATACCCAACGGTCGCCGCAGGCACACCCGATCCGACTTGATTGTCTTGACGGTATTGGCTGTGGGACAAGTGCGCCCCGTAATCGGTTCCACCACGTTGCCAGCCTATGCCGCATGGGCGGCATCCGATGGGACCATTGCACGTGTTGCAATGCCCAGCGTGACGATGCAGGCAGCCTGTCGATCCGAGAATCGATAGCACCAGGAGAACCAAAGAGGGAAGTCCGCGTTTCATAACATGATCCTTCGATAGAACGAAACCATTTCGGCCTCTGTAGGATCGAAATAAACGGTACCTAGAATTCAATCCCTCCATCCTGCACGGCAGACTCGACGCAGATTCCCAAAAATGATGGGCGACCACCCGCGCCCGTCAGGTTCGGTCGAGTACGAGTACGAGTACGCCAGAAAGCCGAAAATCAGAACTCCGGCACCCTTGCAAGCCGAAGCGTAAGTTTTGCATGCATTCGAAGGGATGCGGTGGGCGATTGGGATCGAACTACTGGATCTCTGCGATATCCCGCGAGCCGGGGATATCCTGCGGCCAGCGGGTCCAAATCGGAGTTTTGTCGATCACCGATTTGACGAACTCCTTGCGCTCCCGCTCCTTTTTATCTTCGATGAGCTTGGTCCGAATGTCCGCTTGGGCTTCCGCGAAGCTGACGGTCCGCGGGGGCTCGCGCTCGAGCACCTCGATGATGTAGAACCCGTCGGCATCCTCGAGAATCTGACTCAGTGCCCGGAGTTCGATCGAAAACACCGCGTCCTCGACCACTTTGCTCTTGAGCGCCCCAGGCGAGATCCAGTCGAAGACTCCTCCTTCATCTGCATTCAAGCCCCTTGAGGATTGCTTGGCAACCGTTTCGAACGGCGCCCCACCCAGATAGACTTGGTTCCCCATCTCGACGATCGCGTTGTAAGCCGCTTGGCGATCGTTCTCAAAGGCTTTGAACGGTGCGTAGAGGACTCGGAACCGTGCGCGTTGGGCTCGCTCCCACTGGTCAGTATTTTGGTCGTAGTAATCCTGCAGCTCGTACAACTGCGCGTCGTACTTTTCTTTGGTCCCTTCTCGGATCGCTTGTTCGGCCCAAGCCGACTCGGTAAAGCTGCGCATCAACGTGGGCAGGCTCGAACCTTGCGATTCCACCAGCTCGATGAATTCCAACTCGGACTCGCACTTGAACTGCTTCATCTGGCCGGGCATGACTTGATTCCGGAAGATCTCCGCCGTTTTGGCCATCATCTTGGAGCGGATTTCGTCCCGCTCCTTTTTCGGTTTGCCTGAGGTTTGCAAGCTGAGAAAGTGCTGAGCCAAGCATTTCTTGGCGACCGAACCGGCGAGTTCCTTGCGCAATCGCATCTCGAACTCTCGATCCGCCAGCGCGTCCTCGGGAACCTTGGTGGGGCTCAGCAGATCGCCGACCAAGACCGGTTCGGTTCCGACCACCGCAATCATCTGCCCCGCTTCGAATCGTTCTCCTGCGGTCCTCGCAGCAAGATTCGCGACTCGGACCGGTTCCTGCTCCTGACCCATCGCATTGGTGGTTGCGAGAGTCATGCCAAGAAAAACACATGCGAACGAGGGGAACTTCATAGCCAGAGGATCCACCCTGAAAACCGAACCATCACGCCAAGCAACCGTTGCCTCGCGCAGCGCACACGCAGCAATGGGCTATACGGGATTTAGCCCTCGTAACGCAAGATCTTTCGCAAGATGGCTAGCAAATCGAGCTTGGCAAATCTCTTCGAGCGTTCGGCATCGGAGGGGGCCGATGCGGGGCTGGAGTCCCACAGGGGCCAGAACGCATGTTGGGAATCGATCACCCGCAGCTTGCCCCGATGGCGTTCGGCCAATTGTTGGATGCGGCGCGCGTCGGTGTAAGTGAACGACAGGCAATGCTCCTCGATGCCGATCACACGCACGGACCACAGGGCGGCATCCATTTTCAATTCGGCCAACTCGAGCAGTCGATCGGCGGCCTGGGGCAATTCGCCAAAGCGATCGAGCAATTCCTGACGCATATCCGCGACCGCTTGAACATCCTGCAAACGGCTGATGCGACGGTACAGGTCGATTTTTTGCCGCATATCGAAGACATACTCGGCGGGCAGATAGGCTTCGATCGGGAGATGGATCTCGACGTCGAGGCTCAGCTTCGGTGGTTGGTGGGTCAGTTGCCGCACGGCGCTTTCGAGCAGTTGGCAGTACAGTTCGTATCCGACGGCGGCGATATGTCCGCTCTGCTGGGTGCCGAGCAGATTCCCTGCACCTCGGATCTCGAGGTCGCGCATGGCGATGCCAAAGCCGGCGCCGAGTTGCGAGAATTCCTCGATGGCGTGCAATCGACGCGCAGCGTCGGGGTTGAGGTGCTTGTGTCGGTCGACCAGCAGATAGCAGTGGGCTTGATTCCGATATCGGCCGACCCGGCCTCGCAGTTGGTGCAGTTCCGACAACCCGTAGCGATCCGCTTCGTCGATAAAGATTGTATTGGCATTCGGGATATCGAGTCCGCTTTCGATGATGGTGGTCGACAGCAGGATATCGGCCCGATGTTCGATGAAATCGAGCATGACCTGTTCGAGTCCATCCTCGGCCATCTGGCCATGGCCGATCACGATGCGCGCCTCGGGCGCGATGCGCTGCAGGCGCGCGGCGACCGCGTGCATGTCTTCGATCCGATTGTGAACGAAAAAGATTTGGCCGTCCCGATTCAATTCGCGGAGGATGGCGTTCCGGATCAAGGCTTCATTCCAGCGCACGACGCGGGTTTCGACCGCCATGCGTTCCTCGGGAGGAGTAACCAAATTGGATATGTCTCGGATTCCGACCAGCGACATATGCAACGTTCGCGGGATGGGTGTTGCCGACAGGGTCAGCACATCGACCTGGGCGGCAGCGCGCTTGATGCGTTCCTTGAGTTCGACCCCAAACTTTTGCTCCTCGTCGATGATCAGAAGCCCGAGATTGAAGAATCGAACGTCGCTGGAGGCGATGCGATGCGTGCCGATGACGATATCGACTTTGCCGCTGGCGATTCGTCGAATGGTTTCTTTCTGTTCCGCAGCGGACTCAAAACGGCTCAGTTTCGCGATCTCAAACGGAAACTCTGCCATGCGTTGCCGAAAGGTCTTGTAATGCTGCTCGGCCAGCACGGTGGTCGGCACGAGGACGCCGACTTGGTAGCCGCTCTCGACCGCCTTGAACGCGGCTCGCATGGCGACTTCGGTTTTGCCGAAACCGACATCGCCGCAGATCAGCCGTTCCATGGGGCGCGCGGTGGTCATGTCCCGTTTGGTGGCTTCGATGGCGGTCAACTGATCCGGGGTCTCTTCGTAGGGGAACGAAGTCTCGAACTGCTGTTGCCAGACCGAGTCGGCTTGGAACGCGATGCCGCGTTGGCCTCGGCGCTGGGCCTGGAGTTCGAGAAGATCCGCCGCCATGTCTGCAACGGCGGATTCAGCCGCCCGCTTTTGCTTGACCCACATCTGGCCGCCGATCTTGGCGAGCTTCGGCCGCGTCTTGGTTCCGCCGACATAGCGCTGCACCAGATCGATCTTGGTCGTCGGGACGTACAGTTTGGTTCCGCCGTCGAATTCGAGGACCAGATGCTCGAAGCGTTGCCCTTCCTTTTCAATCATCTCCAGTCCGAGATAGATTCCGATCCCGTGGGAGAGGTGGACCACCAAATCCCCTTCGCGGAGATCGAGAAAACTATCGATGGCGCGCGATGCATGTTTCTTGCTCGAGCGCTTGAGCATCGTGCGTCGCAGCAATTGGTTGACCGTCAGAATCAACGCCCCGTCGGGGATTTCAAACCCGCAGCTCAGAAGGCCGACCAGGAGTCTCAACCGGCCCGACCCATAAGACTCGCTCGACTTGACAATCTCCTGCATGCGGGCCAACTCCCCGTCGTTGATGCAGACGATGGCTGCATTGCGGGAGTCCCCGAGCGCCTGGTCGATATCGCGCGGGATCGTTTCCAGTTCCCCTCCGATCCGTTCGACGTTCCCGATCGGGAGTCGAATCAACTCGCCCGAGTACCCGTCCACAGCCAACTGCGTGATCTGGGCGATCGGGTAGGTCTCCAAACGCTGATACATCGAGATCGGATCGAGGAATCGTTCGGGGAACGGGACGCGCGCTCGAAACGCTTCGGCTTGATGCAGCGCCGCGATCGGTTCGCTGACCAGGACCATGGTGGACTCAGGCAAATGGTCGATCAGCGACGCCTCCTCGCGCGTGGCCTCGTTGGCCGCGAGCAGATCGATCCGTTCCAGCCGATCGATCGATCGCTGCGTCACGCTGTCGAAGGTGCGGATCGATTCGACTTCGTCGTCGAACCACTCGATGCGCCGAGGCTCCGATGCGTCGGGAGGGTAGACATCGAGGATCCCGCCGCGCGCGGTGAATTCGCCCGGCAGCTTCACACTCGTCGTGGTCCGGTATCCGGCCGATGCCAGCCATGCCTTGAGTTCCGCCAGATCGGTTCGCTTGCCCACTTCGATGATTCTGCGGTCGCGCAGCATTTGCTCGGGGCTCGGCACCGGATGCATCAGCGCAGGGAGGGTGGTGACGATCACTGGCAAGCGAGTCGATGCGCGGTTGCGAAACTCGGTCAAGTGCGCCAGAACCTGCAGCCGCTGGATCACTTCCTGCTGTTGGAGCGAGTCCACCTCCGCGTCGTCCGATGCGGGTGGAAAGACATCGCAGTCATGTTCGAGAAAAAATTCGAGGTCGCGAGCAACGGTCTCGGCATCTTGATGATGAGCGACGACGATCAGCAACGGTTGCTTGAGGAAACGAACCGTTGCCGAGGCGAGCGGTGCGACCGCTCCGAGCCATGCCCCTTCCCAACAAATCGTCTGCCGATCCTGCCAAGCCCGAGCAGCGCGCTGGAATTCCGCGAGACCGCCGATCGCTTCGAGCAGCGCCGGGGCGGGACTCGGTTCCACCGGGGCTTCGGTTTCCGTCGGCAACTCGGGATCCGCTCGACGCTTTCGAGGCTTGCGGACCGGCTCGGGTTGCGCGAGTTCCCCGTCGCTGGGCAATTGGTCGCTGGCCAATTGGTCGCTGGCCATTCGGAGGAGGGATTCAGCGCTCGCCAGATCGAAGGTCTCGGCATCGATTGGCTCATCGGCAGGCACCGGGGTGCCGCGAATGAAGTCGGCGAGGGTCCGTTTGGCCCTGGGTGGTCGAGATTTCATCAAAGCCCGCACATGGAACTAAGCAATTTCTGGATCCAGAAGTTAACCGACCGGATCCTTGGTGTACACTGCAAGCGATCCGCAAACCTAACGAGGAGACACCAACGATGCGGCGTTCGACCGATGCTTTCGCTACCCTTTCCAGTTTGGTAGCCCTTTTTTTTCTGGGAAATATCAGCCTGGGGCAGTCCGACGAGCGGGCGGACTTCATCCGCGCCAACTACACCAAGGACGAGCTCCGCATCCGCATGCGGGATGGCGTCGAGCTGTTCACCGCAATCTATACCCCCAACGATCTGGATCCCGCCAAGAAGTATCCGGTGATGCTGTTTCGGACCCCGTACAGTGTCGGTCCGTACGGCCTGAACGCTTATCCAGGTCGCTTGGGTCCCTGCGCCGATTTCGAGCGGAACAAGTACATCTTCGTCATGCAGGATGTGCGCGGCAGCTACATGAGCCCAGGGGAGTTTGTGAACATGCGTCCGCACATTCGCAACAAGAACCGAAACGACCAAATCGATGAAAGCAGCGATACCTACGATACGATCGACTGGATCATCAAGAACGTGCCTCGCCACAATGGACGGGTAGGCCAATGGGGAATCTCCTACCCCGGCTTCTACACCTCCGCCGGGGCGATCGATTCCCATCCCGCCCTCGTCGCCGTCTCCCCCCAAGCCCCGATCGCCGACTGGTTCTTCGACGACTTCCATCGCAATGGAGCGTTTGTCCTCCCGATGGCGTTCAATTTTTTTGCGTCTTTTGGCAAGGCACGCCCCCAACCGACGACCGATTCGCCACCCTCGGTCGAAATTCCGACACGCGATGGATACCAATTCTTTCTCGATCTCGGTCCCCTCAAGCAAGTCGACAAGAAGTACTTCAAGGACGAGATCGGTTTTTGGAACGATCTCGAGGCCCATCCCAATTACGACTCCTTTTGGCAGGCCCGCAACATCCTTCCTCACTTGAAAGGGATCCAAGCATCGGTGCTGACCGTCGGAGGATGGTACGACACCGAGGACCTTTACGGCCCGCTCGCAACCTATGCAACCATCGAGAAACAAAACCCTGGCATACGCAACAGCCTCGTCATGGGGCCATGGTATCACGGTCAATGGGCCGGGGACGAAGGCAAGCGGCTCGGCCAAGCCGAGTTCGGGTTCGCGACGTCGACCTGGTACCAGCAACAAGTGCTGCTCCCCTTTTTCGAATCGCATCTCCGCGGCACGGGCGCACCGTTGCCACCTGAGGCCACCGTGTTCGACACCGGCTCGGACCGATGGAGACAATTCGATACTTGGCCTCCGGCCAACGTCCGTCCTACACCGTACTTTCTCGCCGCCGACAGCAAACTGACCACTGCCAAAGAATCGATCGGCGAAGGATCAGACTCCTTCCCCAGCGACCCTCGCAAACCGGTCCCCTACACGACGGAGATCACCAGCGATTGGGCTCGCAACTACGTTACCGAAGACCAGCGATTCGCTTCGTGGAGGCCCGACGTCCTGGTCTATCGAAGCGATGTCATCTCCGAACCGGTCACGGTGGCCGGTCCGATTCCCGTCGAGCTTTGGGTCACTTCCACCCAGACCGATGCCGACTGGATCGTCAAAATCATCGACGAGTTCCCAGGCACCCCTGTCGCCGGGCGACGTCGTGGCGAACCGGCTGAGAATGCTCTCAGCGGGCGGCAGGAACTGGTGCGGGCCGGCGTGCTGCGCGGTCGGTTTCGGGAGGGTTTTGAAAACCCGCTGCCGATGACTCCCCAGCAGCCCACCCGGATCCGGTTGGAATTGAACGACGTTTTCCACACGTTCCAGCGCGGGCATCGCATCATGATTCACGTGCAGAGCACCTGGTTCCCGTTCATCGATCGCAATCCCCAAAAGTTCGTCCCCAACATCTTCGAGGCGGACGAAGGAGATTTCCAGGCAGCGATCCATAATGTGCTTCGTAACCCGAGCCAGCCCAGCATGTTGCGTCTCCCGATTCTCCCCTGATCGTTGCGGATCGGCAGCGATTGCGGTTCAAGAGAATGGGCGTACACTGAGACGCTCCAACGTGCCGCCGTTACTCCTTTTTTTTGCAGGTTTTCGGGACCCTTTTATCATGACTGCCACGACCAAGAGCGCGATCCGTATTCGAGTGGGGCACAGCCCTGACGCGGACGATGCGTTCATGTTTTATGGATTGGCAAAGGATTGCTTTGAAACGGGACCGTATGTTTTCGAACACGAGTTGGTCGACATCGAAACCCTCAACCGACGAGCGTTCCAGGGGGAACTCGAGCTGACCGCCCTCAGTTTGCACGCCTACGCGTACTTGAGCGATCGCTACATGATCTGCTCGTGCGGCGCGAGCATGGGGGACAATTACGGACCCATGGTCGTCACCCGCGGCCCCGCCACGCGCGAGTCGCTCGCTGGAAAAACCATCGCGGTCCCCGGAACGTTGACCACTGCATACCTTTCCTGCCGAATGTGGCAAAAGAATTTTGAGCACGTCGTGGTTCCCTTCGACGAGATTCTCGACATCGTCGAACAAGGAAGCTATCAAGGCCGCGCGATCGATGCGGGGTTGGTCATTCATGAAGGGCAACTCACGTACGGATCCCAAGGTCTTCATCTCGTCGTCGATCTCGGCAAGTGGTGGATGGAGCAAACCGGACTGCCGTTGCCCTTGGGAGCCAACGGAATTCGCAAGGACCTCGGCGCGGAAGTCATCCGCGATGTGAACCGATATCTTTACCAGAGCATCGCGCACGGACTCGAGCATCGCAAGTCTGCCCTCGATTATGCTCTGGGGTGGGGACGGGGACTGGAGCGGGACAAGGCCGACACGTTCGTGGGAATGTACGTCAACGATTGGACCTTGGACTTCGGCCAACGAGGACGCCAAGCGGTACGCGAACTGCTGCGGCGCGGCTATGAATCGGGAGTCATCACGAAACTTGTTGAACCCGAGTTCGTCGATCCGCCCGAGGGATTAGCTGTGTAGCTGGCGTTGCCTGGTCAAGCCTGGGATACAATGCAGGTCCACGTTCTTTCGCCCTAGTTCGACACAGCCGACAAACGTCCATTTTCGTTTCCATGAGCCTGAGTCGCTAGCCGATTTTTTGCACGTCGAACGGACGTGTCTCTCGCAGAGCCGCTGGGACGCAGCGTTGAACTAGGCAGTGCAACGGACGAGAAGTCCGTTGTACAATTGGCGTTCCCCCCTTTTTGCCATCGGCCGTTGAGCTAGCTTTCACCGGTCAAGCACGGGATACAATACATGCCCACGTTCTTTCCTCCTGCCAGATCCCAAAACGATGCGTTACCTCTCCGATCTTCTCGCTGCTTTCTCGCTGCTCCTGTGCTACTCGTTCCTGCTCTCGCTTGAAAATGCGCACGCCCAGGACAATCCCACCGCCGCGACCAAAACCGAATCGGCATGGAAACCCCTTCTTCCCGCCGACGGCTTGGACGGTTGGGAAATCACCAACTTCGGCGGCGAAGGCGAGATCGTTAACCAGAAAGGCGAACTGGTGCTCGAGCTAGGGGATCCGCTGACCGGAATCACCCGCCTGGGCAAAGACTTCCCCACGGAAAACTACGAGATGGAGTGGTCGGCGCGTCGCATCGACGGCTCCGATTTCTTTGCGGGGGTGACCTTCCCCGTGGGGAAAGAATACTGTTCATTCATCTGCGGCGGTTGGGGTGGCGGATTGGTCGGAATCAGCAGCATCGACGGCAACGACGCAAGCGAAAACGAGACCGCCAGCTATCGCAACTTCAAAAACGGACAGTGGTACCACTTCCAAGTCCGAGTCGATCCCACTCACATCAGCGTCTGGATCGACAATGAACAAATCCTGCATGTCGAGCGAGCCAACCGAAAATTTTCTGTCCGCGCCGAAGTGATGCGCTCCCGGCCGCTGGGCTATTGCGTCTTTCAATCCAAAGTCGCCGTCAAGGATTGGAAATTCCGAACCATTCCGTAACTCGAACCCGTTTACGAAAAAATGCCGACGTGTTCGCGTCGGCATCTTTCGTGTGTGTCCAGGTCGGAGAATCGCGTGCTGACTAGTACGGACCGCACTCGCCCACGTCAGGATCTCCGGCCATGTGGAAGTGATTGTGGTCGATATAGATCACTTCGACGCACTCTTTGTCATCCAAGGTGTAGGGGACAGGCCAGCCATTGATCGTCCGCTCTTCGAAGTAGACCGTGCACTTGTAATGAGCATGGTGCAATTGGGCGAAACCGATCAGGGGAACGAAGCGAGGCTCGTCCACATAGTCCGCAATCTTGCACTTCACGATCCGAACTCGGTTCCGTTGCTTTTCATGCAAGAGGGGAATCCCTCCGCGAATCGGCCGTGCCCGCTCCAAGGCATGGATGACTTCGTCATCGCTCGGCGGATCGATCGCTGCGTGGTTTTGTGGACCCCGCGTCAATGGACCCATGATCGGGACCCGAGCATAACGCTCGTGGATGTGGAACTGAACCTCTTCACTGTCCTGGAGATATGGGGAGATCGGAATCGGAATCCCGAACGGACCCATGTTCATATTGTATAAGCCGACGCAACCTGACTGGGTACAGACCGTTGCAATCAGAATGAGCCACAAGGCCGGATGAAATTGCTTGCAGGACATTGATAAAACCCTTGTTGTGCAATGACGAATGCATCGTCGGACATAGAGGTTTTCGGCCTGATCTCTGGTAAAACTTGCGGGTTTTTCCGGTCGCAACAAAATTTACTGACAGTGCACACGCGGAAAAACATTGCGCATCCTGCCCCGCTTTCCCCAAGTCCGCTTCGCGCATGCTAGCTAACGGGGCTCGCTAGCCCGTCGAGGCCGCTCCCCGACTTGGCTTCGGAGGAATCGGCTCGGGCGCGGGCGGCCTCGGCAAAACTGTCTGGCAACCGCATATAACGGAGTACAAAAATCCACAACGCGACGATGGCGGTCAGCAGCGCTAGGAGCGCGGCGAGAAACAACCCCGATAGCTTTTGGCTCATCACCGCGACCGGGCCCGTGATGGAACTGGCGGGGACTTGAATGAGCAATAGGAGCGAGGTGGATTGACGTCGTTCAAAGTCGTCGACGCTACGACGTGAGACTTCGACCGGTTCCATAGCCGCGATCCACTCTCCATCGTAACGACCGCCGAGCGGGTCTTGGGCGATCGGATCCCGGTAGCGATAGGTTCCTGTCTCCTTGAGGCGCTTGAACATGCTCGGATCGATCTGGAAACGGAAGCTCGAATCCTGGTGCGGTTCAGCTCCCGCCTCCGAGAAAAAGGGATGTTGCAGAATGGTTCCTTCCCGGTCCCCTTCATGGCCATCGACCAAAACGGCGAAACCGGCGAATTGGCTCGGGGTCGGCTCCTCGCCGGATCCTTTGCGCGAAGTATGCGAGCTAAACGAATGAAGGAGTTCCAAGTCACCGACGTTGATCGTTAAGACCATGACCCCTTCCATGACTCGTTCCTCGTCGTCGGGGGTTTTGAAGGAGATCGGGGTGGAAACCGCAATCTTCCATCGGTTGGTCGCCGCCGACAGGAAGGGAAGGCTCAAATGCGAGGCCTGGGTCCGGGAGATATTGCGTCGAGGGGTGGCCGGTGGGAGGTCCTGGGTTTGACCAGAAAAATAGCTTCGAAAGGCAAAGTTCTCGCCGATCAGCGAGGTGCCCGGTTCGTTCGCGAACGCGGATGAGAGGATCGTGCCGAAACGGTCCATCACAAAGAGCGAATCGAACTTTGTCGATTTCGTGGCCGCGGTCCCGCGTGTGCGAATCAAGTCCAAGCGATCCTTGAGATAGAGATCGAGTTGATTTCTGGCGGGAATTTGCTGCAGGGACGATTTGCTATCGGTCGGTGCGGATTGCTCGGTAGCAAGCGACCTGAGTAGCTCGATCCCGGCCTGGTCGACGCAATTCATGTAGAGTTCTTGCAGTGTCGCTCGGTCTGACTCTTCTTCAATCAACCGGAACAGGCCGGTGATTTCCGACTCGAGGGTTCCCGCCGCGGCCTGAGCGGCGAAGAAGTTGCTTTGCAGCACCCCTTCGCGAAGCTCGTTCGACAGATCGCTTTCCGCGACGTTGACAGCCCGCCAATAGAAGAGTCCCATGATGGCCAACAGCAGCAGCGGACCGACGATCCCCAGCAGCATCAAAGGCCGTCGCAACCGCGCGACGCGACGGCGTTCGATCGCCGCCAATACCTGTTGCACGTTGGCAAATCGATCCTCGGGTCGTTTGGCGATGCAGCGGTCGATGATCGAACTGAGCCAACGGTCCATTCCTCGCGCGCGGTAATGCTCGCGGGGAAACGGGCTTTGCAAAATGGCGTCGCGATAGTTTTTCAGGCGGTCCTGGAGCTGAACCGCCTGGTCGAGCGATGCGACAATCTCCGCTGTTCGATAGGGTGGCTCTCCCACGAGCATGCAATACAGAATCGACCCGAGCGCATAAACATCCCATCGCGCGTCGGGGACCGCGTTGAGATCTGCTTGCTCGGGGGCCATGTAAAACAAGGTCCCCAGCGAGGGTGTTTGCTCATCGGTCAATCGGCTTTGGCCAAAGTCCGCGATCCGAGGCTCCATGTCAGGGCCCAGCAGCACATTGGCGGGTTTCAAGTCGCAGTGCAGGACCCCCTTTCCGTGCGAATGGTTCAACCCGCTCGCGATCTCGGTGAACAACTCCACCGCGCGCGGGACCGGAAGCGAGCCTTGGCTCCGGATCAAATCGTCGAGCGATCCGTGCTCGAGATACTCCATGACATAGTAGGGAGGTACCGCATCCCAACCGACCTCGAGGACTTGGACAATCGCCCGATTTCCCGCCATCGAAACGAGGTTCTTGACTTCGCGGGTCAGCAGCGACCAATTGACTCCGGAACGATGCAGATAGAACTTGATCGCAACCGTCCGGCCGGTGTTCAGGTTGGTTGCGATCCATACTTGTCCGAACGCCCCTTGGCCCAGCAACCGTTCCATGCGATAGCCGGGCACCTCGGAGGGAGGGGCAGTCGCGCGCAGGCTCAATTCCTCCGCACGAAGCTGCTCTCCGATCGACTGGTTAAGGGTTTGATCCAAAGTCATGAAACAGCCAACAGCCGATACGGGCGCACCGTAGAAAAGTCACCGTGGGAAAAGTCACCGTAGAAAAAGTCACCGTGGGAAAAGTTGTCGACTCTGACGAAAGCCTACCGAATAAAGCTTACTCGCAAACCCGGCCGATGACAAAGCAGATGACCAAGCGGCGGCATGCGCCGTACCGCTTTCATTTTTCAACAGGCTGCGAAGCGTCCGCCACCTGGGCATTGGCCCGCCATGGAAGTTCCAGCGTAAACGTGGTTCCAGCACCCACGGCGCTTTGGACCGTCAGTTTCCCGCCATGCTCTTTGGCGATCTTGAGGCTGACCGGCAATCCCAGTCCCGTTCCACGGCTACCCTTGGACGATTCGAACAAGGAGAAGATTTTTTGCAGGTCGGACTCCGGGATCCCGACCCCGTTGTCAATCACCCGCAGCACCGCCCCATCGGTGTTCTCCTCGAGCGTGACCGCCACTTGTCCATCCGCTTTCTCGCCGCACGCATCGAGCGCATTGCCGATCAAGTTCAGGACCGCGCGGTGCATGGCTTCCGAATCGAGCATCATGCGGGGAAAGCTCGCGGGCTTGTCCCACACCAAGGCGACGTGGTTCTCGTCGGCCCGGGCACGGCACACGTCGACCGCATCGCTGATCACTTCGCGAAGATCGGTCGGTCGCCGTTCCGGTTTCCGATCCTTGCTGATCGAAAGCATATCCAAGACCAGGGACTCGATCCGATCGTGGGTTTTTTCGCAGATCTTCCATCCCGACCCGATGGCTTCGAGGTTCTCCCGTTTGATTCCCTCCGCGACCATGTATTTCCCACCCCGCAACCCTTGCAGAATGTTCTTGATGTGGTGCGAGAGGGTGGCGATGGTCTGCCCTACGGCTGCAAGTCGTTCGGCTTGGAGCATGCTCTGGTAATAGGTCGTATCCTCGATGGCCAGGGCTGCCTGGTGCCCGATCGAGATGAGCATCTTCAGGTGCTGTTCATTGAAAATAGGGGTTTGTGGATTTCGAATGCGATTGCCGTATGCCGTGCTGGTATCGATGTAAATGATGCCGACCATCCCATATCGTCCGCGCATCGGAACGCAGATCGCCTCGCGAATCCCGCCCCTTTCGATACTAGCGCTCGAGTCCCAGCGCTGGTCCGCATGCGCGTCGCTCGTCAAAACACCCTCGTCGTTCTTGACCACGTAGTCGAGAATGGTCTTGCTGATCGCCAGCCGATGTTTCGCCTTCGGCCTGCGGCTGCGCCGTGCCGAAGGGCGCAGTTGCCCGGTCTCGGGATCAGCCAGCATGATGCATCCGTTGTCGCACTCGACCCATTGAAAAATCAGATCGAGTATTTGACGGAGCAACTGATCGATATCGAGCGTTCGGCTGACGGCGACCGAGGTGCGGTACATGATTTCCCACATCGAGCGAGAACTCGATTCAATCGCGGGGGACTCCCCTTTCCAAACCACGGTCCCGCCGATCGGTTCTTCCAGATCCGCGCGTCCGATGATCTGCGAGGCATCGTCGTCGCTGGGGGGCAAAATGTCGATGTCGCTGTCTTCGACGAGGGTCTCTCCGTGCGACGGCTGATAGACCAGCAACCGCTTGCCGATCTGAATGAAGTCGCCCGCTTTGAGCTCGCGAGCCTCCACCTTCTCGCCATTGACGAAGGTGCCGTTGCTGCTGCCGAGGTCCTTGATCACCGCGTTTCCGTCCCCGCACTGGATCTCGGCGTGGTTGCGAGATGTTTCGGAATCGTCGAAATGGATCTCGCACTGGGAATCTCGGCCCATGCGCTGAACCCCTTCGCGAAGCGTGATCTTGGTCCCAGCACCAGGCCCTCGGATAATGACTAACGTCGCCATGATCAACTGAGAATCAGAGGACCATCGTTGCAGTGGTCGGGATTTCCAAACGTTGCGATTCGATGACCAAAGCCGTGGGCCAAACTCATGAGCAATCGGTTGTGGGATACCCCACCCAGCTTCAGCGATCGACCCATGCTCCAACCCATGCCACCCCCCACGACCACAAAGGGGATGTTGTCGAGCGTGTGCGAATTCCCCTTGCCCAACTCATTGGTCCACACGATGGTGGTGTGATCGAGCATGGTGCCCGTTCCACCGGGCTCAGGCGTCTCGGCGAGCCGATGGGCCAAGTGGGCGATCTGCTCGCAGTACCAGATGTTGATCTTGGTCAGCTTCTCAACCGCATCCGCATTCGAGTCCGGTTCATGCGACAAGCCGTGGTGATCCTCCTCGATCCCCAGCCATCGCATCTTGGCCCCCCCGACCGAATTGGTGAACTGAAACGTATAGACCCTCGCGAAATCCGCCACCATGGCATGCACCATCAAGTCCATCTGCATTCGGGTCAAGGCAGGGATATTGTCGTTGCTGTCCTCGACCAGAGGGTCGAGCTGCGGCAGGGCATGAACGGCACCGCCACCGCTCTTGGCGCTGCTCTGAAGCTGCCGCTCCATGTCGCGAACCAGGGCCGCATGTTCGTCGAGCAATTTGCGATCCGACTCGCTGACCCGCGCTTTGATCCGGTCCAGATCGATTTGCAACTCATCGAGAATACTCTTGACGCTCTCCTCATCGCGCCGCTGGCCGTAAAGCTTGTTGAACATGGCATACGGGTTGTCGATCGGAGCGACCGGCTTGTTGGGACCCGCGTAAACCATGCGGGTCCAAGTATCCGCGCGCTCGGGAACCCCGACACCGAACTCGAGCGAACCGAATCGCGTCCGCGACTCCTCGCGCGATTGCAGATAATTTCGGATCTCCTGATCGATGGAGATGCCGCTGGACCAACCTGCGGGGGTGTCGGAGCCTCCCTGGATGTTGCCGGGATACAACTCGGACCCGGTCAACAAACAGCCGATGCCCCGCATATGGCTGTCCCCATCCCCGCGGATCCGATCGTGGACACCGTGCAGAACCAACAACCGATCGCGGAATGGCTCGAGCGATGCCATGATGCGTTTGAGCTGAAATGCGTTCCCGTCCTCGTCCGGCCAGAACGCCGGTGGGATTACCCCGTTGGGACTGAAAACGATCACCAGACGCTGCCGCGGAGAACCCTCCGCGCCTCGACCAATGCTGGTCAAGTTCGTGAGGAACGGAAGGGCGGCCAGGCTGATCCCTGCACGCTGCGCGAATTCTCGGCGTGTCAAATGATTCGATAGGCTCATGGATTTCAATTCGACGTTTGACGTCGCGGGTCCTTATGGAATTTGTGTCATTGCAAAGATATCCGATCTGCGGCTCCCTTGCCGCGAAATTCTGGGGTGCTCAGGGAGAGGATTGCCAACGATCGAGCGAGGGAAGCGGTCGTGTAACCTTGGTCCCCCCATCGCTGCTCCAGTTCGCCAGCGCGATCCACCCCCCAGGCGGCGATCGGCTGCTTGACCATATGCTGGAACATCTGGCGCACCATCGAACCTCGGACCTCCTCGGATCGGAGCAGGAAGTCCGACAACTCGCGAACTCCCCGAAAATCGACCCGCTCCCCTTGCGAAGTCACGTACTGCCCCGAGGCATCCACCCCCTTGGCCCCATCCTCGGTCCGAAATCGGCCGATGGCATCGTAGTTCTCGAGAGCAAAGCCGAGCGGATTGATCACGCGATGGCATGACTGGCACGCTGCACCCCCGGTCTGCATCGCGACCCGCTCCCGTGTCGTCATGCCCGGTGCGGTCTCCTCCGTGATGGGCGGAATCGCGTCGACCGGTGGACGGAGCAGTCGACCGAGCACCCGCCGCGCCAAAAACACGCCGCGATGCACCGGACTGCTGGCGTTGTGGTACGCGAGACTGCTGGTCAGAAACGGATGCGAAAGGATGCCGGACCAGCGCTCGCGCGGCATATCCACTTTTTGAAACGGTGCATCGGCCGGCAAATCGGCTCCATAGAGCGCTCCCAATCGACCGTTGAGATACAGGTGATCGGCCGTTAGCAAAGTGCGTAAATCGCGCTCGGGATGCGTCGCCAGTTCATCGAGGAAGCATTCGATGCTCTCGCGCAGGTCGGCCGCGACCATGGCATCAAATGCGGGGAAGCGCTGCGCGTCTTTGGCCAACTCGCGAAACTGGCCCATCCCGACAAACGCCCTCAGAAACCCTCGCATCTTTTCGTGGAAGCGGGAATCCTGCGTCATCCGCTCGATCAACCCCGAAAGGGACTCCGGGGAATGCGCCTCGCCGCGCGCCGCCATGTCGAGCATCCACTCCTCAGGCAACGAATCCCACAACGCTATCGCTAACCGCGCGATGTTGTTCTCATCCTCCGATGGGCGATGGGCTGGATACAGGAACTCACCCGAGGTCAGGGTCAGGATGCAAACCTTTTTTACCGCGCTCTCGATGGAGCTGCCTTCGAAGTGCTGATCGACGTACCAACGCTTTTCGTCCTCGGTCAATCGATGCCGCAACGCGACCCCGACCCAACGCTGGCACCAAGCTCGCACCGCGTCGACGTTCGTCGGATCATTGGCCCCGTCGGGCATCCAACGCTTGAGGTCTGCGGTCAATCGATTCCCGATCTCAATCGCTGCCAATACGTTCGCTTCGTACCACTCGCGCGATACGTTGCGGCCGCGTTCGTACCCCACGCTCGCGTCGTCCGGAGGGAACGATGTCGAGCATAGCAATTGCAGCGGTGACCACGTCGGCGACAGATAACGCGGAGCAATCGCTTGCCGCAATCCGCCCGGCATGCGCCATTCGAGCGATACCTTGGACCGAGGCTCCTTGGAACGCTGGATATCCAATGCCAGGTGGTAGGATTGCCCGCCGACCAAAAACAGACTCGCGACGTTGAGACTTTTTTCGAACGAAACCACGCTCGCATCGATCAATGGGACCGCGTTGTCGTTGACGAACAAATTCGCCCGCACGCTGGCGTCGAGATAGAATTCATAAACACCGGTTACCGGTGCGAGGATCGAACCATCCCAACGCAGTTGCCACTTCTCATGATCGATCTCTGGCAGGGGTTTGCCTTCTCCCCAATCAAAGATCAGTTGCGCATCGACCCGCTCCTCGACCTTCTTGTGATCCTTGCCCCATTCCCCTTGATGCACGGTCCGCTTCAATCCGCGCGCGTCGGTCCACGGCACAGGCCGATGGGTGAAGGGGATCATCAAATCGAGCACCGACCGGCGGTACTGTTCCACGGTCAGGTGGCTCAGCTCGACCTGAGGGGGCGCGTTGCGCAGTTGGGCCATGGGCGAGTAGAACTCGTGATGCACATATACCGCGATCGCGCTGGCATCGTCCTGGGACAAACTCCCCGGCGCATCCTCCGGCATCGTCTCGCGAATCGTCTCGGCCAACTCGAGCACCGACAAATCCCCTCGCAGCGGTTGGTCTCGTTTCTCGGCCACCCCTTCGCCTGCCGCCCCATGACACGCGGTGCAAAGCGACACGTAAAGCGACTTGCCCTGTTCGAATTGCTGAGCAAAGGCCGACGACTCAAAGAGCCCGACGGCCAACATCACGCCAGCAAGGACAGGTACACCAAGGATAGGTACACAGAGCGATCGCATAGTGAATGCTCAGCGCGACTCCCGGGGGGTGGGTGGGAAGGGGAGGGAGTATCAGGAGGGATATCCCAGATTTTGGACGCCATCCCGTGGGCTGTCAAGAAAACAACGACACACCGCACAAGCAGGACAATCGGGGCGACCCCACAATCCCAACCCGACGCGTCAGCGAGAGACGCGCGAGGGAGTGACTTCAAAGTGGACACAGCCGACAAAAGTGAGCCTGAGGCTCTAGCCGAGTTCGATCGACGTACACAATTGAGCCTGAGGCGCTCGCCGAGTTCGATCGACGTGCCAAAAATCGGCTAGCGCCTCAGGCTCCTGGAAA
>JBKDXO010000181.1:0-56824 GCA_046306195.1 Planctomycetota bacterium | reverse complement strand
GCCTGGGACGCTGTACATCACCAGCCCAACGCTCGTCCGAAACCGCTTCAGAAACGGATTGATGACTTGGCGAGAATGTTTCGAGGCCAGTTCGTTCTTCCGGGGCGTGCAGAAATCGGCCACGCCGTTCGGTTCGGGGGTGACCCAACCCCAGGTGTCGTCGATGGCCCAGGGATGGACCATGATGATGGCGGTATCTTTCGCGAGGAGAAAATTTGGCATTTCGATGATGCCGCGTGCGTTGTAGCTGAATCGCCACGCTCGCACCGCCAAGTTTGCCATCGGATCGTCGACGATGGGAGGGGCTTCGAAGTGATTCTCCTCCAGAATCGGTTCAAAGAACTCCGGATAATCGGCCAAGAGTGGTTTGGGTGATTCGATTCGACGCAGTTGGTTGCGATAAACCCGATGGTCCGACGAATGTTGTTCCTGGCAAATAGCACTGTTGAAAGCGATGCCATGAACGACTCCGAGGCACAGCAAGGCATTGCGAAGCGTGCGCAGCCATGCCAAGCGATCGACGCTGTCGTTGCAGGAATTCAAAAGTTTCATTTCTGTACAATTTTGGCAGAAGGGGTGGGCTACTGGGGGAGAGCTGCGTCGGATTGCAGATAAGCGAATAAATCGCGCAAGGCTTGCGGTGACCAGGTTCGGTAAAGGTCCTCGGGCATCACCGAAACGTCGGACTCTTTCATTTCATCAATTTCATCGAGCGACAGTTCGACTGGTTCTCCGCGTGCAACGTGGACGAGGACCTTCCCGTTGCCTGCCTCGCGGACCAAACCCGTCATGATGCGACCGTCCTGGGTTCGAATCGAAGTTGACACATACTCGCGTCGAATCACGCTGCTAGGATCGACGATTGAGACCAGAAGAAAATCCCGGTCTTGGCGGTTTGCGCTGGTCAACTCGGGTCCCACCTCTTTCCCGTGTCCGAACAATTTGTGGCAGGACGCACAGTGCTCGTCGAACAGCAGTTTGCCTCGCTGGCGATACCCGATAGCGGCCCGCAAATCATTTTTCAAACGTCGCACTGCGGCAAGCTTTTCCTCTGGCGTCGCACTCGCCAGCCGCCCCCAATACTTTCGCACCAAGGCGTCGATCGAAGCATCTCGGAAACTAGCGAGCGACCGCACATGGTCGATCGACAAGGCATCCGGCGGCAATTGCCGGTCGTCGACGCGGACCAGCACACGCAGTGCCGTTGACGGACGGGACAGGAGGATGGCTAGTAGCCGTTCGCGAATTTTCGGAACGCGTTCGCGCACGAGCCGATCAAGCAATCGTTCGCTCAAGGGATCCGATTCGAGTTTGCCGAGATAATTGAGACAAGCGATCGCGACCACGGGTTCCTTCGTAACCCGCAGGGTTTCTTCGATCAGCTCGAGACGATCCTCGCTTGGACGCAGGGAAAGAGCATCGATGAACTCAGCGAGCGATGCGTCGTTCGAATCGGCCGTCTTGATCCTGTCAAGGCAGATGTTTTCTCCTGTCGCATCTCCCAATCGGATCGCAACGCGTGCCAATGGCACATGCGATGGTTGCTGCTCCAGATCGTCGCGAAGCAGGACCAACAAAGGTTCCAGAGAAGCGGAGTCTGACTCGCTCGTTGGGACAGTATTTCCGGGCGAATGAGCGATCGTGGATTTGAGCGACAGCCCGAGATCGATTTCGCGCCACAGCGCGAGTCGATCCTGCGATGTTGGGCATGCTCGTAGCAAACGGGCGAGCGATGCAAAGCCAATGCTCGTAGGCTCCGCGGCATATCTGCGAGCGAGCAGCGGCAGCAGCTTGTCTCGGCCGAGTTGCGATTTCCATAACGTCGGACGGACGAACCTTTTGAGGACCTCTTCGTTGCCGGTGATGCAATGCCGTTCGATCGCCCACCACCACAGCAGCGGGATGAACGGATCGTCTAGATCGATGCTACGATTGATATTGGCATTGATGATCGGCATGGCGATGGGAGCCGGTAGACGGACGGCGGTACATGCCAACTGCTGCCGCACATGGATATCCGCTTCGGTCTCTGCCATCGAGTCCAAACGATGCGCAAGTTCGTCGGATATCGGGGATGGCATCGTTACTTGGAAATCCCCCAAAGTGCGAATCGCCCATCGCCGTACGGCTGGATGTGGGCTGTCGAGCAAGGATTGCCAGTCCGACGCGGACGCGTTGGCTAAACAGGTCCAGGTCCAGAATGCCTGGAGCGCCGTGTCGTCATCGTTGCTTTCCAAAGCGGCTCGCCGCAACCTTGCGATCATCGCATCGGGGGCAGAAAGCCCATCGGACTGCAAGCTTGCGTACCGACGAATCAACTCCGCTCGAGCGCGACGCGTGTGCCACGCGTCATTCTCTGCAACCGATGATCCCCCAGTTTGCGTTCGAGGGAGGATCCTTCTTAAAAGATCGTCGTCGGAGAGCGTGCCCAGATCCTGCGTGGGCACCGCGTGAGGAGCATCCGATGCGGTAATACGGTAGATTCGTCCGTTGGAGCGGTCCCATAGAGCGTCGGGATCGGGGTGGGCCATGCGGGAATCGTGCCAATCCGCGATGTAGACCGCACCATCGGGTCCCACGGTCAGATCCGACGGAGCGAACCACGGATCGTTGGCGCTGAGAAATGTTCCGCCATGTGCGGTCGATACCGTGGAACCACGAGGTTCGATGCGATGCCAGTGAGCGCCATGCCCCAGGAGATCCGCTGCGAGGTACTGGCCTCGATACATACGGGGCAATCGGTCGCTTTGATAGACCATCCCACCGACAGTCACATGGCCGCCGGTAAAGTTGGCGTGCGATGCATGCTCGAAGTATCCGAAGGTGAATGGATTGTGCAGCGCCCCGTGCTTGGCGAAGGTCTTGGCGTAGTATCCACCTTGAACGCCATGCAATAGCACATACCCACCGTAGTTGGTGCTGTAGAGCAATTGGCCGGTCGCATCAAAATCGAGCCCCCAACTGTTGCCGCCTCCTTCGCAGAACAGTTCGAATGTTTTGGACCTCGGATGATAGCGCCAGACCCCTTGCTGGAACTCGATCCCGCGGATCACCGAAGTAACGGTGCTACCCTGGCAACCGTAGAGCCAACCGTCGGGTCCCCAGGTCAATGAGTTGGCGACGCTGTGCGCATCCTCCATCCCGAACCCTTCGAGCAAGACGATCGGATCGCTATCGGGACGATCGTCGCGATCTCGGTCTGGATAAAAGAGCAGGTACGGAACATTCAAAACAAACACACCGCCGTGGCCAAACGCAAAGCCCGAGGCGAGATTGAGACCGTCGACAAAGTCTTGGGCTTGGTCCATCCGACCGTCGCGATCGGTATCGGAGAGAATCGTCAACCGATCTGCCCCGCGCGGACCATGAGGTGGGGGCGCGGGGATGCGATCGTAGCGAGTTCGCGAGTAGCGATCGACGGCGATACGTTCAAGCCCTTCGGGATTAGGATACTGAAGGTACTGGATCACCCACAATCGACCGCGATCATCCCAATCGATCGCGACCGGTTGACGCACCAGCGGTTCGCTTGCGACTAGGTCGATACGAAGTCCCTCGGCGACTTGCATTTTCGAGAGGGCTTCGTCGGGTGTTAGTCCTTGAGCATGAATGGGGCTCGCAGGACACAAGGACAAGCCGATGAGGCATAAAATTCGTCGATACAGGTTCAAACGCATCGTTTGCAAGTCATGGCGAGTCAAGTAACGAAGAAATTCGCGCCGCATTGGAAGGAAAGGGGGAGAGGGATCGAAACCTGCGTTGCGGAGTGTTCCAGTATACCGTGAAGAAGAGATGGATGGTTTCTTCCCCCACCCGATTCAGACACAGACGACAAAAGTGAGCCTGAGGCGCTAGCCGAGTTCGTCCGACGAGCAAAAATCGGCTAGCGCCTCAGGCTTAGTCAAACGAAAAATGATTTTTGTCGGCGGTTCATGTCCACCGCTCGCTTCTGGTCGATCTCAGGGTAACGAGGTATCCTGTAACGGAGGGTTGAACCGTTTCGGCGTGCGATCGCATGCGGGTTGGCCTCCTTTTCATGACGAGTATCTTCCCATGCGACCCCCAGTTTTTGCCTTTGTCTTATGCCTCTTGTTTGTTTTCTTCCCCTCGGCTCGCGCTCAGGAGAAGCCATTTGACTATCGGGAAACGGTCCTTGACAACGGTCTCAAGATCATCTCGCTCGAGGACTTCTCGTGCCCGATCGTCGCGGTACAAGTCTGGTACCACGTCGGCTCCAAGAATGAGGAGCCTGACCGACAGGGATTTGCTCACATGTTCGAGCACATGATGTTTCGCGGAACCGATCGGCTCAATGAAACCGGCCATTTCGACAACATCCGCAAAGTGGGAGGCAACTGCAACGCCTACACCTCGTTTGACCAAACGGTCTACGTCAACGAAGTCCCCAGCAATCAACTCGAACTCGTTCTGTGGCTCGAAGCGGAACGGATGGCGTTTCTGAAAATCGATGAGAAAGGTTTCTACACGGAACGCAAAGTCGTCGAGGAGGAGCTTCGAATGGGGCACAATCGTCCGTATGGACGCGCACCCGAACGAGTCCTTGCCGAGATGTACGGCGATCGGCCGTATGCATGGACACCTGGCGGCCAGATCCCCCACTTGCGCAAGGCGCCGATCGAAGAACTGGCAGCCTTCTGGAACAAGTACTACGTGCCGAGCAACGCAACTCTTGTTGTCGTCGGTGCGGTAAAGCATGAGGATGTCCGATCGCTGGCTCTCAAATATTTCGGCTGGATTCCTCGCTGCCCAGATCCCGCACAGCCCGAAGTGAAACCGTTCAACATGGACAAGCCTCGACCACCGATCGAGATTGCTGAAGAGAAAGGGCCGCTTCCCCTGATCGGCTGCGCGTATTACACCGTCGGTTCCGAACATCCCGATTCGGTCGCACTCGAAGTTCTCATGGGCGTCCTCGGCGGCGGGGAATCAAGCCGCATCTATGTCGATGTCGTCAAGGAGCAAAAGATCGCCCAGGTAGCGATCGGCGGCGCGTTCTTTTTTGAAGACAGCGGTATCGCGGGCGCTGGTGGTGTCCTGTTGCCCCTGGTCGGCGACAAAGCCTTGCTCATGAAAACGATCGACAAGCACATCGAACAGATCGTTAACGAGCCGATTACTCAGGCTGAACTCGACAAGATGAAGAACCAGTTGCGCCGCAATGAAGTCACCGGCACAACCACGGTGGCCAGCAAAGCCGAGCGGCTCGGTACCTATGCGGTCCTTCAGGGAAACACGGAACGTGTGAACCAGCGGCTCACGCAAATCGAAGCCGTCACGATCGAGGATGTGCAGCGCGTTGCTAAAAAATATCTGGTCCCGAACAACCGTCGCGACATCCGCATTGAACCGAGCACTGGCGGGATGCTGAAATCCCTCTTCGGCGGCAGCAAGAATGCGAACAGCAACGACGAAGGGCCGGCTCCGACCGAGCCGACGACCAATGTTGTGGCCGACCGCACTGGCCCCAAGGCAGGCGCCGCTCGCCCACCAGGATTCCCTGAGAAACCACCCGTCGCCGGTCCGATCGACTCGGTTCCCGAACCCCAAGTCGCCAAAAAGAAATTGGCCAATGGATTGAACGTCGCCGTGATCACCAATCGCGAGGTCCCGATGCTGACCATGGTCCTCGGGATTCGCAGCGGGGCCTGGACCGAACGCAAGCCAGGGGTCGCATCGATGGCGATGGGTATGCTGTCCCAAGGGACCAAGAACCGCAACGCAAAACAGATGGCGGAGATCTTGGAGAGCAACGCGATCAGCATCTCGGGATCCGCAGGCATGGACACCGCATCGATCTCTGGTTCAGCCCTTGCTGACAAGTCGGATTTGGCAATGGAACTCCTGGCCGACATGGCCCGAAACCCGATCTTCCCCAAAGAGGAATACAACATCCTTTCGTCGCAGACACTGGTGGGACTGGCGATCTCGACAAAGACGCCCGAATACCTGGCCGATCGGGAATTCCGTCGTCGCATTTATGGCGATCATCCCTATTCTCGCACGGTGACGGGCGAGGTGTCTGATGTCCGTTCCATCAAAGTGGATGACATGAAGGAATGGTTCGCTGCGAACGTTCGCCCGGACAACTGCACTCTCTACCTGGCTGGCGATGTGACCGCGGATGCGGGATTCGCCCTCGCTGAGAAGTATCTCGGCGACTGGAAAGCTGAAGGGGACTTGAATCTGCCGACTTTGCCCGCGATGCCGGAGAACAACGACACGCAAATTTTGCTCTACGATCGACCCGGATCCGAGCAAAGCCAAATCCGCGTCGGACACGTCAGCATCGGTCGCACCCATCCCGACTACAGCAAGGGCATGGTCATGTCGAGCATCCTCGGCGGGTCGTTCAACAGCCGACTCAACAAAGCGATTCGTGTCGACAAGGGACTCACCTACGGGGCTCGAGGTGGCCTGTCCGCGCAGCGCTTCGCGGGCGAATTCCAAATCAGCACCTTTTCCAAAACGGTCAGCACCGCCGACACGATCCAAGTCATCCTCGACGTGGTGAAAACCATGCAGGAGGAAAACCCGACCGCGACGGAACTGCAGGATACGAAGACCTTCGTGACTGGCTCGTTCGCTGGCGATCGTGAAACCCCCGAGGCAACCGTCGCAGATCTCTGGCTGGTCGAAACCCAAAGCCTGCCGAGCAACTACCAAAAGCTCTTGTTGAGCGACATCACGAAGACCACCGAGGACCAAGTCAAGTTCGCTGCGTCATCGCTAATCCGGCGCCAAGGACTGGTCATTGTGGTTGTCGGCGAAGCGGACAAGATCAAGTCGGATCTCGAAAAAATCGCCCCCGTCACCGTCATCGCCGAAGAGTCGGCCAAGAGGGAATCGAAGAAGGAAAAAAGCGTTGAACCGAAACCTTAGGAATGCAAACGTTCGATCGTCCGGCCTCGGAGACGCATAACTTGGCGAAGGCCGTTCGGTACGCAACGCTTCCGAGTGGACACCAGATCGCTTACGACTCGCAGGCGAATCTCGATATCCTTCGGCGTGAAATCCTCGATGATCGCATCTACCAGGATCGAGGCATTCGCCTCGAAAATGGAGATTGCATCGTCGATGTCGGCGCGAATATCGGCATGTTTGTGCTGTTGCTCAATCAAGTTCTCACTGAGGCGCGCGTGGTCGCCTTGGAGCCGATCCCGGCGACCTACCAGCTCTTGGAAATCAACTGTGGGCGGCACAATCGATTGCAGTTGAGCCTGCACAACTGCGGCCTCGCGCGCGTCGCCGGCGAGACCGAGTTCGACCATTTCCCCCTGACGAGTGTCGCTTCCTCGATGTTCCCCTCGGATTCGGTCGAGTTTTACCGGAACTCCCGACGATTCATTCTGACCGAGATTCGAGGTCGAGGAGCCCCCCTCCGGTGGCTCGTCGATACTCTGCCCGAATGGTCATGGTACCCGCTGACCGAGACGATTCGCCGGATCTACCAGCGGCGTGAAAAAGTTAGGTGTCGGCTTGAGACACTCTCCGGGATCATCGACCACGAGAAACTCGAACGGATCGATTTGCTCAAGATCGATACCGAGGGTGCGGAGCATGAAATCCTGGCCGGAATCGAGCCATCGCATTGGCCTCGGATCAAACAAGCGATCATCGAAGTGCATGACGGTTTGCCTGGCGTCGAGTCGGTACTCGAGGTCCTACGGTCCCACGGCTTTCATACAAGCTACGAAAAACTCCTCGCGACCGTCGATCACCTGTACGTGGTCTACGCGACCCGGTAAGGTAAGACCGTTTCTCAGCACTTGGGAACGAGCGTCTCTTCGAGGGTTAGCCACATGCCCCATCCACCGTTGCCCTCGTGTCATATCCCGCGAATAGAGTGCCGCACCGACTACTTGGGCGATCTTGACATCCAACACAGGTGTCCCATTTTCTGAGGGCTACTACCGATGCAAAATAGATCCCGTTGATTTGGACTACGAAGCACCCAGACGATTTCCATCGATTCAAGGTGTTCATGCCTTGTCGCTATACTCACATCGGTAAACTTTTGCCTCACGAATGACTCAAGACGTTCGCATTCGACTACCTTGGATTCGGGCGCTACAAGGATAATATTTCGATGCCCGGACTGAATTAGCAGTCGCAACTGGTCTAACATACGACGGTCGTCAAACCGGTAATCCTGACCGATCCGCAATTCCAAACTGGAAGCGTTGGGAGGCGAGGTGATCCCCGAATCGATCTCAACGTTCGCTAAGTCTGAGGAAACACGACGAAACTCATCGAGATGTGCATCGACCGTGTCCAATGCCGCCAAAAGAGATGAGCGATCGGTTGACGGAATCCTCGTGTCCGCTTCTATCCTTCGCCGCCATCGTTGCGAAGCGTCGCGTATTTCCTGATAGCTCCAACTGTGGCTTCCATCGATCAGTCCATCGGAAAGAATCCGACCAAAGATCCCGATGGAATTCCGCCGTTCACCCACTCGCTCTGCAGAAGACACTAAGAAATCGATCGACTTCTCAACCCTTTCGATGAGTTTCGGGTATTCGGCGTAACCATCGAGAATAGAAAGCAACCAGACCAGTGTGAGTGCCGACTCGAGCTTCTCTGGGCTCGTCACTGCATCTGTTTCTTGTCGAGCCAGCAATGCATCAACTTGGTCGATCAGTTCTTTTATATGATCTCGAAACCGACTTGATTCTCCCAATTTAAGAGATTCAGCTTGGAAAATAGGTAGCGTGTTTTGTAGAGGGACAACGGACATGCAATCATCCTCAGCGAGCTCAATGCAGGACTGAAAGAATTTCATGAAATACTTTACGGACCTCTCTGGCTCAGACTTCACAGACATTCGGATCGCGAGCGAGCCGAAGTAGGGAGCGACCAATTGGAGGGAATTGGTCGCATCTAGAGACTTCTGAATCTCTGCTACCACTTCTTCTTCGGACCCTTGCTCGATCGCGATACTCAACAAAACCTGATGAGCCAGGTTATCCGCAGGCTGCTTTGCTAGAAGCGATTTCGAGACCTCAACCGCTCGCTCGTTTTCCCCGAGGGTTTTCAGGATCCCAGCCAAAACCTGGTGGTCTTCAACGGTCAATGAATCTGTGGAACCATACCTTTGGGATAGCGCCTTAAGGCGATCGTTACGTCGATCGGTTGCGTTCAATTGCTGTTGTCGGTCTGTACCTGCCTTCGAAATTGCCTCGCGAAATGTACGCTCGATTTTTTGATACTCAGACGTCAACTCTTGCCCGACTAGCGGCGGCATAAGCTTCAGGATGGATAAGACCCCAAAAAACCCCGTGAGGATTCGTCGATTCATCTGAGTCCCAAGGGCACATTGTAACTGGATGGAAGATGCTCCTGGCCCGAAGAGTCCAAGACACAGGAGCATCGCATGCACGCCAAAAAGCAGCCTCCGACATTACGTCGGAGGAAGACCATCACCGCCTGGGAGTATCGGGGCGGACGAGGTCTTCGGCATAGAACCAAGTACTCGTATTAAAGCTCCAAATCCACGAGTCGGATCCAATATTAAAGTTGGGGCTACCGGGATCGACCATAATGGGGGCTCGAGCAGCTAGTGTGGTGGCGCCTTGAGCGACAAAAACTCCAACCGCTCCAAGCCGACCCGAGTTAATCGGCACTCGCTGTTGGGCGGGAATTTTGCGATTCACGGATCCTATGTCAACAATGAAAATATTCCTGGTGAATTGACCGGCGGACCGTTCGTTGGAGGCTGCAATCGCGCCAAAGGTATTGAAGACTCCGTTTCCCAAATGCACCAACGTCAAATCGCTATCACCGATAGTGATATCTTGAAAGAAACCAGCCCCTAGACCAGTGGGATCAGCCGCAAGGAATTGGGGTGGCCCGACGGCAATAAATTGCATGACGACACTCATCGTCGCCCACTGATTTGTCGGGCTTGGGGTGACCTGTGTTCCCGGGCGGGTTGCATAGGTTGCCAATAGTTGCCCCCAGGTTGCAATCATTGCCTGTGCGGTTGCTCCCTCACGTTTGACATTGCACCAACCCATGTGCCCGGCGGCGAGTTCATGTTCCGGAACATAGGCATTCACACCTTCCGGGGCCGTGATTTCCCCGACGAATGGAGCAGCAATCCCCCTCGCATTCGAGCCACTCGTGACCGACTCGGAGACCAAGCCCGGCAGATAAACGGTATTTGGGTCTGCTCCGTCGACGAAGTCGGTATCGAACTGCCTTTCCGGCAGGAAGATCGCTGCGGTCGTCGTCGTCGCCATCGCCTCTACGTCCCCGCCGGGTTGCCTTGTGAACATGATGTTCTGCCCCCAACTCGACGGGGAACATTGCAACAAAACCACGACCCCCAATCCAACAAGAACAATTCGCGCTAGCCGCATGGCCGCCTCCTTTTCCTTAAGAAAATTGACTTTTGGGACGTGCGGGTGTCGAAATAAGAGCGATTTTTGTGTCACGAAATCTTTGGCGAGTCAAGTTTTTTCTCCATTATTTCCTGTTTATAAAAACCACCAAGCAGGGATCCAGGACGACTGCGGAAACGGATACAGATATTGTTGCCGTGCACGAGCGTCTGTCTCTATATTCATGTCATGTCCCGCTTCGTGATCGACAAGATGACCGTGACTGAACAAGCAGAAGGGGCTTCATGCCCAGGTTGATCGGTTGTGATTTCGGTGCTCCGCGCCGGGCGGGCGACCAAGCCAGGAAGATCATCGCGATCGAAGCGATCGAAATCGACACCGGGCATTATGCGATCGAAACCTCCGGGTTCAATGCGCGGCTCGCGCATTGGCCGAACGATCGGCCCGGTTGGACAATACCAGCCCTTCGAGATTGGCTCCTCTGCGACCGAACCGTGCAAGTGGCCGCCTTCGATTTTCCCTTTTCGGTGCCATTGAGCCTGTTGCAGTCGGCCAAGTTCGCGGGCCGGATGCAGGTTTCGGAACCGTTTCGAAACAGAGATGCGTGGGCGAAATTCGTTGCGAGTCGGCTGGCGCTGACATTCACGCGAGAGGGCCCAAGCGGTGAAATGGCGGATTTGGCCGCTTTCGAACCTTGGCGCGATACGGTGCTATGGGAACGCAGGTCATGCGATATCGCCACCAAGGCTTGTCCGCCACTCAAGCATATTGGCCAGAACGTGTTCGCCATGACCCTCGCTGGGACAGCGTTTCTCGAGGCGTTGCAATCTGCCGGATATGAGGTCCTCTTAGGCCAAACCGTTTCCGAGAGGAGTCCTGTTCTGTTCGAAACCTACCCAAGTCTCGTCGCGCGCCAGATCGGGTTTGACGGAAGCTACAAGAAAGAACCGGTTCGCTGCTTGCAATCCGCAGTCTCGTATCTAGCACGTCAACGAATTCGGCTCGATTTTGCACCGGAGATCCGGACGTTTTGCGAGTCGTATCGATCGGGCGGGAAAGCCGCAGACCCCGACGGAGCCGATGCGTTTCTTTGCCTCGTTGCCGCGATCTGCTATCGGAACGGGCTCGCAGAAGTTATCTATGGCGATGCGCCACCTGATCAACGAGCCCAAGAAGGCGGGATCGTCGCGCCGTCGTGATCATCAGCCGCTGGGCGTCGCAGATACGCCTGTGGTGGCTTCAATTCCGGATTATTTTTGGCATTCGCGGCAGTTGCCGCTTGGGACGACGGCGCCGCCGTAGGGAGACGGCCCCGAGGGTGCGTAGGTGGGAGCACTCGGTGGAGCGGCATAGGTTACCGGCGGCGCGGCGGTACTCGCCATGCTCGAAGCTGGGTAGACGGGATTGGCGGTTGGAACCGCAGCGAGTCCGGTCGGCGGGACACCGTAGCTCGTGGGTGGAACACCGTAGCTCGGTGGCAGAACCATCGGCGAGTAGACACCGGGTCGTGGCTGGGCGAAGTGGCACATCCCCCAGTTATCGCATTTCCATCGTTCCATTTGCTGCATGCACTGGCATCCTGGAAGAGCCACGATAGCGACCGAAGCGAGACTGAGCCAAACAGAGCGCATGATGGACCGAGATATGAGTTGAGGGCCGGATGACAGACAACGCAACTGCCGGAGTATGCCCTCCTGGCGGCGCTCAAGTCAGCTCAACCCTGCAACTTTGCGCGGAACGATCCTGCTCCGCAATCGATTATGACGGTCCTAACGAACGCGATCGACCGTTTGTTCGCCGTTTAGCCTGGTGTTAGAGGAGGCGGGGGCAATTGCAAGGCCGAGGGCTGCGGCGTGATCGATTGCTCATAATGCTTCAGCAGTCCATATACCGACTGGAACTCGGGGCGGGATGACAGGGACGTGAACCGCGGGTCGCGTGCAACCGAATCGTACCGAGCCACGATCTCACGAATCGCGGCGGGATCCGCAGGGGCGCCGCCGATAAACATCCAGGCGGGCAGGCCGAGGTAATTTTTCCACGACTCGTCCAGCAGATCGAACAGCCGCGGGGCCAGTTGAACCAGTTGGCCTCGCACCACTTCCGATTCGCTCGCTCCGACTTGTTGAACGGACGCAGGACTGGAGACGCCCCCCTTGAGAATCGTTTCGGCATAGCGAGCGACCGATTCGGTCAATTGCTGCGCAGCCGCGGGGACGTTAGGCGTCTGTTGAACGGCGGTGATGCCGTAGTAAGAACCGGTGGCCAAGCGATCGACTTGAATAACCGAACCATCGATCGCCACCCCGGCGAACAAACCACGACTGCGAGAGTAGGTGTAGATCTCGGCCTGTAGCTGGCCGTCGGTAGCGACCCCGCCTTGGCGCCCGACGGGACCTGCGGCGGCGGCCACGTCAGCACCCAACGTTAATTTTCCATTGAGCACCCCTTGGATACTCTTCGGGGATTTGAAGACCAGGATGATATCCGAGGATTGCACGCCAGCTTGCCATCCGACGTTGCCACCAGTAAGGGTGATGAAGACCGGCGCATGCCATGTTCCGTTTGGTTCACGGATCAGAAGAACACCGCGGCCGAATCGGGCACCGACAATGAACCCACCTTTGACGACATTGGGGATGATGGCGACCCCGTGAGCATCGGTCAGGAGTGCTTGCGGGATGCGAGCTAGAGCTTTCTCCATCGTCTCGTCGAGCAGTTGCTTTGACTGAACGACTGCTTGCTCCTGCCAAGATTGGCCATAGCAAGGGATCGACAGGGCCACGAACCACAGGGTTGCCCAACCAAGCCATCCCAATCGAACCATCCATTCGTTCCGCATTGCTCTCTCCCTCATGTTGCTGTTCTCCTTTGGGGACGCACGATACAGAGGATGGGCAATCTGGGTAAAGGGCAGTTTGCCGGATTGCCCAAAAGGGCTATCGCCGATTGCCCAAATCGACAAAGCAGACCATCGAGGGGTTGCCGACCGGCACATATTGGCCCGTGAAGCGGAGCGAGCCGGTTGCGACATCGACTTCGAACACCGCAACATGGTCGGCCCGTTGATTGCAGCAATAGAGAAAGCGACCGGTCGGATCGAACGCGAACGAACGCGGATAATCACCACGCGTCCATTCTTCGCCGACATAGGCCAGTTGGCCTCCAGCGTCGACCGAGAAAATACCGATGCTGTCGTGCAGTCGATTCCCGGCGTAAACAAAACGGCCATCGTTCGAGAAGAGGACTTCGGAGCAGAAGTTGCTGCCGGCATAGCCCGGAGGGAGGGTTGAAATCGTTTGCTTGGGCGCGAGGTTGCCGGTGGCAGGATCGTAGTCGAAGCGAACCAAGGTCGAGCCTTCTTCCTGGATCGACACCATCCACTTGCCGTTGGGATGGAAGTGGAAGTGGCGAGGGCCGTCACCGGGCGGCAACGACACATAAGGCTGCGCTGCGGGTGATAGTTTTCCGGTTTGGCTATCGAATGCCCAGACGTAGATTCGATCCAAACCCAGATCGACATGGATCACAAAGCGACCCGATGGATCGGATTCGATCATGTGTGCGTGGGTGCGGTCGTGACCGCTGATCGCGAAACTGCCGCGCGGTGCGTTGGTCGCTCGCGTGGGACCGATCGCGCCTTCGTCTTGGATCGTCTGGATCGGCTCGCCCAGGCGACCATCGGCGAGAATGGGAACGACCGAGATCGAGCCTCCAAAGTAGTTCGCGACCAACAGGTAGCGTTGCGATGGGTGGACCGAGACGTACGTCGGGCCGGCGCCTCCGGCGCGAACGGTATTGAGGATCTTCAACTCGCCCGTGTCCTGATCGATGGCAAACGCGCTGAGACTCCCTTCGCGTTGGTCGCCCACGCGATCGGTTTCATTCGCGGAGTAAAGGTGTGTGCCTGCGCGATTGGCCGCCAGGCAACTAGGGCTCGTCCCCAGATCGAATGTTCCCCTGGGAGTCAACGTGCCATCGCCCCGATCCACTTGAAAGAGGTGAATGCCGCGACCATTGCCGGGAGGCAAGTCGACTTGGGTAGGAAGGACATCCTTCAACGGCGAACTGAATGTTCCGATATATGCCATGAGGGGGCGATCGCGATGCATCGACCAACTGCGGTTAGTTCCCAACCAAGCCATCGCGCCGGCGGTCAGGGCAGCGGAGGGAATGAATCGTCGACGGTGCATCATGACTTTACCTGCCAGGTCGTTCCGGCCTTGCCATCCTGGATTAGAACCCCGATGGCTTGCAGACCGTCCCGGACGGCATCGGAGGTCGCGAAGTCGCGGCGGACTCGGGCCTCGGCCCGGAGTTTGATGATCAGTTCCATCAATTCGCCGACGAGTTTCCCTGAGGAATCGTCGCTAGTCCCCTTGGGGACCGGTTTGAGGAAGATTCCGAGCAGCGCTGCCAATTCGCGAAGGATCTGCATTCCGTACTGCAGCATTTCGATAGCCGGGGCCTCCTTCTTTTCCTCGAGGGATTGGCTGTCGATGAAACGGTTCAGGGCCCGGGCCATTTCGAAAAGGTCGGCGGTAGCGCCGCCGGTGTTGAAGTCATCGTCCATTTTGGACAGGAACGATTCGCGGAGAGCTGCCAACTCGGTCGAGAGCGGGTTTGCTTCCTTGGGCGGGTGGAACTGCGACCGGTGTGTGGCGTACGGGAGCTCGTAAAACGATCGGCCCGAAATGCGATAAAAACGCTCGAACAATCGATAGAACGCTTCGAGGGCGGTGCCAGCTTCGAGGAGCGGTTCATCGCCGAAGATCGTCGTGGAGCGATAATGGGATCGGAGCAGGAAGAATCGAATCCGCTCGCCGGTGTGCCGGGCGATGAGCGAGGCTAGGCCACCGGCTCCTTTGCTGCGCGAGATTTTGCCCGAGACATCGTCCGAGCCCTCCTCGCGTTCGGAGCGTCCACCTACCTTTCCGGTTTCGGTCGAAGCTCGCATCAAACCGTTGTGCATCCAGTAGCGGACCATGGGCTGGCCGTGGCAACATCGGCTTTGCGCCAGTTCGTTTTCATGGTGGGGGAAGACCAAATCGAGGCCACCACCGTGAATGTCGAAGGTCTTGCCTAGGATACCGCGGCTCATGGCCGAGCATTCGATATGCCAGCCAGGGCGTCCGTCTCCCCACGGGCTCGGCCAGCTCGGTTCCCCCGGCTTCGCCGCTTTCCACAGGGCAAAGTCACCCGATGAGCGTTTTCGGGAGGCAGCCCCTCCCCCCTCGCCTTGCTGTTCGTCGGCCGATCGGTTGCTCAATCGCCCGTATTCCGGGTCCTTCGCGACGTCGAAGAAGACATCGCCACCGCTTTCGTAGGCGTACCCCCGTTGGATGAGTTCTTCGATAAAGGCGATGATTTCGTCGATGCTGTCGGTGGCTCGCGGCATGCGATCAATTTGGTCCACGCCCAGCGACTGCAAATTCGACAGGTAGTCGGCCGTCATTTGAGTCGCCAACTGGAACATCGAGATTCTGCGTTGCTGCGACCGCTGGATCAGTTTGTCGTCGACATCCGTGATATTGACTACCCAGGTGACCGCGTAGCCGCAGTAGGTCAAGTAGCGTTTGACCGTGTCGAAAATGACCGGCCCAACCATGTGCCCGATGTGGGCTTCGGCGTACACCGTCGGCCCGCATAAATACATTCCGACGCAACCCGGATGGATCGTCTCCAAAGGCTCCTTGGTCTTGGTGAGTGTGTTATAGACTCGGATCGGGTAGGCAGGTGGGGAGTCAGGCATAGTTATTGTCAAACAACACCGGAGGAAATGAACACACGCAGATCAATAATGAGTAAGATACAGTGGTCGGGGCAAGGTAGCGACTGGCTAAGAAGGCGTCCATCGCAATCCCGTTCAGGGCCTATAAGAAATCCTGCAGAAGATGGCAGTTCAATGACCTACGACATACGAATTGAAGCCGCCGGGGTTACCGACCGTGGGTCTGTCCGAGCCGACAATCAAGATCAATTCTTTGTCGCGGAACTTACCCGATGCTTGAACACGATCTCCAGCTCTCTTGCGCTCCAGGAGGGAACCCAACTCAACGGCGCGACTCTCGGTCATTTGCTGATGGTTGCCGATGGTATGGGGGGGCATTCCGCCGGCGTGGAAGCAAGTCGACTGGCGGTGCAGTATTTCATCGCATCCATTTTGAATCGTATTCGTTGGCTATCGCCCAAATCCAATCCCGATGAATCCGCACTCATCGAGGATCTCAAATTGATTTTGAACCAATCCCACCGTGAGATCAAACGCCAATCCGAGCTCGATCCGGATCTGACCGGGATGGGAACGACCTTCACCATGGCCTATGTGATTTGGCCTCGGATGCACATTGTTCACGCCGGCGACACGCGATGCTACTTGTTTCGTCAAGGGAAGTTGCAGCTGCTCACAAGCGACCATACGGTCGCCGAGCAACTGATGAAGTCGGGAAGGTTGCAACCCGACTCGACCCAGCGTTCGCCTTGGTCCAATGTGCTGGTAAACGCCCTGGGCGCAGACGCCGATGCCGTCCAAGCCGAGATTTCTGCCGTCGAATTGGTGGACCAAGACATCGTCCTGATGTGCAGCGACGGGCTCAACAAGCATGTCGAAGATCTGCAGATCCAAAACACGATCATTCAGAATCCAGAGCCGCAGGCATTGTGCCAAGCGCTTGTTGAACAGGCCAAAACTGCTGGCGGAACCGATAACGTTACGGTCGTGGCCGCGCGATGGCGGCGAGCATCGCAAGGAGATGGGATGCCGATCTATCAATCGATCCGAAACACGTCATCTTTGTTTCGAGAGATCGCATCCCCATCGGAAGAACTTGAAACGCACGAGCTGTCATCTGAAAATCGCTCGCAGCTCGACCTCTCCGATGCCCCAACCCGACCCATCCATGTTGACGACCTGAGGCATCCGTGAAATGCACGCCGCCATTTCCAATGCATTGTTTCTTCCTACCTTTGCGTGGAATTATTGCCTTGCACGGGTCCTTCGACAGCGCCGATGGTGGGACGAGGTAACCCCTCACGTCTTTCTTGGAGCCCTCCCTTTGCGACGGGATGTTCCCAAACTGGCCCAACTCGGGGTTCGCGGGGTAATCAATCTGTGCCGGGAATACCGCGGCCCGCTCCGGGAATATCGAAAATTTGGGATCGTGCAACTGTGGCTGCCGACCGTCGATTTCAACCCTCCAAGCGTGTCGGATATCGCACAGGGAGTGAAATTCCTGGACGATATGACAGGGCACGGAAAAAAGGTCTACGTCCACTGCAAAGCCGGACGCGCCCGGAGTGCGACCGTTGTCTTGTGCTGGCTGGTCCATTCCTGCGGAATGACGCCCGAGCAAGCACAAGCTCACCTCCTTCGCGTTCGCCCGCACGTCCACGCTCGGTTGCTCGAACGCCAAGCGGTTCAGGCTTTTCTGAAACTCTCCGAAAACGGCGGCGGAAATCGCACATCCCAGCCCGAAACGTAAGTGAGGGAAGGAGTTACGACACTGGAGAGATTTTCTTCCGTGCTTCCCTTGCTGACGCTTCGGGTTAGAAAAAAACCCGGGGAATCAGGTTTACCAGGCTCGAAATGGCCCGATTCCTGGGTTTCCAAGCCTAATCCAGCGGTTCTCGGACCCATCCCCGCCCAATCCGCAGGACTGGTTTTTCCGAAAAAATCAACCGCATGGAACTTCTTGAGGAAATCCTACTCTAAAGTTCGGAAAAATCGGATTGGGCAGTACGCGTGGTAAACTCGCGCGCCAAATGGAGTTGATTTGGCAAACTGGGGGACCTGCGCAAGAAGTGCATTGCATTCGAGCCTCCGTCCAACTAATTTCAGTCCTACGGAATTGGCATTCGTGGGATTTCCCGGCCGGTATCCTATCACCCCCCTTCCTTTTCGTTTTAAGGTGGAAGAACCAATGACTGTTTCCCCAGTTCAAAAGCTTCGCGACGTTAATGGGAGTAAGAAGAAGTGCAAAAAGCAATTCCTTCGCATGATTCGCATGGAGCAACTGGAACGACGCGAGTTGATGGCGGGTGATCTTCTCCCCTTCCACAATTACATCTATCCGAACGATGTCAATGGCGACTTTCGAATCAGTCCGCTCGATGCGTTGGTGGTGATCAACGAACTGAATGCTTCCGGTCCAGGTTCGCTCGCGGACAAGCCGAAACCGGAAAATTTTAACAGGAACATCGACGTCGATGGCGACAACGCCCTCAGTCCGTTGGACGTATTGTCGGTGATCAACGTATTGAATTCCGGCGAAGGCGAGTTGCCACCTGCGGTCGGGGTCAAGTACGAGTTTCGTCAAGTGAATGCGGATGGCACGGTCGGGGCTGTGATTCCCGACCAAAACACTGCGACTTCTGAACCGGACGCGATTATCGGAACCGGGGAACGCATCATCGTCCGCACAACGATGACCGATTTGCGTCGTCCCGCGACGCACGGTGGTGCAACGCCTCAGGGAGTCTTCAGTGCATACCACGATCTCAACTTCACAAACGCGGATGGATCGGCGGCCGAGAAACTGCAATTGCAATGGGGCGAATTCAACCGGCTGACGCTCAGCCAGAGCATCACTGGCGGAAGCTTTACGCTCCGATACGGGACCCAAACAACAGCGGCGATCGCGCCGGTGTTCGACGAATTTGGCGTCTTGGATAACGAGGCGACCCGTAGCCTTATCCAAACTCGGCTAGCGGCGCTGTTCGGTGCCAATAACGTGCGTGTTGCTTTTGTCGAAGCACCGAACACCAGCAAGCCGGACTACGCGATCAACTTCATTGGTACGCTCGCACGCACGGACATCACGCCCGAGGGAGTCGTGGCGAGTGACAATCTGACCGGGGGTACGGGAGCCCGTGTTACGCTGACGACTCGAGTAAATCCCTCCCCTGTCCAGGATGAGGTGGCTCGTGCCGCGATAAACCATGACGTCGATAATGGAACCACAACGACGGGAACCGGAACCGTCGATAACCCACGTTATACCAGCGGTAGGTCTGGATCGCTGCTGGACTTCGACCCTCTCACTCCCGCGAAACGGACCCTCAGCAGATTGGGTGGCTTTGCGAATGTAATAGTCCCACTACGCCCTCAAGTGGCGACGCTCTACCTCGGGATCGTGGATACGCTATTCGTTGGGGCACAGGCTGGGCTTGTTAACCTGAACGGAACGATCATTCCTCCGCCTACAGGAGAGAGTGGGACCAATCTCGGGATCTCGTTGTTTGAGGCTGACGAGGTTTACCTGACGGCCTCCCAAGTCGTGCTGCCATCCGGGACGATTACCATCCGCGATCGACTGACCGCAATCAATGATGTTGGGTCCGTCGCTGAAGATAGTGGCAGTACGACTCTTACTGTCGGCGCCAACGACGTCGAAGTCGATAATCGTCCCTTCGGAATTATCAGCGTCACCCAACCCACCAATGGGGCAGGTACCGTTTCGATCGGGACGGGAACCAACCCCAAGAACGTGGTCTTCACGCCGGCAGCGGATTATTTCGGCCCATCGACGTTCACCTACATCATCGAAAGCGATCGAGGCGATCGTGCGACGGGAACCGTAACGCTCGACGTCACCCCGGTGAACGATCCACCGGTGATTCTGGATGTCACGTACGACGCGACCGAAGATCAGACAACTCCCTTGGTCATCGCCCCGACCAGCATTTTCTCGCCAGGTCCCGCCAATGAGTCCAGCCAGACGTTGTCATTGGCAATTGTGACCGCACCGCCTTCCTCCCAAGGTACCGCGACGATCAATACGACCACGGGTAGTCTCGAATTTCTCCCGGCGGCAGATTTCTTTGGCCTCGTGAATATCATCGTGCGAGGAACCGATAGCGGGCCCAACAGCCCGGCTCCGAACTCGAACAGCACGCTCGCGACCTTGACCATTACCGTCGCCGGAGTGAACGACGCTCCGGTAATCGTCGGAACTACCTTCAGCATGCTTGAGGATGCGACGGCGCCCTTGGTGATCACACCCGCTCAATTGTTTACCCCAGGACCTGCCAACGAATCGAGCCAAACCGTTACCTTGGCGATTCTCTCCGGTCCCACGACGGCTCAAGGTACCGCCAATATTTCCGGCGGTTCGCTCCGCTTTGTTCCGGCCGCTGATTTCTTCGGCCAGGTGGTCATGACGGTTCGAGGAACCGATAACGGCACTCCTGCTGCATCGACCGATTCGACCATCACGATCAACGTTACCAACGTGAATGATCCGCCGATTGCCGTGAACGATGCATTCAGCGTGATCGCCCTGGGCGACCCGAACTCGCTCAATGTACTCGCCAACGACTTGCCAGGGCCTGGCGGTGAACCGGGTACCATTTCGGTGGTTTCGGTTACGGGAGTCACTCCAGCCACCTCCGGCACCGTCCAAGTTGCTGCAGGCGGCACCGGTGTCGTGTTTACGCCTTCGACATCGCCAGCTGTCTTCGGTACCACCGCGACGTTCAACTACACGATCAACGACCAAGCTGGGCTCCCTGCGACGGCGACCGTAACGGTGACGATTCTGCCACCGGCGTCTCCGTTTGCTGTGGATGATGATTACCGTTCGAACGCTAGCTTGCGAATCAACGAGGATACCTCTGCCACGTTCGATGTCCTGGCAAACGATTTCTCGAGAGGAACGAAATCGCTTACCGCTGGAACCGAGCCGTCCCAACCCCGAATCATCAGTGGCCCGGGTTCGGTCGCGATCGAAGGAACCCTGATCCGGTACACTCCTGCGGCCGACCGGTTTGGCGAAGTCGTCTTCACCTATGCCATGGACGACACGGACACCGTGGTCGAAGAAAATGAGCGACGAATCGCGACCGCGACGATCCTGGTTCAAGAAGTGAACGATCCGCCAGTCGCGGTCAATATGACGATGAATGGCACGGAAGATACGGTCAAAGTGATTTCGGGCGCATCGGTTACCGACGGCCTCAGTCGAGGTCCGTTCGAGGATGATCAGACGCTGACCATTACGGCCGCGACGGTGAATTCAGGAGGTGGCAACCTCGTCCTCAGTGGTGGCAACATCACCTACACGCCGGCCAAGGATTATTTCGGACCAGTCATCATCGAATACACGGTGACCGATAACGGCAAGTCCAACGGTGTGAATGACTTCAAGTCGTCGACCGCAAGTTTGACCCTCGATATCGCGCCGGTGAACGATCCGCCAGTCACCTCGCCGAAGACAGTAACGGCGGTGGAAGACACCGTTCTCCCCATTACCGTTGCGTCCGTGATTGCGGGGGATGTGCCTGGCCCGGCCAATGAGATTGCGGCCCCACAGAACCAGACGGTCTCGTTCGTTGCGTTGACCGGTCCTCTCACGACAGTACGGGGTGGTACCATCACCCAAATCGATGCTGATACATTGCGATACAATCCGCCCGCAGACTTTAATGGGGTCGACTCGTTCGTCTACACCGTGACGGACGGTCAATCGACCAATGCGACTGCCACCGGCACCGTGACGATCAATGTTTCCGAAGTCAACGACACTCCGGTCGCTCGAAGCATCACCAGAAAGGTTTTTGCAGGCGTCAGCACGGTGATCGACATGACCGCCGAGTTGGCAACCATGTCGCGTGGTGCTACCAATGAATCGTCTCAGACGTTGGTGATGTCCCGCAAGGTGACCGACCCCACGATCGGATCGATCAGTTCCTTTGGAGCTACCCAGTTCACTTACTTCGCGACGCTCGGTACCAATGGCACGACGAGTTTCCAATACGAAGTCATCGACAACGGTACCACCAATGGTGCTGCAGATCCAAAGACGTCGATCGCTACCATCACCATCGAGGTCCTCCCGTTCATCCCGAGCTCCTTGAAGGGGACGGTATTCCTCGACGACGATGCCGATGGGGTTTACGATCGTGCGGGGGGCAGTACAGGCCTTGAGATTCCGGTAGGTGGCGTCGAGGTCACCTTGACTTATGCCGACCCTGAAAATCCAGGTCGAACGATCTCTGTGACGGAAATGACGGAGGCTGACGGTTCGTATGACTTCGAACTGTTGCCGCCTGGCACGTACACCGTCAGCTACTCGACTCCGAAGTTCATGACCCAAGGGCATACTTCTCCGATGTCTTACACTCGGACGATTGCGGCCCCCGGGGATGCCAACATCGTCTTTGACTTCCCAGTCGTCGGAATCGCCCCCGAGTACAGTTCCTACTTGGAGTACCTCTGGTCCTCGTACAACCAAAATGGTACCCGACATCGTGGCTTGTATGCTGGTATCAATGCCAACGGCGTCACCGACTGGACATCGCGTCTGGGGCAAACATCAACGGGTGTGTTCTACGAGGTAGTCATCAGCAACGACCTCAATACGGTATATCTGACCGAAGTTTCCGCCAACGGCACCAAGGTGCGAACCGCGGCTCTCGACCGTCGCCAATTCCACCGCGTCGGCACGACCGACGGCGGCCATGTGATTCGAATCCTGAAGGATCCGTCAGAGTTCACCAATTGGGTCGAAGTCAATCGAATAAGCCCGCCTCCAACCATCATGGCGAAGGGCTATCTCGACACGGTCGATGATTTCTTCAGCCAAGAAGGCTGGGACGATTAGTTTTAGGCCCCGGACCTAAACGCTGAATGTTCCCCAGACAAACGTTGAAAGACCCTCGGATTCATTCCGGGGGTTTCTTTTTTTCCAGCCGCGACGGCAAGCTCCGGGTTCCGCCGAAAAGATTGCCTGGAGTGGCAATGATCAAACAGGCAATTGCATTCCTGTGATCTGCTCGTAGGCAGCTAGGTATCGCTCTCGAGTATGCTCCACAATGGATTGCGGCAGATTCGGCGGAGGGCTGTTTTTGTCCCAACCGGTCTGGTCGAGAAACTCTCGCAGAAACTGCTTATCGAACGACGGCTGTGGTCCGCCGGGTTGCCAGCGATCGGATGGCCAAAACCGGGAGCTGTCGGGCGTCAGGACTTCGTCGATCAGAATCAATCGACCTTCGAACCAACCCCACTCCAATTTTGTGTCGGCGATCAAAATACCGCGTGGACGCGTGATCTCATTGCCTCGCTCGTAGATGGCGATCGAACGCTCCTTGAGTTCCTCGGCCACCGCCTCGCCCAACGACGCACGCATCGTTTCGAAGGAGACGTTTTCGTCGTGCCCGGTCTCCGCCTTGGTGGCTGGTGTAAAGAGAGGTTGCGCGAGTCGATCGCACTGGCGGAGTCCGGAAGGCAAGGGGATTCCACAGATGCAGCCCGTCTTTTGGTAGTCGCGCCAGCCACTTCCTTCCAGATAGCCTCGAATGACGCATTCGAAGGGAACCACTTGGGCCTTGCGAGCGATAACCGAGCGACCTCGCAATACCCCCTCAGGATCCAGGGCCTGGATCGAAGCCGGGAGCGTGTCATCGAGGATGTGGTGCTCCACTCCGAGGGTGCGGAACCAGAACAAGCTCAGCTGATTGAGGATCTTTCCCTTGTCTGGAATCCCGTTCGGCATCACCCAGTCGAAGGCGCTGATACGATCGGTGCTGATGATCAACAAACGATCCCCGAGATCGTAAACATCTCGAACTTTGCCTTGCCGTTTCGGAAAGGGCAAATGGGTTTGCAGCAGCGCATCGGCCATCAACGAACCTCTTCCGCAGTCATCTTGTAAATGGCGTAGTGGCCGCCGTCGGGGTACTGAAACGATTCCGAGTCGATCTCGAGTTTGCCTTTGACACCGACAACGCGTGTCGAGAATGTCGCGGTCTTGCCTGCAGCCATTTCCACGATGACACAATCGTAGAGCGCGGCCCCGGGGCCGAAACAACATTCTTGGTTGTCTCGCACCAAGACGAACTGCTTGATGCCAGACTGCTGAAAAACCGAGGTGGGAAGGATGAATCCGCGAAGCTTCACGACCTTCTTGTCCAGTTCCTTGATCTCTGGCGTGATCATCTCCTCCTTGAACTGGCCACCTTTCTCGATATTGAATTTCAAATCGTCGAAGGTGATCTCGCCCCTTTTTCGGGCAGCTTCGCGAGCTTTGCGTTCCTCAGCCAACTGCCGTTCGCTTTTCGGTGGCTCCGGTGGCTTGGTGCTGTCCCCCTTGGGCCGATCTCTCGAACCGCTGGTTTGTGCTGCGGTGGCTTCTGGAAGCTGGCCGAAGGCGTGAGAAAGCCCAGGACCTTGCGAAATCAAGAGCATTGCGAGTGCAATTGTCAGGGATGCGAACGACAACCAACGGACCAAGGACTTCAACTTTGGGGTACCCTCCCAACTGGAACCATGCACCGCAGACACCAATGAGATTTTAGCGTCAATCGCACAGAGCGTCACGCCATCTTCCCACTGCGACCGCGAATCCACGGGTTTTGGGTTATAATCGAAGCATCGCACCGTTTGTCGGCGATATTTTGTTGAAGGCATTTTGAATAGCAGCATGTCGCGCCCGATTCGTTTCCTCTCGATTCTCTTCGCGGATCTGGCCTGTTTCCTGATCGTCGGTGCTCGTCCCGACGGCGCGACAGGGAAAAGCAACAACGACGGGGTTGTGAGTTGGTCGGTCGTCGTTCCGGAGGATACTCCCAAAGAATCCGAACTCTACATCGCGGGAAACATTCCCGCACTCGGACGGTGGCGGCCCGATGACGTTCGATTGCAGCGTAACGAAGATGGACGATATACGGCGAAGCTCCGATTGCCGATTGGGACCGAGTTGGAATACAAGTTCACTCTCGGGAGTTGGGAAAGGGTGGAGAAATCGTCCCGGGGAACGGAGATTCCCAACCGACGATGGAAAGTCGATGGGGATGCGCTGATCGAGGTGGAGATTCAATCGTGGGCTAGGCCCTCGGCATCCTGGTCAAGTACGAGTTCCGGGAATCTTCTCTGGCAACAATTCGCAAGCCGCATGCTGAACAGTACGCGTCGCGTCACGGTCTGGTTACCTCCAGCGCTCAAGGAATCGAACGCGAATCGATTTCCGGTCGTCTACTTGCTCGACGGCCAGAACATCTTCGAAGCCGATCGCGCCGCGTTCGGCCAAGAGTGGCGCGCCGACGAAGCCGCGTACCAACTTGCGCAGACCGGCAAGTCGGCCATTCTCGTCGCCATCGATAATTCGCCAGCTCGCATTGACGAATACACGGCAGTTCCCCACACCCTCAATGATTCGCAGGCAGGTGGGAGAGCGGACGAGTATCTACGGTTTCTCTGCGACGAATTGAAGCCATGGATTGACCATCAGTATCCGACGCGTCCTGGGCCCGAGCATACAACGCTCGTCGGATCCTCGCTCGGTGGCCTACTGGTCCTGCATGCCCTGTCGACGCGAGGGGACGTTTTTGGGAATGGCATCGCGATGTCACCGTCCCTGTTTTGGGGCGACGACGCGGCCGTTCGCGACGCCAACACATGGTCCCCTCCATCCCAAACGAAATCCCCTATGCGGTTGTGGATCGATATGGGAACGCGGGAAGGGAAATCGGAGGGATCAAGCCGTCGACTGGTTGACAAGGTCCTTGAAATCGAATCGATTCTTCGAAGCCGAGGCGGCGATCGGCTTCTGATCCGCATGATCATCGCCGATGGTGCCGAGCATAACGAAGTTGCCTGGTCACAACGACTTCCTGATGCGTTGCGTTTCGCTGTTTTTGGAGAAGAGAAATCACCGTGAAGCTGATTCGAGTCCTCTCGTGGGTGGTCTTCGCAGGAACCATCCCATCGCTGGCCAATCTCGTCGCCCAGGAAGCGATCCGCGTGGACCGTTTTCCTGCAATGACGCTCGACGATGCCTATCGCTCGATAGAAACCCAGCCTGGTTTCGCCATCGAACGAGTGGCCAGCGAGCCGCAGATTGCAAGTCCGGTCGCGATGGAGTTCGACGCCGCCGGCGACTTGTGGGTCGTAGAAATGGTCGATTACAGCGAGCAAGAGCATGAGGCGCTCGGCCGTGTCTCCAGGCTTCGCGATTCCAATCGCGATGGGGTGATGGATGAGAGCGAAGTAATTCTCAAAGATCTTTCGTGGCCGACCGCCCTCGCGTGCGTCGGGGGCCGCGTGTGGATTGCCGCTCCCCCGCAGTTGCTGCAGATTGTCATGCAGCCAGGACGGAACGCTGCCGCGGCAACCATCCTCGATGGTCTCGGCAGACAGAACGTCCAGGGGTTGGCGAACTCGTTCCGATGGGGACTCGACGGCCGCGTTCACTTGTCGACCAGCTCCAATGGCGGGCAATTGACTACGCCAGACCAATCGCCACTGCGCGTCGATCCCAGTCCGCGCAATGTTGCTGGCAGAGACATCGCCATCAATGTGGTCCAAGGATCTTTGACGGACGTGGTTGGATATGGTCAGCACGGCATGGACTTCAGCCCGTGGGGCGACCGTTTCGTGACCAGCAACAGCGACCACTTGCAGCAAGTCGTCGCATGGTATCTCCCGGAATTGACCGATGCCCCGCTGTCCCGGAGCGTTGCTTGGCGAAGATCGATCGCCGTGGATGGCGCGCAGGCGGAAGTGTTTCGGATTTCGCCGGTCGAACCGTGGCGCACGCTTCGGACCCAAATGCGGCTCTCGGGCGCATCGGTTGGTTTGCTGGAGGGGGGCGGACGAGCCAGCGGGTATTTCACATCGGCGACAGGAATTACGATCTACGACGGCGACCAATGGCCAGAGTCCGATTCGATGGTTGGAATTGTCGCCGATGTCGGCAGCAACTTGGTCCATCGCAAGAGGCTTCGCCCCAACGGGGTTGCCATGGTAGGGGAGCGGATCGATGCCGCGTCGGAGTTCGTGCGCAGCAAGGATACTTGGTTTCGCCCGGTTCAATTCGCCCACGGTCCCGACGGCTGTCTCTACATCGTCGACATGGCGCGCGAAACGATCGAGCATCCCAAAAGCCTGCCTGAGCAAATCAAATCGCAGTTGGACCTAACCTCCGGCCGGAACCTGGGTCGCATTTGGCGAATCGTGTCGAGCGATCGGCCCATTCGCCACGATGCCCCAGCTCTCGATCGGGCGGATACGCCCACCTTGATCAAGACACTCGCGCATCCGAACGGATGGCATCGAGAGACCGCATCGCAGCTCCTGGTCTTGGGGCAGGATCCCCAGGCGATCCCCGATTTGCGAAGCATGGCTCGATCGCATTCCTCGCCCTTTGCCCGGTTGCATGCACTGAGTGTCCTGGCGGCGATGCCGGAAGGGATGGATACGGCGACTTGGTTGGATCTCGTGAAGGACTCCCACCCCAGGATTCGATTGTGGGCCCTCGTTTTGCTCCCTCGCTTTCAGAACAGCCTCACGGCCAGCGATCTCACGCAGGGATTCCTATCACTCTCGGATGAACTCAACCCGGAAGTCCGCATGGCCGCTGCCGTACGCAGCCGAATGCTATTGGGCGATCAAACCGATCCCTCGAATCGCGAAGCGATCGTCGACCTGTTGATGGCATGGACCCCTAGCGATGCGAACGGCGATGACTGGCGATGCGACGAACTGCGGGCGGGAATCGAATACGCAATCTCAGGAAGTCATGCTCAAACGTATGCAGGCCGCATGATTCCTCACCTAGCTGCGCAATCGTCCGAGGAATCGGTTGCCCCTTGGTGGGACGCGATTCTATTTCAGCTCCATCGGGCCGGAGACCTCCCTTCGTGGCTCGATCGAATTCGTGCTGGCGAAATAGCGACGAAAACCGAAGAGCAATTGATGGCGAGCCTCTCTCGGCTCGTCAATCGCAAGCAGATCACCAACCCGGACTCTCGGCTCGCGGTCCAAAAGCTCGCGAGGACTACCGGCTTGGAGATGGTTAACAGAGCGATCGCAGGCGACAAGGCTTCGGAGTTGCTTCGACGTGAACGGGACGCTATCCAATTGATTTCCATCCTTCCGACCGAGGAACGGATACCTTTGCTCGAAGCGATTCTAGACCGAACGGAGAGGATCGAACTGCAGCAGGCTTCCGTGGAATCGTGGCTAGCGAGCGACGCGAACGTGCAAACGATGGTGCTTGATCGCTGGGATCGCCTAGCGCCTCCCGTACTCAATGGAGTGTTTCAAAGCCTCGTGCGAACACTCCCTGGGACGCGCCTGCTCCTCGACCGAGTCGAATCCGGTCAGATCGATGCCAAACGGGTGCCCGCCTGGGCTTGGCAAGCGATTCGAGGATCCACGGACGAGGAGGTTCGACGACGAGCCAGCCAGTGGAGCAGCCCTTCCGTCTCGAAATGGGAGGATATTCGCGACCCTTATATCGCTGCATGGAGCCAAACGGGGTCGGTCGAGCGTGGAGAACAGCATTTTCGCAAATGGTGCGCGTCGTGCCATCGCGTCAACGGAACAGGAATCCAGCTTGGACCATCATTGGATTCGTACCGCGTTCGCACCAATGAAGCCATCGCGATTGCAATCGCTGAGCCGAGCCGCGATCTCGACCCCAAATACGAGCAGCATCAAGTCCGGACTCGTGACGATGAGACCTTTGCGGGTTTGTTGTCCTCATCGGGTACCGGCTTCATTGAGATCACCACGGCGCAGAACCAGGTCGCTCGCATTGCGAAGGAATCGATCGAAACCTGGACGACGACCGGAAAGTCGTTCATGCCTGACGGGCTGCTGCAGGAGTTGGGGCCTACGGCCCTCAACGATTTGATCGCCTATCTGCGCAGCCGTCCATGATGGGACTAGAGCTTCTTTTCGACAGCAAGCTGATGAAAGCAGTGTTGGATCGAGTCCTGGTTCTTCAATAGCCAATCGATCCCGGGCTCATGATTCATCGCCTTGGAAATCGCCTTCGCCGTTGCTTCCCGGTTCGTTCGAAACAACACTTCGGGATCATACGCTTCATTGACGATCGATGGATCGAGCCAAACCGATACGATGATGCCGATGTCGTTGACGATATTTTTGGGGATGTCTCCGTTGCGTACAGAGTCCAAAACTCCGTTGGCGATCGCGGCCTGGACGGTACCCATGAGGATGTTCGTATACTTTTCGCTATTGACCGTGACCTTGCTGACCATCACGGTGACAGGTCGCACCTGCACGTCGCAATTCAAAATCGCATAGATCTTGGAATGCCCTTTGGTCTGATTGCCGATCATGTTTGCGATCGCAAAGCCGACCGGACCATCCAAAGCCCCGATGACGACCTCGGGTTCAGCCGCCGACCAACCCTCGGTCGATTCCACCAATGCCTCTCCGGTTCGCAGCACGATTCTCCCTGTCGATTTTTTCTTGCTTTTGCTCGCGGGTTTTTTCTTCGCCATGTTGATTCTCTCTGTGCCAGTCGTGAAGGATCCCCTGCCGCTTCCTAACAGGTGTTTATCGAACACGTAGTGTAGCGGTAGTTCTTCGGTCAATCCAATCCCCGGGTTTACTTTGCACGGAGGCCAATCGTGCGCAGGGCGCGTCGAACGATGCGTTCGGTTTCTGGAGTGGGCGACCGAGATTGCCACTGGCGAGTGACACGCCGCACCCAATCCGGCTGGGATTTGCTGGCATCGTTTAACCAATTTGCCACGGAATTCCCGACGTAGCGGGATTCGTCCGAGGCCAGTGGGTCGAGGATGGGCATCCCGATTTCCGGCTCTGCCTTGAGAAGGGGGATATGGGAACACCAAACGCCACAGGGGCGCGTGATCTCACTTGCGAAGCGGCGAAGCCGTTCGTTGCGGCTTCCCGTCCAGGGAACGAGGCGGCGGACGGAATCGACAGGGTCCTCGATCACCAACGGTCTCAAAGCCAGCCACGCGATCTCTCGCGTTCCCGCGTTGGAGTCATCCGCATGTGTTTTGAGCCAGGCCAGTCGCTTGGCAAACGTCAGGCCTGGCGCGGCCCCGACGAGGAACGCGGACCATTCGCGCACCACATCGCTCGTGTGCGTTACCATCTTCTGGTACGACGCATCGCCGACGGCACTGTGTTGGACCAGCCATCGTCCGATTTCCTGCGACTGCTTGAGCGCCGAGAGCGATTGGATCGCAGCGATCGCCTTGCGATCCTCAGCATCGAGACACCATTGAAGCGATTCGGCGAGACGATGCAAGAGATGGATGCGGTCCACCACGAGCCATTCGACGAGGTTCTTGGATTCGATCCATCCTTCTCGAAGGGCGATCAACACATCGTTTGGGACTTCGCTCCGCCGCCGGGGGGCGGGCCGAGTCGACCATTGCCGGAGTTGTTCAACGGACGGATGTTTGCGAGCCGTCATGACATGCTCGGCAGGGAGGAGTTCACTGGCCCTTCAGCGAAGGGAATCAAGAACCGCCGACGGCCTTGACCAACATGGACGTCAGCCCGGTGGAGTAGTCGGCTTCGCCATCCCAAGCCCACAGATTGCGGATGATATCCGTCGTGAGAACGCCTGCGACACCCATGACCAGAAGGATAATCATCAGCCCGGCAACTTGAAAGCCTGTGTAGGGGACTTCGGCGAATCCTCGCGGCATCACGCCCCCCACGAGTTCGGGAGAATCGTCGAGACCTCCTTCTTCTTGCACGGCACCAAGATCCGGGCCTGGCATGCCGACATCGCCGAAACTGGAGGAGTCCTCCAGTTCGATCACTTGAGAGCTACTGTCGTTGTCTGTCTCAATCGCGCCCGAGGGGGTGAGTTGGAATTCTTCACCTTGTTGAAAATCAACCAAGGAACCACTTCCCAAGGCAACGCCACTTGCGGAACCGGATCGTCCTGCATCGGTTCCGGAACCGATTTCTGCGCCGAGATCCAATCCCGAAATACCTGTACCCGCTAGATCCAAAGGTTCATCATCCAACGACAGACCGCTATCCGAGGGGCTCATCAAGTTGATGCCGCTGTCGGAGCCCAACGAGAGCCCGGAGTCGGAGCCGAGGACCAAATCGTCTTCATCGTCCTTTGCCAATTCGAGTTCGCCGAGTTCGAGGCTACCGCTTCCTGTCCCCGATTTGGAACCTGTCTTGGAACCGGTTTTTGACGAGCCGCCTTTATTGCTGAGCTTCGAATCCAATACACTGGAATCGAGAGCACCTGAGCCGCCGAGCAAATCAACGCCGCTCGCATCGGGTGCAGGAGAGAGCCGGAGATCGCTCCCGAGATCGACTTCGCCATCCGAACCGTTTTCGGATTCTGTTTGATCGAGCGAGATTCCACTTCCTTCCGCTTCGGGGGACTTGCCTCGCTTCACCAACTTGACGCCGCTGTCGCTCTTGGGATCAGGAACCAAAGCGACATCGCTCGATGCTGCGGAACCTGCATCTTGAGCGAGTTTGAGATCGGAGTCCAAGGCGATATCACTACTACCAGCCCCCGAGCCTTTGCCGACAGTGCTGCCCGATTTGCTACCGGTTGGTCCGATTTGCCGTTCGGCTACCAAGACGGACGAACCACCAGCCGCTTCGTCGAGGGCATCGCCGCCGAGTTCAAGTTGGACTCGGTCGATCTCTTCCTGTTTGAATTTCCAGCTAGTACCATCCCGGTAGCCGAAAATTTCCCCACGCGACCTCATTTCGATCAACTCGTCGGTCGAAATGCCAAGGATCTTTGCTGCCTGGTCAAGCGATACGTAGTTTGCCATTCCGGTCGATAACTCCGACAAGAAACGAGGGGAAACGAGACTCGAACACCCTTTTCATAATAGTTGCCGTGCGGTCGAGATTCCAGTTGCTAGCCCCGTCAACCGACCACAATTCCGCCTCTGTTTTGGCAACGGAATTTGCGGGGGCTACGGATTGAAACGGCAGAGCCAAACCAGGCTCATGGTTTTTCCGCGTATTCTGCCCCGAGGTTGAGCTTTTCATGGCATCGTCTGAGCCCGAAGCGTAAGCGTGGAATCGACTTACGTCGCTCGCGACGTCTTCCTTCAAGCGTCCCTCGCTCGCGCGTCGGGTTACGATAATCCCTGCATTTTTCGCGGAATCTTGGCTTGCAGGAGCCGAACAGCGAAACATTCCAATGCTTGCTTGAGGGGGCAACCCGTTCCGGGACCATCGGCAGTGCCCGGCAGCCTGGGTACCAACCATGGTCTTGCCGGTCTCAACTGGGAATTAGCACTGGACAAAGGGACGTTTCCCCGGCATTATACAACGCTTCGAGCCCAAATCATCGAAAGGGAGGGTCGCGTGGGTGCGATCGTCCCGAATTGAATTAGAGGAGTTGTTCACGTGCCGAATATCCAGAGTGCCAAAAAGCGGCTTCGCCAATCCCTCGAGCGTCGCGCTCGAAATCGCGCCGCGAAAAGTACTTTGAAAACCTACATCAAGAGGCTGCAGTCCTCGGTCGCCGCCAAGGAATTTGATGCGGCCCGTTCTCAATTTTCTGCGCTTTGCAAACTGATCGACCAAACGGCGGCCAAGGGGATCATCCACCCCAACAAAGCTTCGCGAACGAAGAGCCGCCTGAACCACTCGATCCGCAAGGCGTCGGTCGCTTCTTAGACGGACACAGCCGACAGAAATGAGCCTGAGGCGCTAGCCGAGTTCGTTTGACTTTCAAAAATCGGCTAGCGCCTCCGGCTCATGGAAACGAAAATCGACTTTTGTGGGCTGTGTCTAGACGGACCTGCATCGTTTTCGATCTTGCTAGATCCCGCCTAGTTCCCTTTCCTAGGCTCAGTCCCCGTGGGGGAGACCAAGCTCCGGGATGGCTCGCTTGCGTCATGGCAGGTAGCACCGCTACAACCGCTACCGAATGACGAGGCATGGAATCTATGGAGACGCTCTCGCCTGTTTGTCGAACACCCGAGCAAGGCCTTCATTTGAACTCCTTGGCCATGAGCGGAGCCAACCCATGACGATTGATCGAAATCGCTACTTCATGATTGGAGTGATCCTATTCCTGCTCGGAATCCAATTCCGAATGGTGGATAGCTTTGTCCTCAACGAGGGAAGCACTCGAGCGTTGCAAAAGATCGCCAAGGAAGCGAAGGTTGCGGACGCCAATGGGGCCGCTACCAATGCGTTCATGCAGGTATCCCCTTCGCCCAAGAAAACATTCAAACATCCACCTTGGTTGGGCTTCGTCTTGCTGACAGCAGGTGGGGTCATGTCTCTCCACGCCCTAGTCCTACCCAAGTCATGATCAAGATTCGAAGATCTGCCCAGAAAATCCTTCTCGCCCCCAACTTCTGGGTCTTGGTCGTCATCTTCTTGCTTACCGTTGCGAGCAACCATCCTCTGTTGCAAGGATCCACGGGCTGGCCGGCCAACGCAGAGGATCGGCCTTCCCTGAAGGCAATGAACGAAGAGAAAACCTTGCTGCGCGAGGGGACGGTCATCACCGATTCCCGAGGAAGATTTCGACTGAACGAAGAACGAATCGTTTTCACGGATGAGTCGCTGGGAAAGTCCCTGATGTGCTTGGAGAACTCGATGTTGCAACGGGTCTATGCGTTCTCCAAGGATGACGACGGCGGGCGGCAACGATGGACTGTCTCAGGAAAGGTTACGGAGTTCAACGGCGAGAATTTCCTCTGGCTAGACCGCGCAACCCGGATTCAATAGCAACTCGTTGAGCATCCGCTCCGGGAACCCGAGAGTGAGATTTCTGCTGCCCCCAATTCTTTGCCAGCCCTCAGGATTCTATTCGGGGCCAAGCAATTTGAGCGTCACCTCGCGGACGTTTCCTGCATCATCCCGAATCTCGAGTCTGCCGTCCAATCTGCCTCGACCCGCAATCGCACTGACCGGCATCGTAATGCGCAGTGGTACCAATCTGGAATCCCCCGGATCCAGACTCGGTTCGGTATCGCTCCATACCGCAGTTGCGCCCGCCGGTTGTTTCATTGCGACATGATAGGTCTGGGATCCCTGCGCTCGATTGACCAACCGCAACTGAAAATTGTTTTGCAGCATTCGATCTGGATTGATGGTGAACGGAGCGCCGGGGCTTCGCAGCACGCGGACATCAAAAGCGAATTTCATGGTCAGTACTATCACGAACAGCGAAGCCGTCGTCGCGATCAAGGCGGGATAGATGAGTGTGCGCACTCGCCACCAAGAGTGCTCCTTGCCCGCCAATGAGTCCTGGCTGCTGTACCGAATCAACCCCTCGGGCTTCTTGATTCGCTTCATCACGTCGTCGCACGCGTCGATGCACTGCGTGCAGTGAATGCATTCCATCTGCAATCCGTTTCGGATATCAATCCCGGTGGGGCACACTGCCGTGCAATGCCCGCAATCGATGCAGTCCCCTCCCTGTCCATCCGTCGTTTTCCCCTTGTGTCGAGGTTCCCCGCGGTGAATGTCGTAGGTGACGATCAAGCTCTTGCGATCGAGCATCACTGATTGAAATCGGCCGTAGGGACAGGCCACCATACAGAGTTGCTCGCGAAAGAACATGAAGTTGTACATCAGCCCTATCGTTGCAACCGCCATGACGCCGAAGGCTTGCGGATGCTCCAGCGGCGACAATCGCATCCAAGCCGCGAGACGATCCGTTCCCACGAAATAGCTCAGAAAGGTATGCGCGAGAAACAAACTGCACGCGAGATACACGAGGAACCTTGCCGCCTGCAATGCGACGTGAACCGATCCTTTGGGGTTGCCCCCCTTGCCGGCCGTGCCGGAGAAAACCCGGTCGATCGGGCGAAACAGGAACTCCAAGTAGACTGTTTGCGGACACCCCCATCCACACCACAATCGCCCTCCCACCGCCGTGACAAACATCACGGTGAAGAAGACGGTCAGAATCAAGAGAGCCAGAAGCAACGTGTCCGTCGGATAGAACGTATGACCAAAGAACGTGAACTGCATCGATCCGATATCGAGCAAGACGATCGGCTTGCCGCCGATCCGCAAATGGGGCAAAGTGACGAAGAACGCGATTAGTCCATAGGCGAGCAAACGTCGACGCCGCCAGTATTTCCCTTGGGCCAACGCAGGATTCAGCCAGCGTCGACGGCCATCACCGTGCAACGTCGGCAACACCATCTCGGCGGCGGGAATCAAGGGACTCTCGGGATCGATCACTGGAGTCGTTTGCGCCGGCGAACGTGGCTCAGTCATAAAGTCTCCTGTGGAAATGCGGATGAAATCGTACGAGCAAATCTCGCGAAATCGTCGAACCTTATTCTATCTTCATCTCAACTCGACGGGCAAATGCTTGCCGATTTGAAAGGAGTCTGGGGAAGGATACTTCACTCCACCCATCGCAAAGCCTCTGAGACCGTCCTCCGCAAGTCCCTTTTTGGGCCATGTGGATACTCCAAACATCATGGCTAGCTTCGATATCCGAAATCTTTTCTCATACCACAGGCATGAACATTGAGAAGCTTTCGTTCTTTGAACTGGGCGAGCCGTTCACAGGCTTGGTCTCCAAGAGGATGGCCCCGCAACGCGAGGGGATCGAAACCATCGTTCAACTAGTTTCTGGCGTTGCAGGGTAATTTAGGAATGCATCCGCATAACTCATTACCTCGCGTCGATTCGCATAGTCATAAATCCTTCTGAGCGTTTGCAGGCCAATGGCAGGTGCCAACTCCCGCCTCACCGTTTGACTGATCCGCGTTGGCACGGAATCGCTCCCAATTATTTCGAGGCTCCTCGAGGTTCCAATCGCCACAGGTTCGATTCATGGTTGCCTCAATTCAATGGGCTGTGTTGTGGAGCATTTCGGCTACTTCGCGCAAGCCCCGTCGACACGAGAGCATGGATTGCTTCGCCGAACTTCGGAAATGTTTTGTTTCGCGCGACTCAAGCAATGAGTTTGTCAAGGACCGCGCCGGAGACGTCGGTCAACCGGAAATTGCGGCCGTTGTACGGATAGGTCAATTCTGTGTGATCCAAGCCGAGCAAATGCAAGATTGTGGCGTGCAGGTCGTTCAAGTGCACGCGATCGACTGCTGCCTTGTAACCGACTTCGTCCGATTGACCGTACGAGATCCCACCTCGAACCCCTCCGCCTGCCATCCATGCCGTGAAGCAGTGCGGGTTGTGATCGCGGCCAGGCTTGCCGCCCAACTGCGCGATCGGCAACCGGCCGAATTCACCGCACCAGATCACCAACGTATCGTCAAGCATGCCGCGCTGCTCGAGATCGGAGAGCAAGCCAGCGACAGGACGATCGGTCTCGTCAGCGAACTGCTGATGGTTTCCGGCGATGTCCACGTGTCCGTCCCACGATCGTTCGTTCTCCATGCCGCCGGAGTAAATCTGCACGAATCGAACACCTCGTTCCAAGAACCGGCGAGTCATCAAGCACTGCCTCGCGAAGTGATCGCACTTGGGATCGCCAATTCCATACAGGGCGTGGATCGATTCCGGTTCGTCGGATAGATCGAGCGTTTCCGGGGCGCGGCTTTGCATGCGGAACGCGAGTTCAAAACTCTCGATCCGAGCCGCGAGCTCGCTTTCGCCGGGATGGTTCTGCAGGTGCATTTCATTGAATTGAGCCAAGGCATCGAGTTGCTGCCGCTGAATCGATGTCGACAGATTGCTCGGCAGTTTCAAATTCTCGATCGCATCGCCAGTTGGCTTCAGATAGGTGCCTTGATAGACCCCTGGCAAGAAACCAGCGGACCAGTTGGCGGCATGCCCCTTGGGCAGACCTCGTCCCTTGGGATCGCTCATTACGACGAAGGCGGGTAGGTCTTGACTGTCGCTCCCCAGTCCGTAGGCGACCCACGAACCGACGCAGGGGAATCCCATGCGAGCCATCCCGGTATTCATCGCGAAGAGGGCGGGGGAATGGTTGTTGGATTCGGTGTACCCCGAGTGAATGAACGCCATCTTGTCGACATGATTGCCGAGATTCGGAAAGATCGACGAAACCATCTTGCCGCATTCTCCGCGTGGCGTGAACTCGAACGGCGACTTCATCAAGTTACCGACCGCGTGGCGAAAAAAACCGGTGGTGTCGGAGAACGACGAATCGAATTCCTTGATCGATTTGCCGTCCGCTTTTACCAGGCCGGGCTTGTAGTCCCAAGTGTCGACCTGGCTCGGCCCGCCGTTGACGAAGATCCATACGACGCGTTTCGCCCTGGCCGGAAAATGAGGTTCGCGCGGAGCCAGTGGGCTTTGGGAACGATCGCCCAGTCCATCAGCCATCACGCAAGGGGCTGACATGGTTTGGGCCAGCAGCGTGCTGAGCCCGAGCCAGCCGAAGCCGCAGCCTGCGTTTTGTAGCCAACGCCGCCTGGCGTCGATGGAATTGAAATCCGGAACGGATTGTTTGTCAGTCGACATAGATAAACTCATTGCTGCAGAGGAGGATCTGGCAGAAATCCGCAAGGGCCATGGTTTCGGGAGCATCCGACGATTGTTCGCGTCGCATTTGTTCAGCGCTCGCGATGAATCGTAACGCTGCTGCCCTTTCCGGATCCGTCGGGCGTCTGGCCAGTATTCGCAAAAAGATCGCGTCCAGTTGGTTGGAAGTCGGATGAGCGCGGGCGATGGCTTCGGCGGCAGAGCGGGAGAGAGGGTGGTTCATCAAGGCCAAAGCTTGGGGAGCGATCGTGGTGGATTGCCGCTGGCCGATGCTGACCAGATGCTCCGGCCAATCGAAGAGCATCATCATCGGGATGAGTTGGCTGCGCTTGATAAAGAAATAAATGCTCCGTCGCTTCATGTTTGGATCGAGCGTGCCGGGTCCGTACATAGTTCGGTCCAACAATTCCGAGACCGTCAGCAGGGAGTCTCGAACTGCCTCGGCTTCGAGTCGTCTCGGAGGCCGATGCCACCACAGTAGATTGTCCGGATCGACACCCATGCGCGGATCATCGATCGAACGATTTCCCTGCAGGTAGGTTTGGCTCGTCATGATCCGTTTGTGAAGGGGTTTGAGTTTCCATCCGTGATCGATCAGATCCTGCGCGAGCCATTCGAGCAGTTCGGGATGCGTGGGCCGTTGACCGGTTGTCCCGAAGTCGTTGGGAGTCGCGACCAATCCCCGTCCGAAGTGGTGTTGCCACAATCGATTGACGAGGACTCGTGCGACGAGCGAACCCGCACCGGTCTCGGTTTGGGTCAGCCATCGAGCCAGAGCGGCGCGCTGGTAGCTTGACTTTGCGTTGGCTTTGTCGCTCGAGGCCCAGGCCAGATCGCTGTTGCCGGTATCGCGGCGCACGAACACTCGTGGGATTCCCGGTTTGACGACCGAGACCTTTTGTTCGACATCTCCGCGGCGGAGCAGGTGGGTTTCTGGGTAGAAGTGGGGGTAACCGCGATCGTCGGCATGATGAGGCAGATGCGGCTCACCTTCCGTGGTCACCAAGACTTTGGTCAGCCGGAGCGGAGGACCCTCCTTCTCGAGCTTGGCGATGCGAGCTTGGAGTTCTTTCCAACGGGCGGACGTCGCTTTGTACCACTCCATCGCGCGTTGCCATGGCTCGCTCGTTCGAACCGTTTCCTCGGGGAGCTTGTCGTCGGCCAATTGCTTTGCAAGGGACTCGATCGCATCGACGACGTCCGAAGGGGGATCGTTGGTGCCGACCTCGACCGGCGGAGACGGTGCATTGGAAATCGAGAATCGCATGCGTCCGAGCGCGTGCTTCGGGTTGGGGTGATGGAACCGAAGGGTGATGCGCAATGAATCGCCCGCTTCGGATTTCAGCATCGATGGGATACGAAAGACAGCGGCCTGGCTTTTGCCGATCTGGCCGTCGACCGCCCAACCTGAGACCGGATCGGAATCGATCGAAGCAGCGACGGAGAGGCTGTCCGTATTTTGTTGGTGGGTTGCCTGAGGTTGATCCAGCAGGAGTTTTTCTGCGGCTGGCTGGGACGGTTGATCCGTTCCCGTGGTTGCAGCGCGACGAAGATGTTCGACGACCAGATTGCCGAGGGCAAAGTTCCCGTTCGCAGCGCGGCCGGGGCCTTGATGAGGAAGCGATGGATCGGTGAGAGCTTCGATGCGAAGCGAAGTCCATTGCCCTGCCGGCATCCTCGCTGTGAAGGTGATCGTCTCTTGGTTGGGCGCGTCGCCGATCGCGAGATAGGAGCCGTCGGGTTGCGGCTGGAACTGGCTCGTGCCACTGGCTTGGATCTCACCGCTTACAATCCTCCAAGGCGATGCCGCATGGGCCTCCGAGCGCAATCGGTATTCACGCACGGTGCGCACGAACTCGTTCGCTAGATCGCTGGTTTCGAATCGCGCGATTTGGTCGCGGGCTTGTTGCAGATCGATCGCGTACTGGGCTTTGATGCGATCGTTTTCTTCGGGGTTCAGATCAAACGTTTTCTCCGAGCGGATGACCGAGGTGAATGCCGATGCGAATCGATAGTAATCCTCGCTCGAGATCGGATCGAATTTGTGATCATGACAGCGTGCGCATCCGATCGATAAGCCGAGGAACGCGACACCTGTTGTCGCCGTCATGTCGTCGAGTTCGTTGTAACGCGTTGACTCAAACTCCCGTTCGGTCAATTGCGTGGGGAATGCCCCGGCCCCGAGGAAACCGGTTGCCATCCAGGCCAAAGGCTCTTGGGGGGCGAGTTCGTCACCGGCGATTTGCCATTGGGCAAACTGATCGAACGGCATGTCCTGGTTGAAAGCGTGAATGAGAAAATCGCGGTAGTGGTAGGCGCTCGGGCGATCGTAGTCCTGCTCGTAGCCGAAGGATTCCGCAAAGCGAGCGATATCCATCCAGTGGCGTGCCCATCGCTCGCCGTATTCGGGGCGGGAGAGCAATTGATCGATCAGATTGCTCCAAGCGGCAGGATTGACCTCTCTGGATTCGTCGGGGCGCGGTTGCAGCGTTCCGATCGCTTGCTCCAGTTCGTCGGGGGATGGCGGAATACCCAGCAGATCAAACCATGCGCGGCGAACCAATGTTCGAGCGTCCGCCATGGGAGTGGGAGCAATTTGTTTCGCCGCGAGAGATTCGTGAATGTACGTGTCGATCGGATGCGACTCTCCCGGCGGCAAACTCGCATGGAGGGGTTGCAGCGACCAAAACTGGCGGCCCGCCTCCAAATCCATGGACCGTTGCTTGAACGGTTGCACTTCCAGCCGCGGGTCGACAGCACCGTCCGCGATCCATCGCGTGAAATCGGCGATGACGTTGTCCGGTAGTTTGCCGGCAGGAGGCATCTCGTATTCGTTGTAATGCATCGCCTTGAGCATCAAGCTGTCGGCAGGTTGATTGGCCACCAAGGCGGGGCCGGTATCCCCACCGCGAAGCATGCCCTCTCGGCTGTCGAGGAATAAATTTGCTTTCAGTTTGCCCTTTGCCGCCGCTTCCTGCGAATGGCAGGCGTAGCAGTGTTCCACCAGGATGGGTCGGATTCGATTCTCGAAAAACTCGGTTTGGGCAATTGCAGGTTGGCAGCAAGGAGAAAGCCATGCCGAGCAAGCGAGTATCGCGAAGCGGATTGGGGAACGAGCCATCGTGGTCCTACCCTGGGAAGTTGAAGGTGGGCGTGTCGAAACCATTGTATTCCATGACGTTTCTCTCCAGGATAACGAATCCTTGGTCGCAATGCCGACCTTTTCGCAAGGAAACCGTCTCCCCAGGGGTTCGCTTGCCTACCGAAGGTTTGGATTGCGGGATCGATGCGGCCAAGTACAATCAGGGTCCGATCGTCGAAGAATCCTCTCCGCCAGGAATCCGAAGATCAAGTGAATCGAATCCAGCGTTTTCGTCCAACCGGACAGGGGCGAGTCAAGAAAGGTTCCCGGGGCTGATGCCAATCGATCCCGCTCGAACGCAGTACTACAGGCGTGCTCGATTCACGACGCGGTTGCCTACGCACTACGTTTATTCCAGAAGCCACTTCTGGCTCCTCGAGACCGAACCGGGAAATTGGCGCGTTGGGTTGACCCATTTCGCAACGCGAATGCTCGGCGATTTTGTCGAGTGTGAATTTCAGGTCGGTCCGGACGAGCACGTCACGCTCGGTCAGACCATCGGGTGGGTCGAGGGATTCAAAGCCATCGCAGACATTTTTTGCGTGGTGGATGGAACGTTTGTCGGCTTCAACAGCGAACTGAACACCAAGCCCGAGTTGATCGACAAGGACGCCTACGATCGAGGCTGGTTGTTTCAGGTGCGAGGAAAGCCAGACCCGACGTGCGTCGATTGCGCGGGCTACATCGAATTGCTCGATCGGGCCGTAGATCGGATACTGAGCCAACAGGGGGAAGGGGACGTTACCGATCGGAGCGATTTGGAAAGCGACTCCGAGCCATCCACGTGGGAAGACAGGAGGGAAAATCGCAAATGCTGAAAACAAACTACATCCTGGTCGGAGGCTTCCTGGGCGCAGGGAAGACTACTGCCATTCTAAAATCAGCAGAGATTTTGAATAGTCGCGGGCTGCGGGTCGGTCTGATCACCAACGATCAGAGTCAAGGTTTGGTGGATACCGTGATGCTCGAATCGCATGGCTTTCCGACCCAGGAGGTTGCCGGCGGGTGCTTCTGCTGTCGATTCAATAGCCTCGTGGATGCGAGCCAGCAACTCGAGAAGGAAGCGTGTCCGGATGTCTTCCTGGCCGAGCCGGTCGGAAGTTGCACGGATCTATTCGCTACGGTCGTTCTCCCTTTGAGGAAAATGTACGGCGAGCGTTTCTGCGTGTCCCCCTTGAGCGTGCTCGTGGATCCGATCCGTGTGCAGCGAGTGTTGGGGATCAAGTCGGGGAAATCTTTTTCTCCCAAAGTATCCTACATCTATGAAAAGCAGCTCGAGGAAGCCGACTTCATTGTCGTGAACAAGAAAGAACTGCTCCGAGGAGAGGAACTCGATTCTCTGCTGAGAGAAATCGCTCGTCGATATCCGAAAGCTCAGGTCCGCGCCATATCGGCTCGATCCGGCGAGGGGGTCGCGGAGTGGCTCGATGCGATCCAGGACGAATCCAACAACGGAACGATTGGGCGTGGCAGAAAGAGCATGGAGGTCGATTACGATTTGTACGCCGGCGGCGAGGCGCTGCTGGGCTGGCTGAACATCACGATGAAAGTTTCCGGCGAGGAGTTCGACGGCAATGAATTCTTGATGCACTTGCTGCGGGAGGTGCAGCAGCGTGCTGCGACCGATTGGGAGGGTGGATTGCGGATCGCCCACTTGAAAGCGACCCTCACACCGTCCCAAGGAAACGATGTGGGGGTAGCGAATCTCGTTCGCGACGACTACACGGTCGAGCAATCGCATCGCCTGGTCGGCCCACTCGAGGAAGGAATCTTGGTGTTGAATTTTCGAGCCGAAGGAGACCCGGAGCAGATGCGAAACGTGGCCGAGGCGAGCTTGCATCGCCATCTCAGCCAACTTAGACTGACCGGGGAGATCGTGGTCTGCGAAGCGTTTCGTCCGTCGCGACCCAATCCGACCCATCGGTTGGCGGAATTGGATTCCGTCTAACCCCCTGTCCCAAACCAACAACCTACCCACCTACCACCTGACCGGATGAATTCCCAACGCTGCGTCCTTTTCTGTCGATGTGCGTTTGCGCGTGTCGTTCCTGACGAAGTCAAGAATGAGGTGCTCAAGCATCTGGTGGATCGCACCGAGCCATTTGATGCGGTCGGGGATTTGTGCGAGATGTCCGCGCGGAAAGATCCGATGCTGACCGAGCTGGCGGCTCAAGGAAACTTGACCGTCGTCGCATGTTACCCGCGTGCTGTCAAATGGCTGTTCTCGGCTGCGGGTGCACCCTTGGCGAGCGAAGGGGTCGAGATCCTCAATATGCGAACCGAGACCGCGTCTGCGATCTGCGACCGTTTGGAAGGGAGGTCTCCGTCTGAACCGAGTTCAGCCCCAGGGGACAACGACCGATCCGAAGCCCTGCTTTCCGGAGAGTCCTGATGATTGCCAAAAAGTCTTCGACGATGCGAGTGGTTCTCTACGAGGGGCGCGACAGCGTGCCGTTGGACAATCCGCTTCGATTCGAGTTGATGCAGACCTTGTTGGACCAAGGCTACTTCGTCAGCGCCGTGAAGCCGGAGGGAGGACTAGCCAAATTCAGCCAGCCCCACATCCTGGTGTTGGGAAGATTTGAATCGCTCCCGAGCACGGTTGCGACCGACGCCGACGCCGCGACGCAGATCCATGTCCGGAACATCGAGGGATTGTCGCTCGAGTCGATTTGCGACGTGGTCGACGATGTATCCCGAATTGCGGACGGAGTGGCGGACGGGCAATCTGCCGATGCGGGGAGTGGGAGCGGACCGCGGTGGAAGCCTTGGTTCCCGGTGATCGATTACGACCGATGCACCAACTGCATGCAGTGCCTGAGTTTCTGCCTCTTCGATGTCTACGGAGTGACCAAGGGAGGGCAGATCACGGTCCAGAATCAATCGAACTGCAAGACCGACTGTCCGGCGTGCTCTCGGGTGTGCCCGGAGGTCGCAATTTTGTTTCCCAAGTACAAAGCTGGTCCGATCAACGGCGATGAAATCAGCGCCGACGATGTGCGCCGCGAGGCGATGAAAGTAGATATCTCCTCGTTGCTCGGCGGAGACATCTACTCCATGCTGCGCGATCGCAGCGCCAAAGCAAAATCGCGATTCTCCAAAGAGCGGGATGATGACCGGGCGCTCAAAGAACGGCAGCGTTGCCTCAACAAAATGCAGCAAGCGGTCGACTCGCTCGATATTCCTCCCGAGGTCCTCAGCAGCCTGCCGTCGGCCGATACGATCCGTCAGCGCGCCGAACAAGCCAAGCAAAAGGCCCAAGAAGCCTTGAAAATGAATTCCCAGCAAACCCCTTCGTGACCCGGGTCCGCAAGCCGGACCGATCCTGTCAGTCGCTAACCCAGAAACATTCCCATGGTCGCTCGACTCGCCTACCGCATGTTCAACGAAGTTGACAAGCGACTCCTTTGGAAGTTCGCGTACAACTTTGGGTACAAAGGGATGCGGTCGGTCCAAAAGTACAAACGTCGACTCAAACAGGGGATTCACTTTCCGCCGTTCCTATTCATCTCCATCATCAACAGTTGCCAGCTCCGATGCCAAGGGTGCTGGGTCGATGTCGCGTCGCCTCGCAAGATGATCAGCAAGGACGACCTCAACCGATTGATCGTGGATGCCAAGAAACATGGGAACAGCTACTTCGGGATCCTGGGTGGTGAACCGTTCATGCATCCGGATCTGCTGGAAGTGCTCGGCGAGCATCCCGATTGCTACTTCCAAATCTTCACCAACGGCCAGCTGATCACCGACAAGGTCGCCAAAGCCTTGCGTCGAGCGGGCAATGCGACCCCGCTGATCAGCATCGAAGGGACCGACGTCGTCAGCGACGAGCGCCGCGGCGCGAAGAACGTTCTCAACAAGACGCTCGCGGGGGTGAAGAACTGCGTTGACAATCGCTTGATCGTCGGTGTCGCGACCAGTGTCTGCAAGACAAATATCGATCTGGTCAGCGAAGACTGGTTGCAGCGATTGATCGACATGGGGGTCCACTATGCCTGGTTCCACACCTATCGCGTCGTCGGTCCGAAGCCATCCGCGGAACTCGCATTGTCCCCAGAGGAGATCGTGCGGCTCCGTCGATTCATCGTCGAGATGCGAAAAAAGGTTCCGATCGGGATCGTCGAGCCGTACTGGGACGATCGGGGCGAGGCCCTCTGCCCGATGGCGACCGGTGTCAGCCACCACATCGGACCGTCCGGATCGATCGAGCCCTGTCCGATCATTCAATTCGCCCGGGAGACCATCCACGACGGGCCGAGCATCTACCAAATCATGTCCAAATCGGAATTTCTGGACGATTTCCGGCGAGTTTCCGCTCAGGCCACGCGCGGATGCGTAGTGCTCGAGCGACCGGATTTGGTAAAACAATTGGTGCAAAAACACGGCGCGGCGGATACCACCCAACGCGGGACCGCCTTGGCCGAACTCGAAGCTCTGGAACCTCGTACCAGCCAGCATCAGCCTGGTTTCGAGATCCCGGAGGAGCAGTGGGTGTACCGATTTGCGAAGAAGCACTGGTACTTTGGTTTCGGTGCGTACACTTGAGCCCTCTCGAAGGGTAGGAATCCAACACTATGCAGTTGCCCGTATTGAGCTTGCCTCGAGCTGTTCCCGTTCAGAGAGAACGACAGCCCAAGGAAAACATTCCTCAGACTCGCTCGGAACGGGAGTTGTTGCGGTCCAATCTCCGCGCCTTCATCGCGGAGCACAAGCCAGTCCCCCCCCTATCGACCCAGGAATTGCGAAGGCTGTCCGAGCAATTCGTAGCCGAGCACAACATCGATCCCAAGTATCTGGATTACGCGATCGTCCTCTTCAACAGCGAAGTTTGGCGCGATCAGTTGGCGACGGTCCCGTTTGAGCGACGGTTGCTGCTCCTCCCCAAGTGCCTTCGCATCGAGGACAAGTGCCCGGCTCCCTTCGATGAGTTCGGGCTGCTGTGCAAGCAGTGCGGGCTGTGCACGATCCAGGAACTGCAAGAGGAAGCGGAGAAGCTCGGTTATGCCGTTCTCGTCGCCGAGGGTTCCGCGCTCGTCATGGCGATTATCGAAACGGGCAAGATCGACGCCATCGTCGGGGTCAGTTGCCTGTCGGTGCTCGAGAAAGCTCATCCCTACATGGAGGCCGCGGCCATCCCCGGAGTCGCCATCCCGTTGCTCCAGGACGATTGCAAGGATGTCACGGTCGACTTGGAATGGATCTGGGAAGTGATTCACTTGACCAGCGAGGATCAGACCTATCGCTTGAACCTCGACGAGCTTCGCGACGAAGTGAAGTCGTGGTTCGCTCCTGAAGAGCTTGAGCAGATCATGGGTCCGACCCACAACGAAACCGAGCAGTTGGCTCGGGCCTGGTTGGCGAAGGATGGCAAGCGATGGCGCCCGTTCTTGACGGCTTGTGTGTGGAAGGCTCTCAACCCCGACGCGTCCGACGAGATGCCCGACTCGCTGAAAATGCTGGCGGTTGCTGCGGAGTGTTTCCACAAGGCGTCGCTGGTCCACGATGACATCGAGGACGGCGACGACGTTCGTTACGGCGAACCGACGTTGCATGCGGAGCATGGGATTGCCGTCGCCCTCAATCTCGGCGATTTGCTTCTGGGAGATGGGTACGCGTTGATCGGCGATTGCGATGTGCCGGATCCTCAGCGCGCCGCGATTTTGCGAGTCGCGACCGCTGGTCACCGAACTCTTTGCCTGGGCCAGGGGGCCGAGTTTCAATGGGCCCGCCGTCCGCGTCCTCTGTCTTCTCTCGAAGTGCTCGATATCTTCCGCAAGAAAACCTCCCCCGCCTTCGAAGTTGCCCTCCTGTTTGGTGCGAATTTGGTGCAGCATGATCCGGAGACCTCGCAGATCATCTCCGAATTCAGCGAAGCGCTCGGGATCGCGTATCAGATTCGGGACGATGTCGAGGACATGAGCGAAGAGTGGGTCGCCAACGATTTGGCTGCCGGACGACCATCGCTGCCGCTCGCGATTCTGTACGAGCGGGTCAAAGCCGATCCGGAAGCGCTCGCGGTCGTCGAGCGGGCTTGGCGTCGGCAAAGCAGTCCCGAGGATTTGGCGAGAATCGAATCGCTGTTCCTCGAATATGGCATCGGCGATCGGTGCCGCGCTCTCCAGGAATCGTACAAGGAACAAGCCATCCGATGTTTGGCCAAGTTGGACAACACCAGTCTCAAAGGGCTCTTGCGCCGCGTCATCAGCAAGATTTTCGTTATGGAAGTAAAGGATTGGTGCAGTGAGTTTGAGGCTCGAAATGCTGCAAGTCGCCCGACTGTCGCCGGACATGTTGGGGGACTCAACGCAGTTGGTGGCTGATTTTCTCCGTAGCCAACACCATGAAGATGGCGGATTCTGCGATCGCTCGGGTCGAAGCGATATCTATTACACGACCTTTGGCATCGCCGGGCTGACCGCGCTGCAATTACCGCTTCCCGTCGAGCCGCTGTGCCGCTACCTCAACGCATGGATGACTCGCATTGCGAGCTTGTCGCTCGTCGAACTCTCCTGCCTTGCCCGATGTTGGGCGGGTCTGCCTGCCGAAGTGCGACCTGACGATCTCGCGGCGCATGTCATGCAAGGTCTCTCCGGTTTTCGAACGGACGATGGAGGCTATGGCACGGAGTTGGGGGACAAGGAAGGCACGCTCTACGGTTGCTTCCTGGCCTTGAGTTCCGCTCAGGATGTCGATCAATCGCTCCCCGATGCTGGGGAGATGCTTCGATGCATTCGCTCCCTGAAGTCTGCCGATGGCGGGTATGCCAACAGCCGGGACCTGCCGTTTGGATTGGTCCCCCCCACCGCCGCCGCGTCAGCGCTGCTGCGGCACCTCGGCGAGGATCGCGACCCGGACATCCAGCCGTGGCTCTTGTCGTGCCTGCACCCCGAGGGAGGTTTTGTCGTAGGTCCTGGGATTCCGATGCCCGATCTGCTGTCGACGGCGGTCGCGCTCCATGCGCTCAACGACACGCACTGCGATATCGAACCGATGAAAGAGCATTGCCTCGATTATCTCGACACCCTTTGGACCGCGCGGGGTGGTTTTTTCGGCACGTGGGAGGACGATGCGCTCGATCTGGAATACACCTACTATGGCCTGCTCTCGTTGGGACATCTCAGCTTGTGACTCCTGAGCTTGCGAATACAACCTTTTCGTCGGCAATGTTCGCGTCCATGCGGACCAATGCGCTGGAGACGCTCCTCCGTGCCCGGGGACCGGAGGGTTTCTGGGAGGGGGAGTTGTCCAGCAGTGCGCTATCCACCGCAACGGCTTCCATCGCGCTAGAGCATTATCATCGCTCGCACCCCAATCTTCCCTCGCATCAGGTTGTGGTCGTCCGGGATTTGGTCTCTCGAGGTCGGCGATGGCTCAAGGATCATCAGAATGCCGACGGAGGCTGGGGAGACACGGTCAAGAGCTTGAGCAACATCAGCACCACGCTTCTGTGTTGGGGAGCCCTGAACCATTCGGAGGACGAGTTCGAGGATTGCAATCGCCATGCGGCGCGTTGGATCGAGCAATATGCGGGCGGTTTGACCCCCGAAGTTCTCGCCCCTGCGATTCGAAAACGATATGGCAAGGACCAGACCTTCTCGGTGCCGATTTTGACCGCGCTGGCTCTGACTGGTCGATTGGGAGACTCGATCGACGCATGGAAGTGGGTTCCCCAGTTGCCGTTCGAGCTGGCTGCTTTTCCCAAACGGATGTTCGCGGCCATGCGATTGCCGGTTGTCAGCTACGCGCTTCCTGCGTTGATCGCGATCGGATTGGTCAAGCATCGCAAGCAACCGGCCTGGAATCCCGCAGCGCGCGCGATGAGGAATGCCGTGGTGAATCGGACCCTCCGAGTCTTGAGTTCCATTCAGCCAACCACGGGGGGATTTCTGGAAGCGACCCCGCTGACGAGTTTTGTTTCGATGAGTTTGATCGGGGCAGGGAACGTCGACCATCCCGTTGTCGAGCAGGGGGTTCGGTTTCTGACGCAATCGGCTCGCGCCGACGGAAGTTGGCCGATCGATACGCATTTGGCCACGTGGGTCTCCACCCTCGCCATCCATGGCCTGTCCCAGGGAGACGGCCTTTCGGAGTTGTTGGACCATGAGGGGATCGATCGACTACGGAGTTGGTTGTTGGGTCAGCAGTATGCGGTACGTCATCCCTACACCGATGCCGCGCCGGGTGGGTGGGCCTGGACACCGCTCGCAGGTGGGGTTCCCGATGCGGACGATACGCCCGGTGCGATGCTGGCTCTCGACAGCTTTGACCGGGCCTTACCGGGTACGGCGAGAGAAAACGTGGAGCGGGCGCGATTCGGCGTGGAGTGGTTGATAGGGCTCCAAAATCGCGACGGAGGGATTCCGACGTTTTGCCGGGGATGGGGAACACTCCCTTTTGACCGGAGCAATCCCGACATCACGGCCCATGCGATTCGGGCGATGATTCGCTGGCGAGACCGGATGCCCGTCGCGATGCAGGCGCGAATCGATGCATCGGTGCGATCGGCGAGTGTTTTTCTGGCCGGCAAACAAGAGCCGTCGGGGGCTTGGGCACCGCTTTGGTTCGGCAACCAGTTCGCGGCCGATGAATCGAATCGCACGTATGGCACCAGCCGTGTGCTGCTCGCTTTGTTGAGTTTGATCGGTCATCCTGCGGAGTTGCCGAGGACCCAATTGCAGGCAGGGTTGCAATGGATGTTACTCGCACAGAATTCCGATGGGGGTTGGGGAGGCGAACCCAACACGCCGTCTTCGATTGAGGAAACCGCCCTAGCGGTCGAGACGTTGTCGCAGGGGGTTCGAGCGATGCGGAACCGGGACTTGTGGTCCAGTACGCAGGTCGCCCAAACGCTTGGTGCGATTCGCTCGGGGCTGGCATGGCTTCAGGTCGCGACGCAGGGAGGTCGGCAATTTCCCTCTTCGCCTATCGGTTTTTACTTTGCCAAGCTATGGTATTTTGAGGAGCTTTACCCGGTGGTGTATTCCGTTGCGGCACTCAACAGTGCGAATGCGATTTCGACGGAGCTGTTCACTCCATGACGCTTTATCTCGATTGCAATGCGACCACACCGATCGATCCTCGCGTTCGCGACGAAGTTGTTCGTGTCTTTACGTCGGTCTACGGCAACGCAGGGAGCCCGCATGAGTACGGCGAGGCCGCCAAGGATATCGTGAGCCGAGCGCGTGAAAGCGTCTCGCAAGCGATCGGTTGCAAGAGGCATGAGATTATCTTCACCAGCGGTGCCACGGAGGCCAATAACCTGGCGATCCTCGGTGCGGCTCCATCGGCACGCGAAATGGGGAAGATGCACGTGGTCAGTTCGCGGATCGAACACAAAGCGGTGTTGGAGCCGATCCAGGCCCTTGGTAAACAGGGATTCGAAGTCACTTGGGTAAACCCGCAGTCCAACGGGCGGGTGGATCACGAGGAGTTTATCGCAGCGGTTCGTCCAGATACATTTTTGGCGAGCCTGATGCACGTGAACAACGAAACCGGCGTGGTGCAACCGATCGATGCCGTGGCGGAGGGGCTCCTGGACTCGGAGGTGTTGCTGCATGTCGATGCCGCACAAGGTTTCACGAAGGAGTTGGAGGCCTTGCGGCATGCTCGTATCGATCTGGTGAGTATCAGCGGACACAAGATTCATGGTCCGCAGGGAGTGGGGGCGCTGGTAGCACGTCGAAGGCAGGGACAGCTTCCGCCGTTGACTCCATTATGTTACGGGGGTGGCCAGGAGTTTGGATTGCGACCTGGAACCCTTCCGGTTCCTTTGATCGCCGGGTTGGGATTGGCGACGCAGCTTGCGGTTTCCGAACATGCGGAGAGGCGTGATCATTGTCAGACGCTTCGTCAAACGGTCTTGGAGTGGGTCCGCGGCGTCGGGGGTATCATCCATGGCGATCCGACGTGCACGTTACCTCATGTTGTCAATGTGTCGATACCGGGGTTTGCAGCGGATGAGTTGATCGAACTTTTTCGAAGGGATCTCGCCGTCTCCGATGGAGCCGCATGCACGACGATCTGCACCACGCCGAGCCACGTTCTTTCAGCGATGGGGGTCACCGAACCTCAACTGAGTGGGGCGATTCGGATGTCCTGGTCCCACATGACGGATCATGAAGAGCTACGGATCAAACTGAACCGACATCGGAGGGTTTCTCGATCCGTGGTTTCGCCGGAAGCGAAGAAATCTCGGTCAGTTCCTGAACCATCGTTGCGATTTCCTTCTCAGGTGCGATTTCCTTAAAAGGATTGAGTGCGGGCGTCGGTTGCGTGGAAGAACGTGAAGAGGCCCTTGTTGAGGGTTTTTGGACCGGTGCTCCTGGGATTGGCTTCTCGACTTCCACGGACCAGCACTTCACCGCGTTTCGTCCGGAGTGTTTCGCCGCATACAGCGCCTTGTCTGCCCGATCGATCATCATCTGGTAGCTGGTTACATCGGACAGGTTCGAAGCAACCCCGATACTGGCGGTAACGTGGTAAGGCTGTTCCAGCTTGGTTTGGATCGCACATCGAATCTTTTCGGCAGCTTGCGTCGCGAGGGATGCATCCAGATTCGGCAGGATGACGCAGAATTCTTCGCCGCCATAGCGACCGACAATCGCGTTGTCGGGTACGCTGCCGCGGATTACAGCCGAAACGTCGCGAAGCACTTGGTCTCCAACAGCGTGACCATATCCGTCGTTGAGCTTCTTGAAATGATCCACATCGAACATCACCACGCTCAGGGACAATCTCTGCTGCAACGAAGTGCTCCAGTGGTGCTCCATGTGTTCAAAGAGGAAACGCCGGTTAAATACGCCGGTCAACATGTCCTTGGAGGCCAGTTCGTGCAATTTCTCATTTTGCTGACGCAATTGCTCTTTGGATTCGCCGAGTTCCTTGAGGGTGAATTCAATTTTGCGCTTTTGGTTCTCGAGGAGTGTGATGTCCTGAAAGCTAACCAAATTGCCTGCGTGATTTTCCTCAGCATCGAAAATCGGAGAGCAACCTACCGTGAAGAAACGATCGCCGTCCGGGCGTTGGAGATAGGCCTTGACCCCGTTTTTGGTTTTCGATGATTTTTCTGGGTTGGTCCAAGGGAGGATGGACTCCAAGGGGACGAATGGGATTTTCTCGAGGCCCGAGCCGATCAGTTCGTCCGCAGTCATACCAGTGCTCTTCTGGAAGGCTTCATTCACCACGATCACACGTCCTTCCGCATCGATGATCACGACGCCGTCGGGAATGGTGTTCAAGGTATTCTTGACGCGGGTTGGTACGACTTTGGAAGTATCCAAAACGGCGAGGGAGCGACGCAGCAAGACGGAAAAAATGATCAGGTTGCAAAGGACCGCGAGTGAGGAGACAAGAAAAAGCTGCGGATTGGAAGCTTGATTGGATGGCTGATGGTAATAGAAATCCACGGTTCCCCAAGGTTGCTGCATTCGGTAAAGCGTCGCTCGAATACGACGATCGTCTTGCGCCTTGGTGGAATCCTCGAAATTCTGGGTTGCCGAGTCGCCGAGGTCACAGACTTTCTTGCCATCGATTCGGGTGATGCGGATCCCTGCCAAGGATTTGTCTCTTTCGAGCAGGTCGGATGAGAATTTCGTCAGGATTGCGGAATCATTGCGTTGCAGGCAAAGGGTGCAGATGAGAGAAAACTGCTCGCACGACAGGATGCGATTCTCAAGGGTTCGCCGATTCTCTCCGGAGGAGGCATGCATGACATACCCGAGGACCGGTATGGTGGAGGCCATCGCAAGAGCGAACGCGAGTTTGTAGGTTTTGTTAATTCGCTTCACGGTTCCCTCCGTGTTGCTTCACCGAGGCCACGTCGAAGAGGAGGTCCTCAACCTCATTGGATTTCTTGACCTTGGACGATCCCTCAAGGATCGTTAGAGGATCCAAAGGCATAAACAGGCCCGATTGAGAAATCAGGGCAGTACCAACCTGGGCAGTGGTCAAAATATGCAACGTCACACCGATGCCAATCGCGGTTCCCACGACCGCGGGTGCTGCGTTCTTAAACACGAACTCTTGTTTTTCAGTTTCGAGTGACGCGCGTTCTTCGATAGGAATGAATTGATTGAAGACGGTCTGCTCCGAATCAATATGGATACCGGAGGTGATTTCTGATCCAAGCGACAGGCGTTGGATCGAGGACTCCTTTTGATTGCGTTGATTAATCGCTCGGTCATCGCCGGAATTGGTGTTCTCCGAATCGGATTTTTGATTGGCTTCGAAGTCTGCCTTCTTTCTCGCGGATCCAATTACTGCTACAACCGATTCTTCGGCATCTTCGTTGCTCGTTTGATCCGGATTTCCCTTCTCCGTGGGAAGTATGGGTGCTGCCAGGATGGCATTTGGCGCGGTTGTCTCGGTGGGTTGAGTTTCCACTGCGGCACGAGCCGGTTCGAGTTTCGCGGTTGGAACCTCAACCTTTGCTGCCGGCAATTCAATTTTGGCAGGTTGCGGGTCGGCGGTTGTTGCAGGAGCGGGCCGATCCGCAGGGGGAGCGACGGCAGTGGTGGCCGGACGAGTGACCACGATCTGCAGCGTTTGTATTTCCGAGACGAGGAAACCATCGGAAACGGTATAAAGGATCGTTACATTGCCGATAAAGTTCGATTCCGGTTGGTAAACCAGTTCCTGTTCGCCCAGGACGCTCATTGTTCCGATCAAAGGCATCGAAACAATTTCCACCCGCAAGCGATCACCTTCGATATCAGAATCGTTGGTGAGAAGTTCAGAGAACTTCATCGTGATCGGCGTGACAAAGTCCGTCGAGTACTCTTCGCCTAGCGCGATCGGTCGTTCGTTGACTGGGAGGACATCGATCGAGAGCGACCGGATCGACTCCGATCCATCGGTGCTCGTTGCCCAGATCACGATCGAGTGGTTGGTCTGCGATTCATAGTCCAGCCTGCTGCCATCGGCGACGGTGACTACCCCGGTCGTTGGATCCATCGCGAATCTTCCACCCGCGTCATCGATCAAAGTGTAGGAAACGGTATTGTTGGTTGCGTCCAGGTCTGCGGCGGATACCGTGATCCCGACGAGGGTTCCATTTTGGGCATTCTCAGGGACGCGATTGCTCAGAGAATCCGCGTCGGTGATCAGTCCTAGATCGAATTCATCCAGGTCCAGGATTGCGATCGAAAAAATCTGATCGGTAAACGAGCCGTCGCTCGAATTCGCTCGCACGGTGATCGAACCGACAGGACCGACGACTTCCCGATCGATGGGGCCGGCGACGGTGACGACGCCGGTCGTGCTGTCGATCGCGAATCGTCCGCCCACATCCTGGAGGAGCGAGTACGAGATCGTGTTGTTGGTCACATCGGCATCGAGGGCCGAGGCGGTGATTCCGACCTGGGTTCCAATCGGAGCATTTTCTTGAACGTGATTGCTGAGGATGCTTGTGTCGGTGACGGTGCCGACATCGAATTCGTCGACATCGGTGAGGGTCACTGCCATCACTTTTTCATCGCTGGAACCACTGCTGTCGGTGACGCGAACTGTAATGCTGTGGCTGGTGGCAGCTTCACGGTTCAGCATGCTGCCGTTGGCGACAGTTACAACCCCGGTGCTGCTATGGATGGCGAATCGACCGCCAGCATCATTGACCAATGAATAAGAGAGGGTTTCCCCGGAATCGATATCTTGACCCGTGACGGTCCCCACTGCCGTACCGTTGCTGGAATTCTCGGCTACGGTCAAGCTGCCGGACAGATCGCTCGGAGCGTCGTTGGCTCCTTGGATCGTTACCGTGATTTGGGTTGAACTGGCCAAACCGATCGAGTCCTGCATGGTGTAGGTGAATACATCGTTCAGCGTGTTGCTCGAGGTTCGCAAGGCCTGGACCGCTGCGTTGCTGTTGTCGACGGTGTAGGTGTAGCTGCCATCGGCCGCGATTTGGATTGAACCAAAGTTCCCATTCACCGAACTGCCGACGTTGCCAGTGGCGCTGCCAACGGTACCTCCTGCGACACCGGTCACGGTTTTCGTGTCCCACAAGTCGGCATCGGTGTCATTCGCCAAAACGTTGCCGGTGGGGTTGGTGCCCGCAGTGCCGTTGCTGATGCCGCCAGCTTCGATGGCGATGGCTGTGTCCGCGATTGCGACGGGCGTGTTGTTGACATCCGTTACGATACCATTCACCGTAGCCGTCGCCGTCAAGTTGCCGTCGGAGAGGGTGTAGGTGAACGAAGGAGTACCGTTCCAGTTGGCGGTCGGCGCAAAGGTCAGGGTGCCGTTCGCGTTGAGCGTGACGCTGCCGCCGGTGACCGCAACCGAACCGCCGACGGAGATCGCGGTGCTGTTGATTTGGGTCACACCGAGCGACCCGCTGTCGACATCGATGTCGTTGGTCCGCACGTCGAAGGTGATTGCGGTGTCTTCGGCGGTGATGAACGTGTCATTGGCGGCGACCGGGGCATCGTTGATCGCCGTGATGTTGACGACCATATTGCCGGTCGTGGTCAATGCTCCGCCCGTCCCCTGGGCTCCGTTGTTCCCGTCGTTGAAGGTCCAGTCGACCTGCACGCTGGATGGCGGGGCTTCACTGGCATTGGCGTAAGCGATTTGCTGCATCGCCGAGTTGACCAGGGCATTGGTCGCGGCATTGTTGAACGTCAGGACCAGCGTACCACCGCTGTTGGTGGTGACCGTGCCGATCGTCGTCCCGCCGACGACAAGGTTGCCGCCCTGAGTCAGTGCGCCCAAGGTACCAGTCGCGGAGAAGAGATCTTGCGAGTTGGCCCCTCCATTGCGCACGAGGGTCAGGGTCGCGCCACTGAAGTTGCTGCTGCTCAGCTCGACATCAAAAATCTGGACATTGCCGTCGAGCACCACTGGGCTGCCGTTTTCGGTGTAGTTGATGCTGCCGCCGAGGGTACCTGACAAATCGAAACGCGTATCAAGTGAGCCGTCGGAGTTGTATCTCACTACTGCAAAGTCATCCGTTGAGCCAATCCGGGAGAAACCCCCGAGGACGATTTTGCCGTCGGTCTGGATGACGATGCCATACGCCTGCTCGCTGCCGGTTCCAATCGCAGTCGTGACTTTGCCTCCGCTGCCGAAGGAGGTGTCGAGTGAACCATCAGTGTTGTAGCGGATGAGGGCGAAGTCATCGGTACTGCCAATCGTCGCATAGCCGCCAATTACCAGCTTCCCATCGGACTGGATTGACAAACTCCAGGCTCGTTCATTACCTGTGCCGACCGTGGTGGTTACGTGGCCGCCGGTTCCGAAGCTCGTATCGAGCGAACCATCGGTGTTGTAGCGAACGAGCGAGACATCGTCGGTGCCACTGACGGAAGCCAAACCGGCGAGCACCAGCTTGCCATCGGACTGGACCTTGAGTCCGAAGCTGTAATCATTTCCGCTGCCAACGGTGGTGGTCACCTTTCCGCCGTTACCGAACCCAGTGTCCAGCGAGCCATTCGCGTCATAACGAATCATCGCGAAGTCATAATTGCCAGTGATCGAGTAACCCCCGATCACGATCTTGCCGTCCGGTTGGACTATCACGCTGGTCCCGAAATCGAGACCCGAGCCGATCGCTGTGGTCAATTTGCCGCCGGTGCCAAAGCTTGTATCGAGCGATCCGTTGGCGTTATACCGGACCAGCGCGAAGTCGTCCACGCCGCCGACTAAACTGTACCCACCGACCAAAATCTTCCCATCGGGCTGGACCGTAACGCTTCTGCCTTGGTCCGTGCTGGTGCCGACCGCAGTCGTGACCTTCCCACCCGTCCCGAACGAGGTGTCGAGCGAACCATCGACGTTGTAGCGAATCAACGCAAAGTCATCATTAGAGCCGTTGTTGCTCAGTCCCCCGACCAGAATCTTGCCATCCGCCTGGAGCGTGATGCTTCGTCCCGAGTCAGTGCCGGTGCCGATCGGGGTGGTCACTACTCCACCAGAGCCAAACGAAGTGTCGAGCGAGCCATCGGGGTTGTAGCGGGCAACAGCGAAGTCGATATTAGTTCCGATCGTGGCATATCCCCCGACCAGAATCTTGCCATCCGGTTGGACTGTCAGGCTGCGTCCCTGGTCCGCACCTGTCCCAATTCCAGTCGTAATACTCCCGTCGCCCATCAGGAATGTCGGCGCGTCGTTGACCGCCGTGACCGTGATCGACGCTGTATCGCTGGCGGTGCTGAA
>JBKDXO010000180.1:0-5703 GCA_046306195.1 Planctomycetota bacterium | reverse complement strand
ATCCTGGACAGTTCGGCTTTGCAATCACGTTTTCCCCGAACTTTATTTTGAAGCGAAGGTTCTGAACGCCATGGGGCTTTTCGACAAAATTCGTGGCGAGTTTATCGACATCATCGAGTGGCTCGATGACTCGCGAAATACGCTCGTTTGGAGATTCCCGCGCTACCAAAACGAAATCAAGAACGGAGCCAAACTGATCGTCCGTCCTGGCCAAGTCGCGATCTTCGTCTCCGAAGGTAAACTCGCCGACATCTTCGAGGCCGGCACCCACGATCTGATCACCGGCAACCTCCCGATCCTGTCCACCCTCAAGGGATGGAAGTACGGATTCAACAGCCCCTTCAAGGCAGAGGTTTACTTTGTCAATACGCGGCCAGTGATCGATCTGAAGTGGGGAACTCCCAACCCGATCATCCTCCGAGACCCAGAGTTCGGCCCGATCCGCGTTCGAGCCTTTGGTACTTATGTCTTGAAAGCGGTCGACCCGAAAGCGCTCCTGACAGAGATCGTGGGAACCGGTGCCGTCGTTTCGACCGACGAAGTGACCGAACTGGTTCGCGCAATCATCATCGAGTCGTTGAGCGATATGCTCGGCACATCGGAAATCGCCGCCCTCGATTTTGCGTCGAACTACCGTAGACTCGCATCCGAGCTTCAAAAGAAAGTCCAAGAACGGATCGACGACGAGTACGGGCTCGAACTTCCGCAATTGATGATCGTGAATATCTCGTTGCCCGACGAAGTCGAGAAGGCGCTCGATCTGAGCACCAAGATGAAGGTCATCGGCGACATGAATCGATTCCAGCAATATCAGATCGGGGAAGCGATGACCACCGCCGCAGCCAACCCCGCTGGCGGCGGAGCCGCCGAAGGATTGGGACTCGGAATCGGGCTTGCCATGGCCAACCGCATGGCGCCGATGGGTGGTATACCGATGGGTGGTATACCGATGGGCGGAATGCCGATGACAGGGGCAGTAGCACCCGCTCCAGCCGTTTCCCTGCCACCCAGCCTCTGGCATGTCGCGCATCAAGGGCAAACGCTCGGACCGTTCAGCGGGCAGCAAATGATCGAAGCGATCGGGCGCGCGGAATTGAGGGCCGACACGATGGTGTGGACCGCAGGCATGCCCGCTTGGCAAATGGCTCGAGACGTTCCGCAGCTGGCCGGGTACTTCCAGGCACCACCCCCACCTCCTCCCGTTGTGCCGCCTCCTCCACCGGTCACATAATTCACTGGACCGATTCCCAGACCGCTTCGGAGTATGCACGATGCAGAACAACGCCTACGAATCGACCTGCAAGAACATTGGCTGCGAATGGATCGTCGATGCCTTGGATTGCATCCCGGATCGGTTGCGAGACTTGGCGACCATGCAGCGATTGTGCGAAGCGATCATTCGGGATTTGCTCCTGCACGTGGTCGGCGAACCGCGATGGCATCCTTTTCCCGGAGAGGGAGGAGTTACCGGGTTGTATTTGCTCAGCGAATCGCACTTGGCTTGCCACACGTACCCCGAGTTTGGGACGGCGACCTTCAATCTGGTGTGCTGCCGCGACCTGCCGGAATGGCCCTATGAAGCGATGTTTCAACGGGAGTTGGGAGCCGGGCACTGCGATGTCCTTGTGATTCCTCGCGGAGTTCGCAGAGATCGTTCCGCGACAGGTCTTTCCTCCACGAATGCCTCGCAGTGGGAGTCGACACGATGAGGATGCGAGTCGCCGCGTGTCCTGCCTGCGGCGGACCCGTAACGTTTCAAGTCAGCAACTCGCTCGTGAGCGTTTGCGATTTCTGTCGATCGGTGGTTGCTCGGGGAGACAAGAAGCCAGAGGACCATGGCAAGATTGCCGACGTGGTCGATCTCAACTCGCCCTTGACGATCGGAATGAGCGGCACGTATCACAACAAAGCCTTTTCCATCACCGGTCGTGTTCAATATCAGCATCCCTCCGGAGCGATCTGGAACGAATGGTACCTGACTTTTCCCGGTGAGCGATGGGGCTGGCTGGCAGAAGCGCAAGGCAAACTCTATTTGATGTTCGAACGCAAACTGAAGTCGGATTCGCCTCTAGCCCACTTCGACGCGATTGAGCTGGGGCAAACTTTTTCGGTACGCGAGGAATCGCTTCAGGTCACCGAAAAAGCAACCGCTACGGTCGCAGGGGCCGAAGGGGAAATCCCGTGGTCGGTGCGCGCTGCACTGGCTCATCCCTATGTCGACCTCAAGTCCGAGGCCGGTTCCATCGGCACCCTCGACTTCGGTGGCGATGAACCCAAGTTCTATTTCGGACAACTCATCACGCTCGACGCCTTGGGGATCAAGCCGCAATCGGAACTCGGACCGGCCAAGGGCATCGCAGTCCAGGGCTTGCAAGTCAATTGCCCCAAGTGCGCCGGGGCACTCCAGTTGTTCGCGCCGGACGAAACGCTGCGCGTCACCTGTCCCAACTGCAATGCGCTGTTGGACGCCAGCCAAGGCAACTTGACCTACCTCGAAACTCTCAAGAAGAAGCCAAAAACCCAACCGGTCTTGCCGTTGGGATCCAAAGGAAAATTATTCGGGCATGAATATACCGTCATCGGTTTCATGCAGCGCTTCGTTCTCTACCAAGGTGTCAGTTACTACTGGACGGAATACCTGCTCTACAACCCGGAAGTCCGTTTTCGTTGGCTGGTGAAAACCGATGACAACCACTGGTCCTTTGTCCAGCAAATCGACTTTCCGGGAAAAACTCAACCGCTCACCACGATCAACTACAAGGCTGATGCCTATCGACTGTACGATCGTGGGGATGCGACCGTCAGCCACGTTCTTGGTGAATTCCCGTGGCGTGTCCAAATCGGCGAACGATCGCAGACCGCCGATTACATCGCCCCTCCCAACATGCTGTCGGTCGAGGAAACGATTTCCTTTGGGCAAGGAAAATCCAACATCGAGTCCACTGTCTCCCATGGAACCTACGTGACGGTCGACGAAGTCAAGCAAGCCTTTGGTCGAGACGATCTTCGGAGACCCTTCGGCGTCGGCGCGATTCAACCTGCGCCAAAGATGGGAGTCCGGTTTCTCTTCAGCTACATCGCATTCATCCTCATCCTGAACGCGACGTACCTGCTCGCAAGCTGGCTTCAACCCGCGAAACGCCCAGATATCTTATTTTTGATCCTCGGTATTGGGCTCGTCACCGCGTTTCCGGCGTGTGTGTTACTGTATGTGCATTCTTTTGAGAGACAGCGCTGGCGGAACAGCGATTACAGTCCCTATGGCGAGAGTTAAGAGGTCGAGAAGAGGAAGCGATGAACACAACATTTAATTGCTATCTGTTGATCGGCATCTTGGTTTGCGGATGGTTTGCATTCGCGGCATACAACGGTTGGAAGACACCGAGCATGACGTCGTCAAACAGGTCGGGGTCCTATTTTTACAATCGCGGCACATCGTACGGCCGTACTTCAGGTGGGTTTTGGGGAGGAGGTAAGTGATGTTGGAATTGCTTTCGTTCGGTGGTCGCTGCCTGGCGCCCATAGCGCAACTGGAGACATTGGTCAGCGAAGCCAGGTCCGAGTCGCTCGGATACCACTTCATTGCGGCAGGGATCTTTTCCGTATTCGGGATTGTGATTCTGTTTCTGGCGATCCTGTTGATGGAAAAACTCACACGTTTTTCGATCACCAAGGAGATCGTCGATGAGCACAATACCGCCCTCGCCATCATCGTTGGAGCGATCGTGCTGGGGATCTCCGTCATTATCGCAGCATCGATTCTGGGCTAACGCAATCGATGCTGAATCGTGCGCCGCTGTTCCTGCTCTACCTGAATGTCCTGGTCATCGCGATTTGTGGACTCATCTATGAATTGTTGGCTGGCACCCTGGCCAGTTACGTCTTGGGGGATTCGGTCACCCAGTTCTCGTTGGTGATCGGCACGTATCTGTCCGCGATGGGAGTGGGTGCGTGGTTGTCGCGTTACGTGGAGCGTCAACTGGCCCGGACCTTCATCGAAATCGAGCTGGCGCTCGCCCTGCTGGGTGGGATTTCCGCGCCGTTGCTTTTCATCGTTTTTCCGTGGGTCGACTGGTTCCGACCGCTGTTGCTCGGGATGGTGTTCACCATCGGCGTTTTTGTTGGACTTGAGTTGCCCCTCTTGATGCGAATCCTGAAGGAACACCTCGATTTCAGCGACCTGATCTCGCAGGTTCTGGCATTCGATTACATTGGTGCCCTGATCGCGTCGCTCCTGTTCCCGCTCCTGTTCGTGCCCTACCTGGGGTTGGTCCGAACATCGCTCGTCTTCGGAGCCCTGAACGCGTGTGTCGGGTTGTGGAGCACGTTTCTGCTTCTCCCGCTCCTGACTCCTCGGCATGTGGCGAGCCTTCGCTGGCGCGCAGCGATCGTGCTCGTCCTGCTCGGGATCGCGCTGCTCAAAGCGGATCAATTGACCCTGTTGGCCGAAGAAAGCTCGCTCGGTGGAAACGTCATCCACACGGTCCATTCTCCCTATCAACGGATCGCGATCACGAACAAACGAGGGGGTTTTCAGCTGTATCTCAACGGCCATCTCCAGTTCAATTCGATCGATGAGTACCGGTACCACGAAGCGCTTGTCCACCCAGCGATGCTCGGCCCCCGCCCACCCGAGCGGGTCCTGGTCATGGGAGGCGGCGATGGGCTCGCCGTGCGAGAAATCCTCAAGTACCCGAGCGTGCGCGAGGTGCTGCTGGTCGATCTGGATCCAGAGGTAACGCAATTGTCAAAGAGCTTCCCGCCCATGGTGCAGCTCAACAACTCCGCGCTGCTCGACCCTCGAGTCCAAGTCAGGAATCAAGATGCGTTTGTTTGGATCAATGAAACCGCAGATCCCTTCGACGCCGTCATCATCGACTTTCCCGATCCGAGCAACTTCTCGGTCGGAAAACTGTATACGAGCCATTTCTTCCGAAAGCTGAAAAACAAAGTGCATCCGGACGCGCTGGTCAGCATTCAATGCACCTCGCCGCTGGTCGCTCCCAAATCGTATTGGTGTGTGGTGAAGACGCTGGAATCGGTCGGCTTTCATGTTCGCCCATTCCATACTACCGTCCCGTCGTTCGGTATCTGGGGATACGCCCTGGCGAGTCTCACCCAGCCGAATGTCGAATCCTTTCATCTGCCGCTGGCCGCTGACCAGCTTCGATTCTTGAGTAACGGCAATCTGCAGCATCTGTTCGTCTTGCCGCGAGATATTCCTCGCTTGGACTCCGACGTCAATCGCTTGGACAATCAGGTCTTGGTGCGGTACTACGACGAGGAGTGGTATGGGTACGATTAGTCGCCGCGAGTTGATCGGATCGTTGCTGGGGCTCTCGGCGGCAACGCTCGCCGGGTGTTCCAAGACCGAGACCGCTGAGATCGAAGGCGATTTGCTCAGTCCCGATTTCGAGACTGGACACCGACTGCGCGACCACGGTGCGAGTATCGCAGCGATCCGCGAGTGGAACGAAGTTCCGGTCGCGATTGTCGGGGGTGGGATCGCAGGCTTGACCGCCGGTTGGCGGTTGCAGCGATCGGGATATTCGGACTTCGTGCTGTTGGAGTTGGAGGATCGTGTCGGAGGCACCTCCAGCAGCGGCAGTCGCGAGTCGTGTCAAATTACCAGGGGAGCCCCCAACAAAACCACCCCCCACCCCCACAACAAACCCCAGATCGAAATCATGCAAAAAATGTGAA
>JBKDXO010000179.1:0-35511 GCA_046306195.1 Planctomycetota bacterium | reverse complement strand
GTCTTGATGATGGGATAAGGGCGAAGAACGATGGCGCCGCGATTGCAACAACACTATTACGAAAACATTCAGAAGACCTTGGGTGAAGAACTCGGGATCGCGAATGTGTTCGCCATTCCCAAAGTGGAGAAGATCTCCGTCAACATGGGGGTCGGCGAAGCCATGCAGGATAAGAAATTTTTGGAACTCGCTGCGGAAGCGATGGGGGAGATCACTGGTCAAAAGCCCGTGTTGACCCTCGCCCGGCAGTCGATCGCCGGTTTCAAACTCCGAGAGGGCGTAGCGATCGGATGCAAAGTGACGTTGCGGGGCGAGCGGATGTACGAATTTCTCGACCGCCTCATCAGCATCGTGCTTCCCCGCGTTCGCGACTTCCGCGGCGTCAGCCGCACCGCCTTTGACGGACACGGCAACTACTCCATGGGACTGGGTGAGTGGCTCGTGTTTCCGGAATTGACGGGAGACAAGTTCGCGAAAGCGCAGGGCTTGAACATCAGTATCGTGACTACGGCCCAGACCGATGAGCATGCCCGACGGTTGCTCGAGATGTTCGGAATGCCGTTCCGTGCCCCCAAGAAGAAATCCGCGTAGTCCACGGCTGCGGCCGTCGACCCAATAGAACCTCCAGTTTCCTAGTCTCCATCGGAAGAATTGACCTGTGGCAAGTAAAAGCAAGATCGCAAAGGCGAATCGCGAGCCGAAGTTTTCCACGCGCCGGGAAAATCGCTGCAAACTGTGTGGGCGTCCCAGGGCGGTCTACCGGAAATTCGGCATTTGTCGGATCTGTTTTCGCCAACTGGCAGACAAAGGTCTGATCCCTGGTGTTCGGAAATCAAGCTGGTAAGAGTAAGGCAACCCTACAATGATCAACGACCCTATTTCTGACATGCTGACTCGCATCCGAAACGCCATTCGGATCGAACGACCCTACGTCGATGTACCTTCGTCGCAACTGAGGAAGAATGTTGCGGACGTACTGAAGCGGGAAGGCTACATCTGGGATTACTCCGAGGTTGAAGCGGCTCCGTCGAAAATTCTCCGCATCGAACTCAAGTACGGTCCGAACGGCGAGAAGATCATCTCGACGGTGAAACGAGTTAGCAAACCCGGACGACGTGTGTACGCGAAGTGCGGTGAACTCAAGCCGATCTTGAATGGACTGGGCATTTCCATCGTGAGCACCTCCCGAGGAGTGTTCAGCGACCGCGAAGCACGCCAGCACAAGCTCGGTGGGGAAGTACTGTGTGAAGTTTGCTAGCGACGGTCGCTAGCTGACGGAAGACTGACGAGATTGAATCAAGCTCGTTTCAAACATTCCAAAAAAACAGAATTTAGGTTGGATACATGTCACGAATTGGAAAGAAGCCGATACCTGTCCTCGATGGCGTGAAAGTCGCGATCGATGGTCAGACTATTCACGTCGAAGGCCCCAAGGGCAAGCTGAGCTACACGCACCGCGATGAAGTTAGCGTGGAGTTCGACCAGGCTGGCAAGGAGTTGTTGGTATCCCGGGTCTCGGACGACCGATTCCCCCGTGCGGTTCATGGTTTGACCCGCGCCTTAATCAACAACATGGTTTTCGGCGTCAAGAATGGGTACGAGAAGAAGTTGGAAGTGATCGGCGTCGGCTACGTCGTCTCCATCAAGGGGAAGGCTTTGAATTTGCGGGTTGGTTACGCCAACGAACTCCAAGTTCCCATTCCTGAGGGATTGACGGTGACCTGTCCCGATCAAACGCACATCAACGTGTCTGGCTGCGACAAGCAAGCGGTCGGTCAATTCGCAGCCCATGTCCGATCGCTCCGAAAGCCTGAGCCTTACAAGGGCAAAGGGGTTCGCTACGTCGGCGAACAGATCAAACTCAAGCCGGGCAAGAGCGCAACTTAATCGTAGGTTTTTTCCTAGAGGTATTCATTGTGGACATTCGCAAAGTTGTCGATGGTCAACGCCAGCGGCGCTCGTTTCGAGTGCGAAAGCGGGTGCGCGGGACCTCCGAGCGCCCCCGTTTGTGCGTGTATCGATCGCTTCAAAATTTCCGTTGCCAAGTGATCGACGACACGATCGGCAAGACTCTCGTTTCGGTCTCTTCGTCGGAGAAGGGACTCAAGGGCCAAGTTGGCTACGGCGGGAACTGCACCGCGGCAGCGGCGTTGGGCAAGATCCTCGCCGAGCGTGCGATCAAGGCTGGGATCAAGCATGTGGCACTCGACCGAGGCCCGTACAAGTATCATGGGAGAGTTGCAGCTTTTGCCGAAGCGGCTCGCGAAGCTGGGCTCGACTTTTAACGATTGGGAGCAAACACAAGCGTGGCGAATACAAACGTAGAAGGAACCCAGGGTGACGCGAGTATCGATCGCGTCCTCAAGATCAAGCGATGTGCGGCCGTCGTGAAAGGGGGCCGCAGATTCAGCTTTGCTGCCCTCGTCGTTGTCGGAGATGGCCGCGGCAAGGTCGGGTATGGGTACGGCAAAGCCAACGAAGTACCACCGAGTGTGGCGAAAGCTCAAAAGGCCGCCATGCGGGCTATGATCCATGTCCCGATCGTCAACGGCACGATCCCCCACAAGGTCAGCGGCCGCTTTGGTGCTGCCCACGTGCTCCTCATGCCCGCCAGCCCCGGGACCGGGATCATCGCAGGTCAAGCGGTCCGCTCTGTCTGCGAAGCGCTCGGGATCCAAGATATCCTGACGAAAAGTTTCCGATCCAATAATCCAACAGTGTTGATCAAAGCGACGTTCGATGCGTTGTCCCAGTTGAGGACTCGTGAGGATGTCGAACGATTACGAGGGGTGAGTCTGTCATGAACTTAGATGAAGTCAACGACGGGATCGTCAAGAACCGTCCCCGCAAGCGAATCGGACGCGGTGTCGGTAGCAAAACCGGCAAGACCGCCGGTCGTGGCAGCAAGGGACATACGTCCCGCAGCGGCTACAGCAGGCACCCCATGTTCAACGGGGGGGATACCCCGATCTACATGCGAACTCCGCAGCGAGGGTTTAACACTAACTTCGCTGTCGAAGTCGTTGGTATCAACGTCGGGGAAATCGATTCCGCCTTCAATGCTGGCGATGAAGTCACCCCCTCGGCCATCCGGGACAAAGGACTGGTCAAGGTCCGGTTCGACGAATTGAAGATTCTGGGCGACGGCGAAGTCACCAAGAAGCTCAAATTCGTGGTCACCCGCATCAGCGAGTCGGCCCGGCAGAAAATCGAGGCGGCCGGCGGAACCGTTACTGTTACCCGCGCCAAACGCACACCGAAACAAAGGGTGGCGGATTTGAAGGCAAAGGGCTAGGCATCGGAAACAACATGAGAAACAATGATGGCCGGTTGAGCTCGCGAGGCACAATCGGCCATCCTCATTTCAGGAAGCGGTCTTCACGCGTTGCGTTCGACAAGAAAGTCGCACTATGTTTGAAAAACTTCGAATGGTTTTTTCCATTCCCGAACTTCGGCAAAAGATCTTTCTGACGCTGTTCTTGCTGGCCGTTTACCGGATCGGCTACCACGTTCGGCTGCCCGTGTTGGACTCCAGCATGGCTCTGTCCGGCGAGTTCAAAAACTTCATGGACAAAGTAGCGGTCTTCTCGGCGACCGATCTGAGAACCTTGACGATCTTCGGTTTGGGACTGGCTCCGTACATCTCCGCGTCGATCATATTTCAATTGCTCGGTACGGTTTGGAAGCCGATCGAGGACCTTCGCAAGGAGGGTGCTGCAGGTCGCAAGAAGATCAACGAGTACACTCGTTATTTGACAGTGATCCTGTGCGTCCTCCAAAGTTGGGTTTATCTTAGCTTTACTGTCAACGCAGCCGACAACAACCCTGTTTCCTCGCAATTCTTTGCCGAGAACAGCAGCAAGCTTGCACTGGGTTGGCAAATCACCGCGGTCGCAGTCATGACGGCTGGATCGATGTTCTTGATGTGGCTCGGAGAGCAGATCGATGAGTACGGGATCGGCAACGGCATTTCGCTGCTCATCATGGCCGGGATTCTTGCTCAGATGCCGCGAGCGTTGTGGGATTTGCGGCAGAGCGTCACTACGTCGTTGAGCGGGGACACCAATTCCTCGATCGGCCCCGATGTTTTGGTGGTCCTGGCGGGATTGTTTATCGCCGTGGTTTTCGGGGTGGTCTTTATCACGATGGCTCAGCGGCGGATCCAAATGCAGAGCGCCAAGCATGTTCGCGGGCGACGGGTTTTTGGTGGAACCAAGCAGTTTCTGCCGCTCAAGATCAATCAGTCCGGGGTCATGCCGATCATCTTCGCAAGCAGCTTTTTGTTGATTCCTGGGATGTTGTTCGGCGCCTTAGCGACCAACTTTGCCGGCAGCGAAGGATTCCTCGGAGCGTTGTCTTCCTTTAGCCAGCAGATGGCCGCGATGTTCAATAGCGGCTCGTCCTTTATGTACAACCTGCTGTACGTGTTGTTGATTTTCTTCTTCTGCTTCTTCTGGACCTCGATCATGTTCAATCCGAAGGAGATTTCCCAGAACTTGCAGGATTCCGGGGCGTTCATTCCAGGCTATCGGCCCGGCAAGCGGACCGCGGATTACTTGGAGAAGGTGATGGTCCGCATCACCTATGTGGGCGCCGCATTTTTGGCGGTCATCGCGATCGTTCCGTCGATCATCAGTTCGCAGTTTGGCGTTTCCTACAGCGTGTCCGCGTTTTATGGAGGGACCGGATTGCTGATCGCGGTGAGTGTGGCGTTTGATTTGATTCAAAAGATCGACAGCCACCTCCTCATGCGCAACTACAAGGGACTCCTGGAGTCCTAGCCGCAGTCGGTCGTCGTACGTTGGTCGATTCCTCCTCTCCTATGAAAGGGCCGACATCATGATGATTGTTTTTATCGGCCCACCAGGAGCTGGCAAGGGAACGCAGTGCCGTCGACTCGTCGAGATGCTGAGTATTCCGCACCTCTCGACCGGCGAAATGCTGCGCGACGTCATGCGTGAGGATTCAGCCCTGGCCCGCTGGTTGGCTTCTTACATCGATGCAGGGAAACTCGCACCGGACCACTTGGTCATGCGGATCGTTGCTCAAAAATTGCAAAGCGACGACTGCCAACGCGGCGCCTTGTTCGACGGGTTTCCCCGTACGATGGTCCAGGCCCAAATGCTCGACGATTACTTGGTCGAGCATCATCGTCCCCTTGATGTGGCACTCAATCTGCAAGTGGATGAGGAGATTCTGGTCGAGCGGTTACTGAAGCGAGCCGAGACCGACGGGCGAGCGGACGACAACTACGAAACCATTCGCGAGCGATTGAGGGTCTTCCGTACCCAGACATCGCCGTTGATCGAGTACTACACCAAGCAAGGGAAGCTCGAAGCCATCGACGGGGCTCGTCCCGAAGAAGAGGTCTTCCGATCGATTCAATCAGCGATTGCCAAGTATCAGAAACTGGGTCGATGTTAGTCGAGATGCGCGAGCATCCGGGTGGACGAGTACTCGACAGTGTGTCCTGCTGATCCGGCGTTTCGCTTAGGTCAGTGTGTCTCGTCCAATTCGAAATTCCGCAGATGCCGGCCGAGTTGTTCGAGCAATGCTGGGTGCAAGAAACCGTTGGTAGCGCAAACGCTGCTCGGAGCCCCTAGAGGTAAAGGATACCCAGAGCAGTCGGTAATTCGCCCGCCCGCTTCCTGCAACAGGATCGCTCCTGCCGCGTAGTCCCACGGGCTTAGCCGGTATTCAAAAAATGCTTCGTACTGGCCGCAAGCGACGTTCGCGATATCCAACGCTGCGGCACCGAATCGACGTATGCCATGGATCTCCGCTCGGAATAGGTCCGCGAGTGTCGCGAGCGTCGCTTCCATCATCTTCCCGCGATCGTAGTAAAAACCGCACGCGATCATCGCTTGGTTCAAACGCTCCGAACGACTCACGACCATCCGAATTCCGTTATGCCAAGCCCCCTGCTGGTCGATCGCTGCGTACCAGTCCGAAGTGATCGGGTTGCAGACCACGCCGATCTTGCCACGACCTCGCTCGTAGTAGCCGATCGATACGGCGAAATGAGGAATACCGTGCAGGAAATTGCTCGTGCCGTCGAGTGGATCGATCACCCACAGGGACTCGGCGTCTGCACGGTCGCGATGACTTTCCTCGGAGATAATCGCGTGCTCGGGGAATCGATCCCGAATCGTCGAGACAATGGCCTGCTCGGCCGCGAGATCCGCCGACGAAACGAAGTTGGCCGCTCCCTTGACCGAAATGTCCACCTCGGTTTGAAAGGCATCGACCAACCGCCGGGCACCCTGGAACGCGGCCTCCATCGCGATTCCGAGCACCGGATGCGAGAGGCGACTGGCGCTGCGATCGCGATGGATCTCCAAGTTCGAGGAACGCTCAGGCATATTGCCGATACCGCATGTACCAGAGAAGGGCGACGAGCGTCTTGGCATCGATGATTTTGTGGTCTCGCAAAAGTCGATCGACGTCTCCCCAGCTCAAAATGCGATTCTCCATCTGTTCGCCGGGTTCTCGCTCCGGGTTGCCATCGACCAGCCCGGTCGCCGCATAGAAATGCATCTTTTCGTCCAGGATCCCTGGTGACATTGCAAAGGTGTGAATGTGCATCCAGTGGCTGGCGCGGTATCCCGTCTCTTCCAGCAACTCAAGCTTGGCCATTTCCCCTGGTGGAAGCCCTTTGTCGAGGGTTCCCGCAGGCAACTCCAACTGCCATCGATCGATCGCTACTCGGTAGGTATGGATCATGCAGATGTGGTCGTCATCGAGTTGAGGCAAGATCACCACCGCGCCCGGGTGGCGGATGATGTGCCGCTCGAGCATGACCCCATCGGGGAGTCGCTCGTGAACGGCTTCGACATCGAACCGCTTGGCTCGAAACAGAACATGTCGAGTCATGTCGATGCCACCGTTCCGTTCAGCCCGTGCGGCGTTCCCAAGGACGAGAGCTCTCGGTTTGGAACTCCTCGATTTCCGCGGTCCGATACTGCATCAGGAACGCGTCCTCAGTGGAATCTTCGTAGAAGTTGCGGAGTACACCTGTTGCTCGAAATCCGAGGCTTCGGAAGAAAAGCTGCGCATCCAGGTTGGTTTCCCGCACCTCGAGAACGATCCGATTTCTGCGTTGGTATGCGAGTTTGGACGCTAATTTTTCCATCATCGCCGAGCCGATCGACTGGCGGCGATAATCGGGGTGTACCGCGAAGGAGAGAATGTGGATGCGAGTGCGGTGCAACTCGTAAATCATGAACCCCACGACCTGTTCTGCCCACTCAGCCACCATGCCGATGCAGTCTCGTTGCCGAAGGCAGCGGATAAACTCTTCCTCGGTCCACGGAAACTCGAAGCTCTCGTTCTCAATTCCGAGCACCGACGGCATGTCTCGCCGAATCATCCATCGAATATGCACGTTCGATAGGGCACTGGTCGCCTTTGGCATCTCCTCGTTTCCTTCCCAATCCTTGGTTCCGAGTCCAGCATTCGCTGATTCGCGAGATCTCGTTCCTTCGAGATGAAGGGACGATACCAAAAGAGGGTGCCAAAAACCAAGACGGAATCGAACGGGTCCCGATCCGCCTGTGCTAGCAAATGATCAGGGGCATAATCACAGATTGTTGAGGATCTTGCGTGTCCGCACCGATTCTAGCGGGGGGCGGTCGAGGGCTTGGTCCCATGCAGCGAGCAGGTACCTTCCTCGCAGTGCCGCCCTGCGATCTGGTATCGACGCTGGGCAACTTGGCGATAGATCCAACACCAGACTGGCATCAAACCTGGCAGGTGCATCATGGGTGCCACAGGCCAGAGCCAGGGAAGGGCGCGAGAGAGATAACGCAGGGCGTATGCTCCGCCGTGTCGTCCACCCTGGGGATCAACGATCCACATTTGGTCCATGAGTTGATCGTAACTCAGGTCCGGATAATCGATCGCGACTTGAGGATCGTGAAGCGAGACATACCGAAGTTTCCCGGCAGAATCAAACCGGCGCAGGTGAGCGATTTGGCGAATGCAAAATTTGCACTCACCATCGTAGATCACCACTGCCTTTTCCATTGCCCTTCCTCGAATCCTGGCGTGTCTGTTTGCGGGGAGATAACCCCTAGAAATTTTACCCCGAACTGCTGGGACCTATGGGAGAATCTGGAAAAAAACGGGCAACATAACCGCAATTCAATTCGCGACCGGCCCGATCCCGCAGTTCGGCGGTCTCTGTTTCGAGATACTCCCAACGCTGGCCCGCCGAACCGGCCAGCGCATCGCGCAGGCTTTGGAGATCGACATCGGGACTGTGGCCAGTCAGTACGAGCCCGATGCCGTCGGGCTCTACCAATTCCGCGCAGGCCAAGAGCAGGGGTTCCAGGTCGCGCTGGATCGCCCATGCTCGTCCCGATGGGCCGTGGCCGTAGCTTGGGGGGTCGAGCAAGATCAAATCGTATTTTTTCCCCCGTCTGCCTTCGCGTGCGACGTACTTGCGAGCGTCGTCGACGATCCAGCGGATGGGAGACTCCGACAGGTTGCTGGCTCGGGCATTTTCGCGAGCCCAGTCCACCGCCGATTGCATCGCATCGACATGAGTAATCTCGGCTTGCATCGCAGCGAGTGCGAGGGTGGTTGCCCCCGTGTACGCGAACAGGTGCAAGACGCGCGGAGCTCGGACGGGCGACATGTTTTCTTCGTTCGCGCCGCGCCATCGGGAGATTCGATCATCCAACCAAGTCCATTGCTGCCAGTGTTCGGGGAACAGGCCCAGTTGCCCAGTCGATTGAACGCGGACGATCAATCGCAGCGAGTAGGCCCGGGGCCACGACCGCAACTCCACCATCCAAGAGGACCGCGAAGGCGGACACCCCTGCAATGTTCTCCAACCGCAACCTGAATCCGGGGGCGTCTCGTAAATTAGCTCTGCTGATTCCCAAAGACTAGTCTGCGTGGCAAAGCCAATGGCGGCAGGGCACGGGCGGTCGACGAGGATACCGCCGAAGGATTCGAGTTTTCGCCCGCGACCGAAATCGATCAGTTCGTAACCCGTGAGTGGTTCTCGTCCAGTAGATGCTTCGTTCACCCGGGTTTGCATGCGACTCTCTTGAGGAAACGTGCTCTTGCCTCTATGATTCGGCCCGAAAGCGAGCTTTGCAAACCTTGCGAGGATCCACGAAGTGTCGCGATGAATCCACTAGGGAGTGAAGAACCAATGAGGCACGTAATCTCCGCCATCGTACAAAACGTTCCGGGGGTGCTCGCGCACATTTCCGGCATGCTGGCATCGCGAGGTTACAACATCGATTCGCTGGCGGTTGGCGAAACCGAAAATGCAGGCCTCTCCCGGATGACGTTTGTGGTGCGAGGGGACGATCGTATCCTCGAGCAAGTCCGCAAACAACTCGAGAAAATCGTGACCGTGGTGTTGGTCCAGGATATCAGCGCCAACGACTACGTGGAAAGGGACTTGATGCTTATCAAGGTCCGCGCTCCCACTGGGGCGTTGCGAAGCGAAATACGAGAACTGGTCGACATTTTTCGAGCGCGAATCGTGGACGTTGGTCCCGAAGAGTTAATGATCGAGATTTCCGGGCGTGAAAGCAAGGTTCAAGCCTTCATTGAACGAATGCGTCCCTATGGAATCACCGAGTTGGTTCGAACGGGGCGAATCGCCATGGTGCGAGGGAGCAATCCCGACACGTTGAGCGACGAGGATCTCGCCGCCAATCAAACCCATAGTTCCCCGATGGAATAAGCCGTCTTACCTATCCCAGCTAAACAGAAACCATTATGCCTGCCACGATTTATTACGACAACGACGCGGATCTTTCCCACTTGAAGGACAAGACGATTGCCATCTTGGGTTACGGCTCGCAAGGGCACGCCCAAGCCCAAAACCTTCGAGACAGCGGTTGCAAGGTCATCATCGGCCAGCGTCCTGGGAGCAAGAACTACGATTTGGCAGTCAGCCACGGGTTTCAGCCCATGGAGATCGATGAAGCCACGAAGAAAGCGGATATCGTCAATGTCCTGCTCCCCGATGAGGTCCAAGGGGATCTGTTCCGTTCCCACATCAAACCCAACCTGTCCCCTGGAAACGTGTTGATGTGTTCGCATGGGTTCAACCTCCATTTTGGGCAGATCGAGCCACCGAAGGGGGTCGATGCACTGCTCGTCGCTCCCAAGGGCCCCGGACACCTGGTTCGGAGCGAATACGTCAAGGGTGGTGGGGTCCCGTGTTTGATCGCTCTCGGAGCAGGTGCCAGCGACACCACGAAAAAGCAGGGCCTGGCTTATGCCAAGGGTATCGGTGGAACGCGGGGGGGAGTCATTGAAACCACGATCGCGGAAGAGACCGAAACCGACCTTTTTGGCGAGCAAGTGGTTCTTTGCGGCGGAGTCAGCGAGTTGGTTAAGGCGGGGTTCGAAACCCTTGTTGAGGCGGGATACCAGCCGGAAATGGCTTACTTCGAGTGCTTGCACGAACTCAAGTTGATCGTCGACCTGCTGTATCAGGGCGGCCTGAATTACATGCGTTACAGCATTTCCAACACCGCGGAATTCGGCGATTACACGCGAGGTCCGAGAATCATCACCGATCAAACGAAGGCTGAAATGAAGAAAATCCTTCGGGAGATCCAAACCGGCCAGTTTGCCCGGGAATGGATTCTCGAGAACAAAGCCGGTGCCCCGGCCTTCAAGGCATCGCGGCGTTTGGAGCGAAAGCATCCTATCGAACAGGTGGGGCAAAAGCTTCGCAGCCTCATGAAATGGATCGACGCCAAAGTCGTCGACTAACCGGGGAACTGCCCTATCCCTCGTATGTTTGGGTTTGGGTTTGGGTTTCTGGACGGAGTCCAGGTGTTTGACTCCGCGTGCCGGGGGCGATTTTGGGGCCACGGCACCTCAAGAAAGCGGTTTTGGAAAGCTTTTTTTTCACCTTGACAATCGTCTCTCGGTCGACTTTCCATGCGACCTTCGCGCCTCGGCTCGCGTCTTCTCCCTGGTGTTTAACTATCGTTCAGATCGAGACTTAACGGTTTTAGGGATTGGTCCAAGGGGCCGTCCAAGAGTCGGGGTAGGAGTTCCGATTCTCCTCAAACCGCCCCCGAAAAAATTTCGATGCTAGCAAAGGGGGGTTCCTGACGCGGTTGCTCCTCGCGCAGCCCCCTCTATACTGACCCGCCTTATCGTTCGTCGTTCGACTTTGCCCAATCCGAAAAGTTTACCAACCGACTGAAAAGGCTTGGTTGGGTTTCGGGACAGGGTGGGATCGAATCCTGCAGGTGGGTCGATCGTGAGAGCCCGACGGAAACGGGTCACCTGAAGGAGTGATGGTTTACCAAGAAAGGGAGTAGGTCAGAAAATGCTCAGCATTGCGACTTTGGCTTTGGTTGCGGTTTTGTTTGGTCAGGGAGGCGATGAAGCGGAGGCACCGCTGTCTTACGAAGCGGCGTACCGAAAAGCACAAGAAGAGAAGAAGCCTTTGGTGGTGTTGGTCGGGGCAGAATGGTGCCCGGCGTGCAAGACCATGAAAATCGACACGATCGAGTCGATGAAGAAGGCTGGCGAGCTTCAGGAAGTCGTTTACACTCAGTTGGACAAAGACGCACACCCCGAACTCGCCGACCAGGTCATGCAAGGGAAGACCCTTCCGCAGATCGTTGTTTTCTCGGAGAGTGAGAATGGTTGGAAGCGTTTTTCACTTACCGGACTTCAGACTCCTCGCCGGGTGAAGGAGTTGATCCGGAAGGCGTCGGAGGCATTGCCACTACGTCGATAACCAAGCATTTTTCAGCGAGGGAACGCAGGTGCCGGACATGCCCCGCGACGCATTTCTAAGCCACGTACGTGAAAACGTCCCACTCGCTCCGTTCACGCGATTGCACATCGGTGGGGCCGCTCGCTACTTTGCCGAGCCCGCCGATGAGGCGCAATTGCAACAACTGTTGTCCCTGGCGGCTACCGATTCGATTCCGGTCCGGATTCTCGGTGGGGGTTCCAACCTCCTGGTTCGCGAAAGCGGATTCGACGGCTTGGTCGTTCAACTGACGGCCCCTGCCTTCGACCGAATCATGATCGATGGGCAAACGGTGCGCTGCGGTGGCGGAGTGTGGCTATCGCATCTGGTCACCGCTTGCGTCGCGAACGGCTTGGCCGGGGTCGAGCACTTGGTCGGTATCCCGGGAACGGTCGGAGGCGCACTGCATGGAAATTCGGGCACGGACGAAGGGGATATTGGGCAGGTCGTTCGATCCGCTCGGTTGATGAAGCGTGACGGCAAAATCGTCCAGGTCGATGCTCCGGGACTGACATTCTCTCATCGTCGCAGCAGCTTGGATGAACTCGTGATCTTGGAAGCAACCCTCACGCTGAAGCCCGACGATTCGGTTCGCTTAACCAAGCGGGAGCAAACGTTCTGGATCGTCAAACGGAGCAAGCAGCCCAATGCCCCGGCTCGTTCCGCCATTGCGTTCATTGACCCCGACGGTGGCTCGGCATCCGCGTTGCTGCACCAGTGCGGTGCGATCGGCATGATCGAGGGTGGGGTGCAACTGAGCATGGCGTATCCGAATTACTTGGTCGCGACAGAAGGAGCGACGTTCGACCAAGTCATCACCTTGTTGGAGCGAGCCCAGGCGCTGGTTTACGACCGCCAAGGCGTCAAGCTGCAAACTCACTTGGTGGTTTGGTAGCGAGACCGCGATTTGGATCGTGCTCCAAGTGGAGCAAGCGGATCGAGTCTCCCACTGCGACGTTTAGCAAGTCGGCCGTCGCCTGGTCGAGCACCACGCTCTCGGCGATGGCCACCCCAGTTTCCTGATGCTCCGCGTGACGGGTGGCTTCTTGGTGAAGCCAACGGCCGGTCGTGCAGTGGAACCTCGGGTTTTCGACGGAAACGAGCCCCGAACACAATGCGGGCGCGTTCATCGGTAAGGATTGGATCCCGGCGATGCTTGCGGTTTTTGAACTTCGGATCGCCTCGATGCGATGTGTGTCGCAGTGAAGGACGGCGCCCCCGTCAAAGATATCGATCAAGTCGCGTTGGACGAATCCTTGCTGGGTTAGCAGTTGGTAGGCCGGTTTGGCTTGCTGATGAACCTGACCGATCACGTCGATCGCTTCTTGTGGCAACAACTCCAGGTAGATCGGATATTGCGGCATGAGATCCTCGATGAATTGTTTGTCGATCATCGAAAGGGCGTCGGCACGCGGGTAATCGATCGGAAAAAAATGAGAGCCAATTGCATTCCAGAAAGGACTCTGCTCATTTTCGTCCAGGTAGCCTCGCAACTCGGCGATGGTCTCTTTGGCAAATCGCTTCAGGTGCCCCGCCATGTACAGGAACCTTGACAGGCTGAGCAGCTTGCCGACGCCACCTCTGCGGCAATCCGGGAGCAAGAACAGCCCTCCCAACTCCGTTGGCCCGTTATGAATCTTGAGAAGATGCAGGGAGCGGATTTCTCGAGTCTGCCCCAGAAGCTCGCTGTGCTGCGTCTGGCTGACAACCCGATAAGCGTAGAAGGGTTCGAAGCCGCCGGTCTTGGAAAAGATGCATGAGGTTCCGATCAGTCGGCGGGTGGATGTATCCTCGATGACGAACACATAAGGAGCCCCTTCCGCTTTCTCGGACGTGCGTCGAAAAGCAAAGTGGGCGCGCTCGATGCGGTCCGCCAATTCCTCTCGATCGACCTTCAGCGAAGTCATGCCGGTGCTGGCGTACCCTGCCAATTCCCACAGGGCATCCAAGTCGGTTGTGGAAACCTCTCGAACGATGTATGGCATAACGTTCACATTTCGGTGCTGCTGTAGAGGCGTGAGCTAGTGAACTAGGGAGCCCGTTTTCGAAGTTTGCGTTGGAGCGAGCGGCGATGGATCCCGAGCCGGCGAGCCGCCTCGGAAATATTGTTGTTGCAGTCGGCGAGCACCCGGTGAATGTGTTCCCATTCCGCCTGGGCTAAGGTCGGTACGGGAATTTCCTCATCGGTTTCGGGCATGTCGACTTCGCTGCCTCCCCGCTTGAACGCTGTGAGGATATCGTCGACGTCTGCCGGTTTCGGAAGGAAGTTTACCGCCCCAAGCTTGACTGCATCGATGGCCGTAGCGATGCTTCCAAAGCCAGACAGGATCAAGACCTGAACGTCGGGCTGAATCTGCTTCAGGTCGGCAATCAAGCTGACTCCGGGCCGTCCAGGCATCCGCAGATCCACCACGGCCAGTTCCGTGGGATCGCGACGAAATACTTCTACAGCTTCATCGCAGGTCCCGGCGACGGCAACTCGGAATCCTCGCTCCTGGAACGCCTCTGCGAGCCGGTCTCGCAGAATCGTGCTGTCATCGACCAGAAGGATACTCGCTTCATGCGGTGGGAATTCAGAGGCCATGGTTTTGCGGAAAGAGATAGATGGGGACTTCGATTCGCACTCTCCCCTAGTTTAGCTCGAATGCTTCCCATGCGGAAATGCGTCCGGCTGATGATGCGCTTGATACAGGCTATTCAGGCCAACTTTTTCCACCTCGATCTCGGTCAATCCGCTGTTCCGAATCCAATCCAGGTACAGATCGATGGTTCCCGGCAGATCGACAACCAACTCGGTCGCCGTGCAGGACACCAACCTAACCGCGTGTGGCATATCGGAGGGAGCGATCGGGTGACTGGTCGAGGCTCGCAGACGATGGACTTGACGAATCGCGGCTACTTGCCCTCGATGAACGACTCGCCCCTGCCGAAGAATCGCGAACTCATCGCAAAGCTCCTCGATTTCGCTCAAAATATGGGAGCAAAACGCGAACGTGCAACCCTCGGCCCGGGCCTCGCGTACCAACGCCAATACCTCGTTTCGCACCGAAGGATCCAGATTCGCGGTCGGTTCATCCAAAATCATTAGCGGGCTCGGGCAACCAAGAACGCAGGCAATCGCGAGTTTCTGACGCATCCCAGTTGACATGAACGCGACGCGCCTCGAAAAATCGAGATCCAATCGTTCCGCGATTGCGATCGCTCGGTCAAAGCTTCCACGCGGATGAATCGACGTGAAGAACCTCAAGCACTCCTTTCCGCGCATCAATCGAAACAGCTTCGACTCCGCAGGGAGGTACCCGACCGATCGTCTCACCTCCAGCGATTGAGAGAGGCAATCCAAGCCGCAAATCCAAGCTTGGCCAGATGTGGGTTTGAGAAAGCCCAGCAAGCATCGAATCAAAGTCGTCTTGCCGGCTCCGTTGGGGCCCAACAAACCAAAAATCGAACCGGTCGGAATCTCGAGACTGCAACGATCGAGCGCATGGAAGAGACCATACCTCTTCGTCAAGCCATCGACCTGTAACACATTTGACGACAAGCGCGCCTTCACTCCAACACGGGACTGGGATCCAAACCTCGGAGGGATGGTACGTTGAGTGATTGATTTTGTCTATCTCCTCTTGGAAACCCGACATTCGATTCTGCCATACGAAGAAATTTATCGATTAGGTACGCAATTTGTACCTTGGAGTGGGTTGGCGAAAGCGGGGCTAACGATATCCCCCTCGCCTCACGGGGAAATCGGAACAAGGGGATTCCAACATGGTTACAAGAAGCTGGAAGTCATGGATGCTCGGAGCGTTGCTAGGAGCAGGGGTTTCGGGATGGGTGTCTGAGACGGCGATGGCAGATCCTCCTAGGGGGCATGTGTACCACCGCGGAGCGACCATCAACCGAAACGGACTTCACCACGGGCACGCGAATCGATATATCGCACCCAATCACCACTATCAAAACCAGTATCGATACGGATACGGTTACGGATACGGATACGGCCACCATCCCCATTGGGGCTACCAACCACCCTACCATTGTCTCCCCCATCCAGGAGTTCCGCACTACGGTTACCCGAGGCGTCCGGTGCCAGGAGTCGGGATCTCGATCGGCGTCGGTGGTTGGCCCAGCGGCCCATCGTTTGGGGGCGGCGCATTTCCCTCGGGACCGTCTTTTGGGACAGGGAGTTTTCGGTTCGGACGCTAGGGAATTCGAATCCATCGCGGGGCGGATGGCAACCCGGATGCCGTTCGCCCGCGAGTGGCTAGAATCTCATCACTGGTAGAACGCTTGCGAAATCGTCCGTCCAAACAGTGAGGCCTGGCCGAGTCGTCGGCTTCGTCCATCGCGGTCGGCTGATAAACCAATCCTCGGTCCCAGGGTCTGCAGTAAGGACAACCCAAGTCGACGAACTGTGGCCAAGTGCGGGATCGCCTGGGTGATCCTCGCAAAGGAACGCGGAGACTCCCAGTTTATCCGCTGCATTTGCCAACACGGGAGCCAGATCGATATAGCGGTTGGAGACATGGAATGCGATCACGCCATCCGATCGCAAGCGATGAAACCATCCTTCGATAGCCTCGAGAGTGATCAGATGCAGCGGGATAGAATCCGAAGAAAATGCATCGATGATCATCACATCGAAGATGTCATTGGTCTTTGCCATAGTCACTCGAGCGTCGCCAAGCTTGACCTCTAACGGACCACCACGTTCCAAGCAATCACTTACGTAGGTGAAGTAAGCAGGATTCCGAGCGATCGATTCGACGGCAGAGTCGATTTCAAAAAAGGTAATGGGACGATTTGCCTGGCCGTATGCAGCGATCGATCCGGTGCCCAAGCCGATGGCAGCAGTGCTGAACGAATCTTTCCTTTGAGCCATGATGTCCATGATATCGCCCAATGGTCCATTTTTATGGTAGTAGGTGCGAGCTTCGTGTTGATCGGGCTGATCCTTGCGCCATTGCTCTCCGTGCAAGATCCCGCCATGTTCGAGGGTGTGGATCACTCGGTCGTACCTATTGAACGTGCGCACTGTAAGGACACCGAAAAACGTGCGATCGCGGAGAAGGATGTTCGAGGAAAGATTGACGCATACGCCTACCAGCAAGGCCGTTGAAATTACCAAGGCTTGGGTCCTAGGGCGTCCCAGTAACAAAACGGCTGGGAGCAATGGCATCGAAAACTCCAGCCATTTTCCGACTTGCTCGTCTGTCCAACCCAGCCTTGTCGAGATCGGCTGCAGGTTCCATGTGCTCCATCGAATCGACTGGTGCGCATACAGTGAAAGCACTGCGGTGCAGCCGATAATCAGTGTCAGGAAAATGATCCTCTGCCACACGGTAGGGAACCTTGCACCGAAAGCCTTGGGGGCGGCGAATAAATCCGCGCCTGGTAGAAACAGGAGCGCTGCGACCAGGGCCAATGGGTATTCGATGAACCCTGAAAAGATCAACGGGGCGATCAACGCATTGAAGGTGCCTCCCAGCGCTCCTCCTAATGCGATTGCAATATAGAACGACGTTAGTTCAGTTGCTTCCGGCCGGGACTCGTAGAGTCTTCGATGCAGGGTCCAGCATACCGCCAACAATGCCAACATATGAACCGCCAAAAGCCAACGGATTTGTTCGTGGAAATTGGCCGCCCAGGTGAACGAAGCTGCAATTACTGCGAACGGAGCGATCAAGCCGATCGCGCGATGCAGCCATGGAGCATAGTCGGCGAAACCCAGCGTCCAACTAAGCAAGTAAATTGCCAAAGGAATCGTCCACAACATGGGCATCGCAGCAATGTCCATGGACATGTGGCTGGTCGCGCCCAAAAGCAAGCTGGATGTCACAAAGCTCAGAGCGACCCAAGTCAACTTCGCGGCCAAACCAAAAGATCTTGCGACGGTTTTCTCCTTCGATGCACTCTGGCTCAAAGCCGCGACTGCTTCCGATGCCGATGGACTCGTTGACTTCATCCTTCTCCAGCAAAGAATTGCCACGATGCTGAGCAGGACGGCGTATATCAGCCAGGAGACACTCCACACGGCACGTTGCGTCGTCAACGAAAGATTCGGTTCGACAAGAAAGGGGTAACTGATCAAACCAATCAGGCTCCCAGAATTGCTCGCGACGTACAGCGGATAAGGATTCGAAGCGAGCTTGTGCGTGGTTGCACCGAACCATGCTTGAATCAATGGCGCCGTTGCAGAGAGCACGAATGCTGGACCTCCGACCGTGATGGTCAAAGTGATGAAGATCCAGAAGGCATGGTAACCTTCCTCAGGAATGTTCCGAATCATCAACTCCGGTAGAGCCAATGGAAGCGAGGTAATCGCGATCGCAACCGCCACGCCATGAAACAAAAGTTGCCTTTTGATGCCGAACGATTTCGTCAACCAGTGGACATACACATAACCAGCTAAAAGAATCATCTGGAAGAAAAGCATGCACGTTGTCCAGACTGCCGGGACGCTCCCGAGCCAAGGAGCGAGTAGCTTCCCAATCATCGGTTGCAAGGCAAACATGTTTGCTGCTCCCAACGCCATGGTAAGTGATGCCAGTCCAACCATCACTAATTGCATTCGAGCTTCTTCTCCACTGAATTGCTTACCCAAAACATCCAGCAGCGATCCGTGGGCTGGATGAGACAGTGATCTACGTTCTTCCTCGGTGGGAATGGACGATCGTACATCACCAAGACGGAAGAGTGTCGTAAACCTGACTTGCGCGATCAACCCAAAAAGGATACACAAGCTCATCACGAGTTCGTAGCGGCTCAACGGGGCTCCTAGCAGGACAAAGCAGACATATCCAATCAAGAAACTGACAGAGACCCATGAGAGATACAACCGCAATCTGGGTGCATTTCGCGCGGCTAATGAGGCGATGAGATTGAGCAAGGTAACGCCGAGCAAACCAAAAACCGCAATATTCAATACGGGCGAGAGACTCACCATCGCTGTATGGGATGGGATCGGGATAGGTTTTGCAATTACCTGCGCGTCGGCGGGATTACTGAGCAGCCATAGGCTGGACAGCATGATTCCGGTTGCCAGAAGAAAGACGTTCGGAAGGCGATTGCAGTTGAGAGATGCGAGCATGATCAATCCTGGATTTTCAAGTTTTCATCGAGCCGGCGTTGCCCTCCGATGCCAATTCTCTGCCAAACCCGTCCAAAACTTGCTCACGCGCAGCCCCGTGTCCAACTTCCTGAATCCACATTCCGACGCAGCCTTGCGAATCGGCAATGTTTCAAAGCTACAGACGGTTTTTTCCCTGCTGTCCCTACAAACCTCAATATCGAAGGTCACGCAAGAATTAGGGAGATGGGGCTTCCCGGAGGATCTTGAGGAGATAGCGTCGGTAGTGGGTGTTCGGCATGCGATGGGCGAGCCGCTCGAGTTCGCCAGCGTGAATCCACTTTTGTCGAAAAGCGATTTCCTCGGGGCAGGAAACCTTGAGCCCCTGTCGATTTTCGAGAGTCGCAATGAATTGACTGGCTTCCAGCATCGACTCATGGGTTCCTGTATCGAGCCAGGCATAGCCGCGTCGCATGATCTCCACGTGGAGCGAATCTCGCGCGAGATAGACCCGATTGAGGTCGGTAATCTCCAATTCGCCTCTCTTGGAACGCCTCAGCGATTTCGCGATGGCGACGACCTCGGGGTCATAGAAATAAAGTCCGGTGACGGCATAGTTGGATTTCGGCTGCTCTGGTTTTTCTTCCAGACTGACCGCTCGAAGTCGATTGTCGAACTCGACGACACCGTACCGTTCCGGATCATTGACATGGTATGCGAAGACCGTTGCGCCTTCGTTCCTCTGAACCGATCGTCGAAGAAGATCTTGGAGGCTATGACCGTAAAAAATGTTGTCTCCTAGAATCAAAACCGAGTGGGATTGCCCGAGGAATTCCTCGCCGATGAGAAACGCCTGGGGTACGCCATCCGGAGATGGTTGAACCGCATACTCGATCTCGATTCCCCAAGTTCGGCCATTTCCCAGAAGCTGTTGGAAAAGAGAGACGTCTTGAGGCGTTGCAATGACGAGAATCTCGCGGATCCCCGCGAGCATCAGCGTTGACAGCGGATAGTAAATCATCGGCTTGTCGAACACCGGCAACAGATGTTTGGAGACAACCAAGGTTGCCGGTTGCAATCGAGTCCCCGCACCGCCAGCTAGAATGATACCTTTTCGATTCATATTCCGTGGTTTTGAAATGCGGAGCCATCAAGTCTGCAGAGCGCGGCGTGCCATCTCCAGCTCGGGCAATCTCTTACTGAGGGGCTGATTGATCGACCGATACAACCATCGCGTCAGCCACCGATTTTTTGCCGAGAGCCTTTCGGTCATTGAAAGGACCGTCAGCACCCCCTTTTGGCCAAGATTCGGGATCGGCATACTGGCCTTCATCCCCAACCTGATTCTGGAGCTGTTTCAATTGGGATTTCAGCTCCTCGAAGGTCGCCTGGACATTGGCACGATCGCTCTCGTTCGGGGCGAACAGCAGATTGCGTTGTTCCGCCGGGTCCTCGGCCAGGTGAAACATTTCGTAGGTGTCTTTCTTCCAATAGTAGATCAATTTGTGGGTTGCTGTTCGGATGCCGTAATGGGCTCGGGTGTTGTGGTGTCCAGGGTCGTGGTAATAGCGGTAGTAAATCGAAGTTCGCCAATCCGATGGAGTTTTTCCGTGCAGAATCGGAACCAGCGACCGGCCTTGCATCCAGTCGGGTACCGAGAGTCCCGCTAGGTCCATGAAGGTGGGAGCCAGATCGATATTGAGCGCCATCGCATCCGGTGTGCTGGAACGCTGGATTCCTGGTCCGCGCGCAATCAACGGCGTTTTCAAGCCTGGTTCGTACATGAAGCGTTTATCGTACATTCCCAAATCGCCGAGGTACCAACCGTTGTCGGCGGTGTAGATGACCACCGTGTTGTCGCTCAGTCCGTTGCGATCGAGATAATCGAGCACCGCTCCGACACTGTCATCCACTCCTTGGACGCAAGCGAGATAGTCCTGCATGTAACGCTGATACTTCCATCGGACGAGCGATTCCCCTTGGAGTGTTTTTCCGTCGACCTCGAGTTGCTTGGGTGAGGTGTTGAGCCAAGTGTTCCGTTCGGGACCCTTGAGATCCTCCGGAGGTTCGAGTTTCAGATCGCGCCGCGTCAAATCGCGAGCGATCGTCTGCCGATTCTCTGGCAACGCGGCGGGGCGCGTTGCATAGTCGTCGAAGAGAGTATCCGGTTCCGGAAAAGTCCGATTGCGAAACATCTCTTGGTGCTTCGTGTCTGGTTCCCAGCCGCGGTGGGGTGCTTTGTGGTGCAACATCAAAAAGAAAGGTCGATCCTTCGGGCGGGTTTCGAGAAACTCCAGTCCCAGTTGCGTGGTGATCGCGGTGCAGTGTCCCTCGATCGTCAATTGCGAGCCTGGGACCAGGAATCGCGGATTCCAATAATCTCCCTGGCCGGGCAAAACAACCCAACGGTCGAACCCCGTAGGATCCGAACCCAAGTGCCACTTGCCGATCATCCCGGTGTGATAGCCGCCGTCTCGAAGACGTTTGGCGACATGGTCGCGCTGGCCGTCGAATCGATTGAATACCGGCACTCCATTGCGATGCGAATACTGACCGGTCAGTAGGGTGGCACGGCTCGGCGTGCAGATCGAGTTGGTCACGAACGATCTCAGGAATCTCGCCCCTTCGCTCGCCAGTCGGTCCAGGTGCGGGGTCTGGTTTACCTTCGAACCATAGGCCGAGATCGCATGCTGGGCATGATCGTCCGAAAAGATGAAGAGAATATTGGGTCGATCTTCCGCTCGAGCCGCCGGCATTGCGCCGAGCAGAATCGCGATGATCGCCAGCGAGTGACGGAGAACCTTACTTCGGTGCAACGATTTGTTCATAGATGGATCATCGGGAAAAGTGTCTGCAAAGCTACGGAAGCCGGGAGGAAAACACCCCTGCGGAAAGTATATCCAACCGTTGCCATGTCGTGAGCGGCTGGTCGATCGATCGCCAGCAAATTCGGTCAGCAGCGGGGACGCAGGGGCGGCCAAAACCCAAAGGTTTCCGGCCCGGGAAATTAACGAGACGGACATCGAGATGGCCCACCACTTTCCGCACGCGCCGGCAACTCGCCGTTTCCTCGGAACGCCCAAGGATCTGCAAAAATCGCATCTCCGATGCGTTATAATTCTCTCTCGTATCGCGCCGCGCGATGAGCAGCCCGTGTGACAAGGCAACCGCATGACCCAAGAGAGCGAATCGGCTTACATGATCGCCAACCCGCGTGCGGGTCGCCATCGACACAAGACGCGATTCGGACATAGCCTTGCGCAGACCCCGTCCATTTGGGAAGAGACACGCGAGCAAGGACACGGAGAGGCGTTGGCTTATGAGGCGAGCGTGCGAGGATACCGTTGGATCATCGCGGTGGGAGGGGATGGGACGATTCACGAAGTACTCAACGGAATGCTGCGCAATCCGAACAACCAGTCCATCTTGGGGCTGCTCCCAGCAGGTACTGCCAACGACTACGCGGCCTCGTATCCGTGCGGTCAAAACACGGATCCCAACCATCCCTTGCGAGTCGACGTGGGTTGTTTGCGATGGGAAGGGGGGCAACGCTATTTCGCCAATGTCGCCGGGCTCGGCTTTTCGGGAGAGATCGCCAGTCGAGCCCGCGACATGTTGCGAGTTCCCGCGCGACTGCGCTATACGTTAGCCCTGTTGCGGCAACTCGGTCCGGGCTACGGTCCCCGGAAGATTCGCATGGCGGTCGATGACGGGCCGATGAAGGAAACCGAAGCGTTGCTGATGAGCGCAGCGATCGGAAAGCGAGAAGGAAGCTATCCACTCCATGGAAGAGCCGATGTGTCGGATGGGTTGTTCGAATTTCTCCGACTCGGGCGATTGAGTCGCCGCGAGTTGGCTTGGTACTTCCCCGCCATGCTTCGCGGGGTCTTGCCGGAGAATCACCCTCAAGTCCATCAATCGCGATGCAAGCGGATTGTTGTCGAGTCGTCGATCCCGGTCCCGCTCCATGTCGACGGCGAGTTTCCACGCGAGGCGTGTCCCGAGGCGTTCACTCGCTTTTCGCTGGAGAACATTCCTCAGGCATTGCAGGTGGCTTTGTTTCCTTCCGCGTAAAACGGGGATGGAAACGCGGCAGGGGCTCGGTCGAAATACTGCGAAGTACCCGGTAGCAACGTTTTGTCAAATTCGTAACAATCGCAGCCATGAAACACGAACGAACCTTCCATGAAGATTGGATATTGATCGCGATTGGGGCTGCTGTGTTGGCGATCTGTTCCTTCGCCGTTCACGCGGTGCCGGACGAGAGCAGTCCGGCGGGAAAACCCAAAGTCGTCAACGAAGCCAAAGGTTGGTTCCCGAAACTGGAGTCATGGCGAGAGGATCCCGCCCAAGCGTTCTATGCAAAACCGAAATCAGGAGATCCCTACTTCTTGGGGAAGTCCATCGTTGCAACGTGGGTCGTGGCTGGACTGCTACTGATGCCGATCTCGCTTTACAAGAGAGTGCCACTGGGCCCCTTCCTAGTCAGCTACACGACGGTCTTTATCCTTTCCGTGCTGGCGTTTTTGATGGCTTCGCAGAGTACAGTCAAATACTACAACCTTGAGTATGTCCTCTGGGCGTTGCTGCTCGGGTTGCTGATCAGCAACACAGTCGGCGTGCCCGATTGGCTTAAGCCGATGTTGATCGGCGATTCGATCATCAAAATGGCATTGGTCGTTTTTGGCGCCGAGGTGCTTTTTGGAAAATTGGTAGCGCTCGGACCGCCTGGTATATTCACCTCTTGGTTGGTGACCCCGATTGTCCTGGTAACGACCTTCTGGTTTGGCCAGCGGGTTCTGAAGATTTCGTCACCCAGTTTGAACATGGTGATTTCCGCAGACATGTCCGTTTGCGGCGTCTCGGCTGCGATTGCGACCGGAGCAGCGTGCCGCGCGAAGAAGGAAGAGGTTTCCTATGCGATCGGTGTCTCGCTGCTGTTCACCGCGGTCATGATGGTGCTGCAACCGAAAATTGTTTTGTGGACGGGCATGGACAAGATGGTTGGTGCGGCTTGGATGGGAGGAACCATCGACTCCACCGGGGCGGTAGCGGCGGCCGGCGCGATCCTTGGGGATGAGGCTGCGACCGTCGCAAATACGGTCAAGATGATCCAGAACGTGCTGATCGGTGTCATCGCGTTTGCCGTGGCGGCGTACTGGGCTTCGCGCTACCGGGAGGAGGGCACCGTCGATCGTATCGGTGTCTCAGAGATTTGGAGGCGATTTCCGAAATTCGTGTTGGGGTTCCTTGGAGCATCCCTCGTCTTCTCCTTTCTGCCCTATTTCACTCAGCATCAAGGTCTCCTCGCTGACACGATCACCAAGGAGATCACGACCCCGTTGCGCACCTGGTTGTTCTGCCTGGCGTTCGTCGCGTTCGGACTGGAAACCGATTTTCGTCAACTGTGGCAGTATCTTCGCGGAGGAAAACCGCTGATCCTCTATCTTGTCGGTCAAGCCTGGAGCTTGATCCTGTCGCTGGCAATGGCTTACCTCATGTTCGGTGTTTTGTATGGCGACAAAATCAAAGCGATTCTGGGCAAATAGCCATGAAGGAAACTCGGCGAAACGAACGAAAGCTGTTGGTCCTGTCGACCCTTTTGATCGTCATCTGGCTGGTGGTGCTGCCATGGATTGGTAGGCTGCCGGCGGTGTCGGATCACATCGAGAGAATGAAGTTCAAGCGGATTCATCCCGACGCGATGTTCTACACCGAACTCGAATAAAGTACTCAGCAGAGCATCTCCATGTCCGAGGTCCCCCTTCATTACGGTCCCCCTCATACAGCGATCTATCGGAGCGCTCCGATGGTGCATGTGGCCGATGTCGATCGCTCCGTGGCTTTCTACGCCATGCTGGGTTTTCATTGCGACAGCCGCTTCTCGAGCGAGGATGGGATCACCCGATGGGCGGACCTTCGGTCGCACCGAGCGCAGATGATGTTCGCCCGCGCTAGCGCACCGGTCGACGCCAGTCAGCAAGCCGTGTTGTTTTATCTGTACTCCTTGGATGTGCAGGGTTTGCGCACGTTTCTGCTCGAGCATGGCGTTCCCGATGCAGGACCGCCTCCGGCAGAAGGGATCGAATCGCCCCCTCCCAATGGAGAAGCGGTTTTCGAGATCGTCCCGAGATTTTACATGCCCGCTGGCGAGCTTCGCATCCACGACCCGGATGGCTATTGTCTTCTGGTAGGGCAATTGGATTGATGCTCTGGGATTCTCGTCGCACGTTGGTTCCCGCTGCCCAGAAGAGGCTAAAATCAACGCGATGTTGCCCTACGTCGAATTGCATTGCAAAACCAACTTCTCCTTTCTCGAAGGGGCTTCGCATGCGCATGAACTTGTCGATCGCGCTCGGGAGTTCGGATACCGCGGACTAGCGATCACCGATCGCGATACCCTTGCGGGGATTGTCCGCGCTCACACCGCGGCCAAGGATACCGGAATTCCTTTTTTCGTCGGTTGCGAATTGAACCCAGTGGATGGTCCGCCTGTCGTGGTCTGGCCGCGAGATCGGCAGGGGTACGGTGAATTGTGTCGTCTTTTGAGCATTGGACGCTTGCGGGGACCGAAGGGAACCTGCGAACTGTCGTGGCACGACATCGCCGCGTTCAGCGGAAATTGGTTGGCGGGTTTGGTCATGCGGCTTCCTTCGCTAACCGAAACGAGTTCGGGAAATTCGGGAGGAACGATTCTCCCGCAGATGGCTGACTCTCCTTCGGAATCGTTCCATGCCGATTCCTCCGATGCGTTGCCGCTGCAAGTCGAGCCGTTGCCTGGCGAAGCATGGTGTCCAGCCGGGATTGGGTTCGATGGGATGCAGGATACCCCCTGGTTGCAGTGGCTCGGTCAGTTTCGAGAAACGATGGGAGATCGCGGATACCTGCTCTGCCATTTGCATGCCGGGCTCGACGATGCGAGCACGCTGCGGCGGTACATGAATCTCTCTCGCGAAGCGAACATTCGGCTCGCAGCCGCCGGGAATGTGCTCTACCACCATCCGGATCGGATGCTGCTCCAGGATTGTCTGAGCGCGATTGCAACGGGAGTGACGATCGATCAGGTTTCCCGGTTTCGGCCGCAGAACGCGATGTTTGCCATGCGATCTCTTGATCAACTCCAGCGTCAATATCGGGAATGCCCCGAGGCGATCACCAATACGGTAGACATCGCATCGCAGATCGCATTCAGCCTGGATTCCTTAAAGTACGAATACCCACGCGAGTGGTCTCCCGAAGGAGTCTCGCCGATCGACTACCTGAAGCAACTCACGTGGGCCGGGGCCAAGGAGCGTTATCCCAAAGGGGTTCCGATGCGGGTTGTTGAGATGCTCAAGCATGAGATGCAACTCATCGAGGAACTTCGGTACGAACCCTATTTTCTTACCGTATGGGATCTGGTCCGATTCGCCCGATCCAAAGGAATCCTTTGCCAAGGGCGTGGATCGGCAGCCAACAGCGCCGTGTGTTATTGTCTCGGGATCACCAGTGTCGATCCCAAAGAGTATGATCTGCTGTTCGAGCGATTCATCAGCCGCGAGCGCAACGAAGCACCGGACATCGATATCGACTTCGAGCATCAGCGCCGCGAAGAGGTTATTCAATACGTTTACCAGAAGTATGGACGTCATCGCGCTGGGATGACGGCGGCCGTCACGACATATCGCACCCGTTCCGCCGTTCGGGAATGCGCGAAAGCGATCGGACTGTCCCAGGACCATATCGACGGGTTGTCAAAAATCATCGATGGACGGGTGGGGGCCGAGTCGCTGGCGGTCCGCTGCCAGCAGGTGGGAGTCGATCCTCAATCGGAGGTCGGCAAGCGTTTCCTGTACCTCGTGGAGTCGATCCTCGGCTTTCCCAGGCACCTGTCGCAGCACACGGGCGGAATGGTGATGACCCAAGGCCCCCTGTGCGAGTTGTGTCCGATCGAAAATGCTGCGATGAGTGGCAGGACGATTATTCAGTGGGACAAGGATGACCTCGATGAACTGGGGATATTGAAAGTCGACTGCCTCGCGTTGGGGATGTTGTCCGCGATTCATCGGAGTTTGGATTTGATCGAGCGTCATTACGCAAGGCCTTTGTCGTTGGCCACGATTCCGTCCGCGGATCCGAAGGTTTACGACATGATCTGCACCGCGGATACCGTCGGGGTATTTCAAATCGAAAGCCGCGCCCAAATGAGCATGTTGCCTCGACTCAAACCGCGCTGCTTCTACGATTTGGTGATCGAGGTAGCCATTGTGCGACCGGGCCCGATTCAAGGGAACATGGTGCACCCCTACCTATCCGCGCGGCAGAGCGGAATCCAGCCCGAATATCCCAGCGAGGGGATCGCCGAAGTGCTCCGAAAAACCATGGGGGTCCCCATTTTTCAGGAGCAAGCCATGCGATTGGCGGTGGTGGCAGCGGGGTTTACACCCGGCGAAGCGGATCAATTGCGGCGCGCGATGGCCGCCTGGCGTCGTCCAGGCGTGATCGATCAGTTTCAACGCAAGCTGATCGAGGGCATGAAGGCGAACGGACTGGACGAAGACTTTGCTCAACGGGTCTTTACCCAGATCCGCGGATTTGGCGAATATGGATTTCCAGAATCGCATGCCGCGAGTTTCGCTCTGCTGGTCTATGCATCCTGCTGGATAAAATTCCATTATCCCGACGCATTCTGCTGCGCCTTGCTCAACAGCCAACCGCTCGGCTTTTACGCCCCTGCCCAACTGATCGCCGATGCTCAGCGCCATGGGGTTCATGTCGCGCCGATCGACATCAACCGCAGCGATTGGGATTGCACGCTCGAATCCAGTGCTAAACAAATCGATGCACCGAAGTTGGATCGCCCGTGGCAGGGCTGGTCTCTGCGGCTTGGATTGCGTATGGTCCGAGGCTTGGCGAGCGCGGTTGCGGACGGAGTGGTGGTGGAGCGGGAGAAACGAGGTCCGTTCCGGGATCAGGCCGACTTGGTTCGCCGATGCGGTTTGACGCAAGCGGTATTGGCAACCTTAGCGGATTGCGGGGCGCTCAATTCGTTAGCGCGGGATCGACGCACCGCGTATTGGCAAGCGTTGTCGCAGGAATCGAGCTCGATCGAAATGCCGCTCCTGGCGGCGATGCAAGCGGATGAAGACGATCCGTTGCCGGAGTTCTTGGTGCCGATGCATCCCATGGAAGAGGTGGTCGCTGATTATGCTGCGACGGGGGTGTCGCTGACTGGCCATCCCATGCAATTCTATCGAGAACGGTTGGAAAACCAGCGCGTGGTGACCGCGTCGAAACTTAGGGAGCTGAAGCATGGTCAACATGTCCGTGTCGCCGGCTTGATCCTGTTGCGCCAGCGGCCTGGCACCGCCAAGGGGATCACGTTTGTGACGATGGAGGACGAAACGGGGAGTATCAACTTGGTCATTCGACCATCGACGTGGGAAACTCATTACATGGTCTGCAAACGATCCAATGCCTGGTTGGTTCACGGACTGCTCGAGAACCGGCAAGGGGTGATCCACGTCGTTGCTGCAACCATCGAGGATTTGAGCGAGATCCTAGGTCCGATGGACATTCGTTCGAGAGATTTTCGCTAAGTGTTCAGCGCGGGGTTCGGCGCTGCGATTTGCGTTTCGCCTTTTGGAAGGCAGTGAGCATATCCCCTGCATCCCGATAGCGGCGATTGGGTCGGATTTCGAGCGACTTGCGAATGACGGCGATCAGCTCGGGGTGAGCTTTCCGCCGAAGATTGGCATAGCCCTTGGGGGGCCATTGGTAGGGCCACTCGGGAAGAGCCCCGGCCAGAATGCGGTAGCTGAGCAAACCCATCGCAAACACGTCCGATCTAGCTCTGGGGCGGCCCATGGCTTGCTCGGGCGCCATGTATCCCACGGTCCCAGAACCCGACGCGATGATTGTCCGAACGATGGTCCGCTGCGCGACCTTTGCGATACCGAAGTCGGTCAATTGCAACCGACCGTCGGGAAGAAGAATCATGTTTTCCGGCTTGAGGTCGCAGTGGATGATTCGGTTTTGATGCGCGTAGGCGACCGCCGCGATCATTTGCTCGATCAACTCCAATGCGGCCTGGAACGAGATTCGCTTCCGCAATCGATCGGCGAGGGTCCGTTCACCAAGTTTGCTGGTGATCACGAAGCGACCATCGATGAAACTGGCATCCTTGAGCGGAAGGATGTTGGGGTGGTCGAGTTTTGCCACCAGCCGCGCTTCGCGTTGAAACGTATCGAGCATGCTGGCCGTCACGTTGAAGTGGTGCGGCATCTTCAGCGCAACCCGGACCCCTTCAATCGTATCGAGAGCCTGGTAGACGTTGGCGAAGCCCCCTTGGGCAAGCCGTCTCTCAATGCGGTATTTGCCGAGGCGTTGTCGCGCTCGAAGGTGATTCGATTCGCTGTGGCGGGTCGCCATTGCACTGGTGCTCTGCGCGATCATACGGAGGATAAACCATGGTGCGAGGAGCGAAACGATGGCCGGCTAGGTTGGCCGGAGACACTACGGGTCGCAACTCTCGACTGCGAACCCTATTTTAGGCATCCACCCTCGGGACTGCGCCGGATTATTCGGAAAAATACTTAACCCGGTATCGGTCTGCTCCAATCCCTACTTCTGAATTTGTCTCCATTATTCTCCCAGTTTCGCTACTCGGACGCGTCGCCGACAAAACGCTATAGCCAGCATTAGCATTGCAGGTTGCGAACGTGGCGTTTCCGACAAATCAGGAATGTTGGACGGACATTGGCTGTGGATCGGCCACCGATCGGGCCGAAACAAAGGGTGTCGAGGATAGAACCGGACAAGGATGTCCCCTGTCCCTGACTCGGCTCGATCAGACGCTCGGATGGTTCGCAAGGATGCGACGGTCCGTGAGTCAGTCTCCGATCGGGCAAACGATTTCCGGACGAGGTGTACGGGAAATGCAAGGATGCAACTCCCGACACCTTCACCGGCCTCCTCCAGTTCGGGAGCATTTCTTCATGGCTCGGTCGAGTTGGCTTCGGCGTCTCTACTGGCGTTACCTTGCCAAGCCAGCCTCCTGTAGAGAACTTTTTCTACACGCGGATGCTCATCCGGTCGGTTCGATCCTGGAGATTGGCATGGGGAGCGGTGAACGCATCCGTGCGTTGTTGCCTATGTGTCATGACTCCAATCGCGCTGAGCGATTGCGTTACGCAGCCTTGGACCCATTCGAATCGAGCGGGGAAGGGCGTCTGACCTTGAAGAGCGCCCACCGACTACTTCAGGAACTGGGTGTAAAAGCTCATTTGGTGCCTGGGGATCTGAGTTCGGGTCTGGTCCGCCTGGCTCACACGATACTACCGAGCGACTTGGTGATCATTGACGGCCATTGGGGCGATGGCTCGGAGCAAGCCGAGATTCTCGAGCGCTGGCTTCCAAGGCTGTGCCATTTGGGATCAGCGATTTTTGTTTCCACCGTCGAGGGGGGCAAATTGGTTCGAATCGACGTTCCGGCAACAGCCAGCGGGTCACGAAGCCAAATTCAGGCCGCTGCCTAGAGAGCGTGATTCATAGCGTGGGAAATCTCACGTATCGATTCCGGAATCGGCAGCAGCTTTCTTGTTGGGGTTCTCCTTGACGTCCTGTTTTTCACGCCAGGGTTTCCCTTCTTCGTAGCTTTTCAGTTCTTGCTCGAGTTGCTCGAGTTGAGCGTGCCCTTCCTGGCGGCCCAGTTCGACGGCTTTTTTCGACCATTCCTTGGCTTTGTCGAACTGCAGGTTTTCGGCGTAGGCAGCGGCGAGCGTGCTCAGGATATGCGCTTCCTGGTACTTGGTCAGTTCGCAGGCTTGGAGAGCAAGTTCCACAGCCTTGGAGCCGTCTCGCACCGAGTCATCGGGACTGGTGGATAGAACCCACGACAGATTGTTCAAGACCCCCGAGTAATCGTCGTCATCCTTCGCGATATTTTCGATAGCAGCCTTGTAATCCTCGACCGCTTGAGGATGGTTCCCGAGGGCGAGTTGTATATCGCCTCGGAGCCTGAACGCCTGCCAGTCGGTGGGATCGGATTTGACCAGACGATCGGCGATGCGCAACGCTTTTTTCGGTCGGTTGTCCATTTGATAGAAAGTGCCGAGTTGCAGAAGGAGCAAGCGGTTTTCCGGATTGGCTTGAACGAGGCGTTCCATGTCGGTGATCGCATCGGCGTACCGTTTTTCTTGGATAGCGATATCCATGCGGAGAATGGCAAGATCGGGCAGGTCGGGGCGTTTAGCTTCCAGCGCTTCGATATCCTTCTTTGCTTTTTCAAGATCCTTCCTGGCCAGTTGGATTTTGGCTCTCGACAAAATGGCTTCGAGATTGTTTGGATCGAGCTCGACAGCCTTATCGCATTCCGCGATCGCGGCCAATAATCCATCTTGGTCATCCGACTCAACGCTTTTTGCGAACAACACGCTGGCTCGCAAGGCGCGCAGCAAGCTGTTGTTTGGGAACGTTTCAATCTTCTTCGAGAGAAATTCGCCGGCTTCGTCGAGCTGATCTTCTTGCATGAGCAGCATCACAAGCCGACGGATCGCGTACTCGTTTTCGGGGGCGACATCGAGGAAGGTCCGAATACGCTCCTGCGCTTGGTCCAAGCGGCCGAGGGTGATTAGGATCTCCACCGTTTGCTGAACAGCCCGTTCATTTTCCGGGTTGACATCGAGAGCCTTGTAGAGGTCCTGAAGCCGCTCATCGGCATCCTGGCGGAGCACGGACTTCATCATCAAGACTTCGGACAGCTTGGTTTTAGCGTCGGGGTCATTTTTTGCGTTCTGGAGGAACTCCTCCAGCGCTTGCTGGGCTTGCGCGAGAGTATCGAGTCCCTTTTTGTTTTCTGTTCGGAGCACATGGAGTCGCGCCTTGAGGATCAGGGCATCGGCAAGCTTGGGGTCTGCTTCTACCGCGATTTCCAAATCTTTCATGGCTTCGTTGGTGATTTTGGCCATGCGATTGCCTGGGACTTGACGTCCCGACACTTCCTCGATGGTCGTTTGGGCGCGTCGCAGCGCGGTGGTTGCCAGCATGCTTTTTGCGGCAGCGGTATCGATTTCATCCAATCCTTTCTTGAGAGCAGACTGGCACAGGGAGATCACCTCGGCATACGATTCCCGAGATTCCGACGTGACTCGAATACGGCTCGCCTTTTCAAAATCTTCCGTGCCGGGGAACTCGTCCTGGGATTCGTCCGGTGGCTGTTTTGTGGCCTGGGCTGTCTCTTGGGCATGCGATGTGGCGTACCATCCGCTCTGGATGAAGACGAGCGATGTCAGCGCAAACAGGAAAGCATCGAGAAAAAGGTCGCGAAGATTACGAAGCATGGCCGAAACTCGATTAATCTGGGAAGAAATGGAATCCATTCAATCATTTTCACGTGAACAATTTCGTGTATTGTAACGGAATGTCACCCCCCGGTGTATGTCGAATCTTTTTGGTGCAAAGCCAACTGCCGTATGAATCAACAGGGTCGCGAAGCATTTCAACGTATCGAGGTCGAAGCCCAAGACGAGGGGCAAGTACTCGAACGGATCTTAAAACGAAGCTTCTCGGACTGGAGTTGGGGGGATGTGCGGCGAACCATCCGCGGTCGGCGGATCGAAATCAACGGCAACCTGTGCGTGGATTGCCTCCGCAAGGTGTCTTCGCGAGACGTGATCAAGCTGTGGCGGAACTCATTGCCCAAGCCCGTGGGTAGCGAGGATATACGGATCGTCTATGTCGATGAGTTTCTGGTGGTGGTTGAGAAACCGGCCGGAGTCACGAGTGTCCGCCACTTTGAGGAGCGAAATTTGTCCGACAAACGAAGGCAATTGCAGCCGACGCTCGAAGAGTTGCTCCCGATGGTTCTGGATCGCTACTTTCATCCGCCCCTCTCCAAGCAGTCTCCGCCGCGGCGCGACCCCCGTTGGTCCCGCCGCGATCAGGAGAAGCAAATCGCTGCCAGACAAAAGCGATACAAGGTGGTTCCAGTGCATCGATTGGATCGGGACACGAGTGGACTGATGCTATTCGCTCGGACTCCGAGCGTTGCCCAGACACTTGGCAAAGCCTTTCGCAACCACCGAATCATCCGCAAGTATCATGCTGTGGTTCATGGACATCCGGAAGCGCAAACCTTCGATTCCATTTTGGTTCGGGACCGAGGGGATGGCATCCGCGGGACAAAACCCTCGGACCGCGGGGACGACCCCACGGAACAACGCGCGATCACGCGGGTTCGTCCGATCGAACGGATGGGAGACTATTCGTTGGTGGAATGCGAACTGGAAACAGGCCGCACTCATCAAATCCGGATTCATCTCTCGGAAGCCGGGTTCCCGTTGTGTGGCGACGGGTTGTACGGGAGCGGGCGTCACCGAGGCGATCGCAGCGATTCGAGCGGCGCTCCGCGACAAGCTCTTCATTCCGCGACACTGGCATTCGAACATCCGATCACCAGCAAAGCGATGGATTTCAAGATGCCGTGGCCTGCCGATTTGCATTCGTGGCTTCAGTCGCTTCGCACTCTGGCCGCCAACAAGAAGCCGCAACCTTAATCGGCTCTCGCAACGCGGACATGCAAAGGCTATCAGGGGTCCCGTCGATTCGTTTCGTCCGAAAGCAAGTCCTGACGATGCTCGCGCGTGCGTTGCTCGGATTGTTCGTTGCGCCACTTGGCAATCCTCTGGTGGTCGCCGCTCAGGAGAACCTCTGGGACCCGATGCCCGAGATAGACCGGGGGACGCGTGTACTGAGGAAATTCGAGCAACCGATTGCCGCGAGAAAAGGAATCTTCCCAACTGCTCTGTTCGTCTCCCAGCACTCCAGGGACCATGCGGATCGTGGCATCCACAACGACCATCGCCGCCACCTCGCCTCCGTTGAGGACAAAGTCACCAACGCTCAATTCCAAAGGCTGCAAGATTTCGACGACCCGATGGTCAAAACCTTCGTAGCGTCCGCACAGAAGAATCAGTCGTCCGTGGGGGGCTAGTTGCTCGATGCGGGGCTGTCCGAGCCGTTCCCCTTGCGGAGTCAGCAGAACGACAAGCCCTGGATCGGCTGCCATCGCCTGCACCGCTTCAACGCACCGGATTACCGGTTCCACGCTGATCAGCATGCCGGGGCCACCGCCATAAGGGCGATCGTCCACCTTGTGATGCTTGGGGTCGACCGACCAGTCTCGCAGGTTGTGCAGATGAATCTGCACCAACCCGCGCTCGATCGCTTTGGCCAGAAGACTCTGGGTGAGATACCCCGAGAACAATTCGGGGAATAGGGTGATGATGTCGAATCGAAGCGAGGGACCAGGCACAATCGAAGGGCATGCAGCCGCCGATTACGACGCTGCGGTTGTCTCCTTGGCCTTGGCGGGAGAACGTCCCAAACGGGCGAGAGCGTCCTGTTGCTTGTTGAGGTGGGAGCCTTTGCTCCCATATTTCTTGATGAGGACGACGACGTTTTCGCTCGGTTGGGCTCCGACGCTAATCCAATAGTCAATTCGATCCCCCTTGAGGATCGCCCGAGCGTCGACTTCCCTGCACATGGGGTCGTAATGGCCAAGTTCCTCGAGGACGCGGCCGTCGCGTGGGCTTCGTTGATCAATGGCGCACAAACGATAGAACGGACGATTCTTGCGTCCCAACCGCTTCATTCGAATACGTACCGACACAACCTATCTCCATTGGGGAAAACGTGAAATGACTGGAGGCGATGATAACGTCCTGCCCCGAAATTGGGGAGGCTCAATTTGAGTTTTTTGTGGTCAGCCGCCCCGCTTCTTCTTGCGGAGGAGTTTTTCCCGCTCTCGCTGAAGTTTTTCCCGTTCCTTGGGGGAGAGGCGTTTTCCGGTGTTCCCCTTGATTTTCATCCCCCCCATGGGGTTGAACGGGTTGGAAGCCACCATTCCTTGCATTTGCTGCAGCATTCGCATTTTGTCGGAAGTGGAACCGGAAGTGGCCATTTGGAGCATCGGCCCGATGGCCTCGAATTGCTTGATCAGATCCCCGACCTGGACCGGTTGCACCCCGCAACCCCTAGCGATTCGGTTGCGACGGGAGGAGTCGATCAGTTTCGGATTTCGGCGTTCCTCGGGAGTCATGGCATCGACGATGCCGGTCAATCGGCTCATTTCCTTTTCGCTGTCGGTATTGCCCATCATTTTGGACAATTCTCCCATTCCTGGCATCAAGCTCATCATCTTGCCGATGAGTCCGGGTTTGCGGAGCTTTTGCATCATGTCGCGGAAATCCGCCAGGGTGAATACCCCTTTCGACATGCGTTCTTCCAGGGCTTTGCGCTCTCGTTCGTCGATAAGCCGATGGGCTTCGCGAGCGACTTCGACAATGTCCCCCATGGAGAGGATCCGGCTGGCCATTCCCTCGGGCCGAAATGGCTCGAGGGCATCCATGTGTTCGCCGGTCCCGAGGAACTTGATCGGAACGTTTGTGACCGCTTTGACGCTGAGCAAAGCACCCCCGCGGGCGTCCCCGTCGAGTTTGGTCATGATCACGCCATCGAGGCTGAGCGCTTCGTTGAACGCCTGGGCACTCTTGACGGCGTCTTGTCCAGTCATGCCATCGACGACCAGAAAGACTTGGTCGGGCTGAACCTGTTTGTCGATCTGTTTGAGTTGCTCCATCAATTCGGCGTCGATCGCCAGTCGTCCGGCGGTATCGAGAATGTCGACGTCGGCGTGCACGGCGCGGGCTTGGGC
>JBKDXO010000178.1:0-9088 GCA_046306195.1 Planctomycetota bacterium | reverse complement strand
TGGGAGCCACGGCAGTCAATGTATCGGCCCGCCGGGCCTGAGCAGACATAAAGCATGCCCCCTCGGAACCGAAGAGCCAGAAAGACACAGCCGACAAAAGTCGATCCTAGTTTCCATGAGCCTGAGGCGCTAGCCGATTTCCTGTGCAGCCTGAGGCGCTAGCCGATTTTTGCACGTCGAACGAACTCGGCGAGCGCCCCAGGCTCATTTTTGTCGGCGGTGTCAGGATAACCCACGGCGATTCGAGTACGATGGAGTGCATAGGAAGGTAAGCCGGGAAAATCTCTATGGAACAGTCGAACCTTGACAAGTTGAAACTCGCAGGCGCGAGGTTGGGTGTCTTTGCGGCGACGCTTTGGCTTGTCTTCATCGCCGACCGGATCTTGCCTGGGGATTTCAACCAGTGGGGCATCATCCCCCGGCGTCTCGATGGGATTTGGGGAATTCTGATTTCACCGTTTCTGCACGCGAATCTGGGCCATCTGCTGAGCAACTTCATTCCGCTCATGATTCTCATGGCGATCCTTCTGGTAACACAGCGCGATGGTTGGTGGATCGTGGTTCAGATCGTCCTTTTGGGAGGGCTGTTGCTGTGGATCTTCGGCAGACCTGCGATGCATGTCGGCGCGAGCGGTTTGATCTATGGACTAATTGCATACTTGATGGCGGCGGGATTCCGCCAAGGCAGGATCGGACCTGCGCTGGCCGCTTTGGTTGTTGGTTTTTTGTATGGTGGGACGCTCTTATGGGGCGTCTTGCCAACAGTCGGCGAGCACGTGTCGTGGGATGGTCATTTGACCAGCGCGATCGCAGGCGGCTTGCTCGGTTACTTTTCGGCGTCGCCTAGCGTTCCCAGCCCCGTGAATGAGCCCGTGGCCTGATCCTATTTCTGAGACGTTCGAAGAAGCTCAGCCGGTCGGAAGTAGCCGCGACTGGATGAAGGTGGAACCCCATCCCGATCGCAAAAGAACGGTCGGTTCGCTTCTAAATCGTAGAAACAGGCCCACACGGGCGGGGCCAATCTCCGTGCACTGTTTGCCAAGAGAGAATGCAGTCCAGGGCACGCTTTCCTTCGTCGCAGCGAAACCAATCATCGGAGCGATTGGAAAGATTCGTAGCTCGAACGCAGGGTGAAAAACTCTCCGAGCAAACGAAGGACGCGATGAAAGCGATCTGCGGGAATCGGGGGATGGTTGACTGTCTTCTCCCCTTTCGAAAATCGCGATTCGTTACCGCTTCGAATCGGTAGGCTGCCGCTCGTGCTTGACTACTTATTCGTGCTACTTGCGTCCGCCCATGCGATAGGTGATTGCGACCGGCAGGACCATCAGTCCGATCATCCAAAAGACACTCGAGACCGGCCACCCCATGCTGGCTCCGATCCAAAGAAAGAATTGATACATCGGACCGGCAATCATCATCCCGAGAAAATTCGCTTGATTCATCGTCGCGATCATCCGACCCTTGAGCATGTCGGGTGGGCGATCCTGCAAAAAGACTTGCAAGGGAATCGAGTAAATCGCCGCGGAAAGCCCCAAGAGCAACAAGGTGATTCGGGTTGCATTGAGCCCCAACAACAACGTCTGTCCTTGCCACATGCCCAGAAGCCCCAAACAAATCACGATGCCCCATAGACCAAGGGTCACGGCGGCATGCTGCGGAATCTTGCGGCACAGAAATCCACCGAGCGGCGCGCCAAACATAATGCCGATCGCGATCATGCCCACCAACAAGCTGGTGGCTTCCGCATCTAGTCCCAGCATCTTCGTTCCAGCACTATTGACCGCAGGCATCGCAATCGAGGCGACCATCCAAAAGACGCACGAAACCAGCAGTGCCATCAACAGCGGGTTGTCTTGACGCAGCAGCGAAATCATATCCTTCGATAATCCGAAATTGTCCATCGACATCGTGGCTTGCGGTTGCGCGGGTGGAGTTCGCCGAATCATCAGCGAGGTCAACGTTCCAATCACCGCGATAACAACGCACACCATCGAACCGATCCACAACCGACTCGCATTCTCGGCAATGTTTTCCCCGGTCAAGTTCACGACCAGCTTTCCCGCAATCGTCACGCCGAAGATGATCGCCAGAAACGTGGACATGAGAATCAAACCGTTTGCTCGCGGCAATTCTGAGGATCGAAACAATTCGGGGAGCAGTCCGTATTTTCCTGGGCCGAAGAAGGTGCTTTGAACCGCCATCAGGAATAGTACGGTCCAGGTTCCAGCCATCCCCCATGAATCGTAGAACAAGAAAGCCAACACGCCCATGAACATGATGACGATCTCAGCAACCTTGGAGGCGATGATGATCGGCGTTTTGCTCCATTTGTCGGAAAGATAGCCTGCAAAGCCACTAAACAACACAAAGGGCAATGAGAAAATAAATGTCGCCCAACCCTGCAGATCGTCCTGAGTTATATTCGCTGTAGACCCCAAAGCTAATAGCAGAACCAACTGCTTGAAAACGTTGTCGTTGAACGCGCCGAGGAATTGAGTAATCGCCAATCCCCAGAAGGATCGGTCCTTGAGCAGAGCTGGGCGATCGTTCGCCTGCGTATCATCCATGCTGGCTACATCCTTTGTTCAGGCTCGCGCCTACGAGTTGCACTTTTCGATCGCTAGTTTTTGCAGTCCTCGCAGATCGAGTTTTCCGGTCCCGAGAATTGGGATCGCATCGACCTGGATGAAGCTGTCAGGGCTCGGCACGAAAATTCCTGGCAGTCCTGCTTCGATCAGTTTGCGGACAATCGCATCGGGTGGCTGATCCAATTGCGAGTAAAGGACGATAAGGCGTTCGCCTTTCTTCTCGTCGGGTACCCCGCAGACGGCGATGGTGGTGGTGTCCTCATTGCCTCCGACGATCTTTGCGATCTCTTCCTCGACCTGGATGTGGGGTACCATCTCTCCGCCGATCTTCGAGAAACGACTTTCGCGCCCAGTGATGTAGATAAATCCGTCTTTGTCGACATGCCCCACGTCGCCGGACGCGTACCATTCACCGTGCATGACCTTGGCAGTCAGCTCGGGTTGCTTCAAGTAACCTGGCATCACATTTGGGCCAGCGAATTGGAGCATTCCGTCTTCATTCGGGCCGAGGACATGTCCATCGTCGAGCGATACTGAACGGGCGCGAATTCCCGGCAGCGGTCGGCCCACAGATCCTTCGCGCAGGCCCTTCAGTTCCTCGGGCGTTCGCGCTCTCTTCGGCGGAAAATTGACGGAGACGACCGGACTGAGCTCCGTCGTTCCATACCCTTCTGTGGGACGGACACCGAACCGAGCCTCAAACGCTTCAGCAAGCGGGATCGGCATCTTTTCGGCTCCGACGATCACCACTTCCACCGACTTGAATTGCTCCGGTTCGATCCGTTTCAAGAACGATCGCAGGAAGGTGGGGGTTCCTAAAACGACCGTGCATTTGGTCTGCTCGATAAGTTTGCCGATTTGCTTGGGTTCGAGGGGGTTGAAATGGTAAGCGGCGGAGGATGGCAAACCCATCGCCCCCCACAGCGTTACCGTGTAACCGAACGAATGGAAGAAGGGAAGAATCCCCAGGAAGCAATCGTCATCGCGGACGTTGATGATCGTATTGAACCCCTGAACATTCGAGGCGACGTTCAGCATCGTCAGCGGCACGCCTTTCGGAATCCCGGTGGAACCCGACGTGAAGATCACCGTGATGCGATCGTCCGGCTTGACAGAGTTGAGTTTGAACTTGGAAGCCAACATAGAGATCGGCATCCATTTGGCTTGCACAAACGCGGCCAGTTTGTCCGCCACGATCGCTTTGTTCTTGAGGTCTTCCAGGTAGACGAGTTCGCAGTCGAGTTTGTAGCCCAGCTTTTCCATCACTTTGCGGCTAGTCAGCACATGTTTGATCTCCGCAATTTCGATGCATCGATTGATGATCGACTCCGAAACGGTGTAATTCAAATTCACAGCGACACGTCGCGACAGAGTTAATGCCATATTCGTCACTACGGCGGGAACCGTAGGGGGGAGCAAGACCCCCACATGCTGCTCATCTGGCTTGATCGCCTCGCGCTCGATAATCCGCTTCAGGGCCAACGTGCGCAGCAGCAGTTCGCTCCCCGAAAGCTTGATCCCTGTCGTATCGACTACCTTGATGCGATTCCCCTTCTTGCGGCATTGCTCAAGAAAAATACGGGGCAAGTTATAGTCCCAAGCGATCGATCCATTTTTGGTGGGCAGAGAGGATGTCATCGTAGCGGTGAAATGAGACAAGGGATGGGAAACCTTCGACGCACTCCTCATATTCTATCCGAATCCCAGGCCGTTGTGGTGCGGGTTCCCCCTCCCGGAGTTGTGGGAATTTCAAAGAAGTCTCAGGGCTTCTCGGACAAAGACGTCGGTGACAGGTGGCCAGCGAGTTGCAGCAGAAGGATCTCGAGCTCTCCGTAATACGCGTCCACATCCATGTCCCCTTTCCTCTTGCGAAGCGATTCGATCGCATCCTCGATTTCCACGATCTTTTTTTGATCTTCGATCGCGATTTCATGCTCGTTGCTGGCCAAGAAATACCGGGCGGCATCGTCACCGTCGAGCGACGATCCTTCGGCCGGTGCCTTCACGGCCCGTACTCCTCGATAGAAAGCGGCCGGAGTTCCTCGCCCATCCCCATTGTCGTCGATCAAAGCCTGTTCGGTTGCTAGCAACCCTTGCTCGGAATAGTACTTTTCGACCCGCCGACTCGCTGCCAGAAACAACTCGAGTACCGACACGTTTCGGTCGTGGTCCATATCGACTTGGGGATCTTCCAAACTCTGGGACACGAAATCCCCAAAACGGGAGTAATTGTCCTCCGACCCGCTCTTGGTCGCGGTGATCACAACCCGGTCAGGTCCTGCCAGAGCCTTCAAAAACGGTGCACTGGCCGAAGAGCAGACGATGATGACCCATTTCCCGGGTCGTCCCTCAAGCGCTTTGCCCAGTTCCGTTGTCGACAGGTCGGGCCCTTTCAAATTGAAGCGAGTCGCTTTCGCATCGTGCGTGCCGTGCCCGATGAGTATGAGCCAATGCTCCCGTTCCTTGGAATCGGCTTGGGCAATCCATGTGAGAATCGCGTCGCGCTGCGAGTGGACCGAGTCGGTCGCTTCATCGCGAGTCCCATCGAATAGGGTAAACTGGAAATTCTTGGCTGCCTCACGCCAACGCGATCCCCATGAACGAAAAGCTTCACCGTAGAGCTCTTCCCCTGCAGCCCCCAGCACGACTCCCATGCGGCGATCGCTCGGCGGATCGCCCGCAGCCAGAGACCTGCATGAGAGTCCCATCAACAGCACAGCCATCAGTACGTTATGCCAACCCATACCGCCTCCTCATCCACCACTCGAGCGTCAGGGCTGCGATCGCCAGCACGATGACCCAAGGGGTATGCCACAACGGAAACGTGCGAACCTCCGTGATGGGAACCCGATCGCTGGGAATCCAATCCGCAATGTTGTTCAATTGCGACGGCGACAGGAGTTGCCCACCGCTCTCGGATGCCATCCGCTGCATCCTCTCCTCGTCGAAACCGAGTTGAGCCATCTCCATCGCTTCGGGCTCGTAGACCCAGCCGACCGCCGCCGTCCCTATCTCGGATCCGTCCGGCCCGGTCACCGACGAGGTCGCTGTGTAAACGCCCGAATCGCTCATCACGAGTTCGGTTTCGTAATCGCCTGCCGTCTGGGATGAGGGCTGTGCTTCGGCCACGACCGAGTGCCCATCGGGGTACTTGAAGGCGACATGGACCTGCGCGTTGTCGACCGTTTGGAAATCAGGGCCTGCCACATGCACCACGATCCGAGCGAGCCGAGGATTCTCCTCGGAGATCGAGGAATCGATCGCGATCGGCTTGGGCACATCTGCAATCGCAGCACGGACCATCTGTCGCCACGCCTGGTAAACGGGACTCCGGTCTTCCCCTTCGTATTTCAAGCCCCATCGCCAAAAATCCCCGAGCATGAACGCTGCTGTCTTGCCACGACCGAAACGCTGCGAGATGTAGAGGGGTACGCGCTTTCCCTGACGCTCCTCTCCTTCAATCCATATCGATGCCCCAGGCTTGAGCCGCGACGTTTGATTGAACACTTGAAACTCCGGCATGGTCTCCAAGCGTTTTCGTTCGGCAGCTTCGGTCTCTGCCAATCGCATCGAGGGCTGCAGCCAGCCTTCGCGAGTCAGTTGAAACCGAAGCGATTCAGGCGATTCCTGGAACAGCGTGGGGACCTGCGATTCGATCGGCTGTGCATCTCCATAGAGAGGCAGGATCTGGCCCAGCACGGAATCGCGAAATTCCGCCCCTCGCATACTCTCCTGACCACCCAGCGCGAGCAGCGCGCCACCGCGAACCGCGACGAATTGGCGAATCAGTTGCTGCTGGTCCATGGTCAGAAACGTATGCTCCAAATCGTCGAGGATCAACGCCGAGTATTCGAACAACTCCTCAGCATCCTTGGGAAACCCTTTTTGAAGCTCACCCGAACTGCGGACTCCCAATCGCGCGAATACCGGTTCGTCGTACTGCTGCTTTTCCTCGTCGGAAACGTCCTCAAAGCCAGAGAACAACGGATTGGTCGCATCCATTTTCGAGTTTCGAAAACTGAACTTCATCTCGCGGTTTGCGATCCGAATCAATGAGGTGAGCGACAATTCTGCATCCTCATCGAGCGCGCGGCGTAGAAATTTGAATTCCCAATTCGGACGGCCGGCCAGATACAGTATTCGGTATGGCCCCATCCCTCGATCAACCACTTGATAGCGACGGTTGTTGCTCAGCGTGATCTCGTCCGTGCTGCGAAAGACGCCGGATGAAAACGGGCGAACCGTCAACTCATACGCAGACACTCCACTCTGTTCAGGACGGAATCGAAACTCGACCTTGCTCGATAAGCGGTCGCTCGTCAGCTGAATGTTTTGAGTATCGATCACCTTGCCCGCAAGATCCTTCAATTCGACCACAGCCTCCGTGCCTGAGAATCCCGTTTGGGACACGTGGGCGGTCATCGTGACCGGCGCCGTTTCGAACTCGGACTGGAGGACGGTGATGGAATCGATCTTCAGATCGCGTGGCGTTCGAAGCGCGCCGACTCTCACAGGATAAATCGGGATCGCACCAGCGGTTTTTCCACCAAGATTGGACGCGAGTTTTTCCCTCGCATCGGTCGATCGTCCATCTGTCAGTAGAATGATCCCCGCAACCGGTTGGTCCCGATAGCGGGCTGCGAGATTCAATACGGTCCGATCGATCGAGGAGGTGCTCCCCTCCCCGGTCCACGATGCGAGGGAATCCGCGGGAACCACCTCGCCGTCAAACAAATACTTGCGAACTCGGTAAGTCTCCGTCGCATTGACCAACCAAGACGCGTCGTCGGCGATCAACGAGCGAAAGACTTCTTCGTTTCCGTCGCTGACGAGAGCATGCATCGAGCTGCTGTTATCGACGGCGACCAGAAGCGAGTTGGCTTGCGGTTTCGGTCGTTCCAGACTCGCCATCGGCTCCAGCCAACTGAACAGCAACAGTCCGACCCCAAGTGCTCGGAGAAACCATGCGAGGCAGCGGGCTCGCAGGGACATCGCGCTCCCGCGATACGAGACGATCGCCAAGATCATCAGGATCGCAAAGAGCCCCCATGCCCATGGCAACCACGATTGCCTCGCAAATACCAAGTCCGCAAACAAGATCATGGTTTCGAACTCTCGGAACCGAGGCGCTCAAAGTAGCTATCCAGTGCCCGTTGGAATTGCCGTGGGACCGGATCCCGATCGAGTGGCACAATCTGGTTTTTTTCCGCAGTCTTGCGAAGTAATTCCTGGGCGATTCGGGTCCGAAGCTGGTCCATCGGTTCGGCGATCAATCGTTCGACCAATGGCCACTGCGGCAACTTCGAATGCCGCTTGTACTCGATCCGCATCTCGCGAGCTGCCTCGCGGATGCGTGCAGCTTCCGCCTTCAGCTCCGGATCACGGACCAGTTCCTCCACCTCGCGAATCGAATCGTTCCATTCCTGATATTCCTCACCGAGCAGCGGAGCAAACGACGGCTCCCCATTCCAAGGTCCCAGCGGCCGACCACTCTCCGCCTGTTTGCGATCGCTCGGCTGGCGATCGCTCGGCTGTTGCCCTAATGGCTGTTGCCCCAATGGCTGAGCTTCGCGATTGCGTGCATCGCGAGGTCGCGTCTCCGCGTCCGCCGATTCGCTGGAGGAGTCCGCGTTGGAATCCCGTTGCGCACGATCCTTTTGCTCACTATCCGGCTCGGAACCGTCGCGTGGCGAACCTCTGCCTGGGGTCGGGGATTGCTCCGACTCGGAGCCAGAGGTATCGGATCGTTCCTGTTCGGGCTGCAGCGCATCGCGAGCGCGATCGAGTTCACGCAGCGCGCGGTTGAGAGACTGCTGTTCGCTTCCGAGAACACTCTCCGATGACTGCTCAATTTGCTCGCGAAGGCGACGGATTCCCTTCCCGGCTTGATCTGCCTGCGCCCGGGCCGGTTCATCCAGGCCACGTTCGAGCAATTGAGAGGTTTGTTCGAGACGCTCTCCGACTCGGTCGCGTTGGGCCTCGCGATACGTCTCGTAGAGTTCTTCCGCGAGGACCGGTTCGCTGGTCTCCGATTCGGTGACGGTCTCCTTAACGTCTTGGAGCAGTTGCTCGAGTGCCCTCCGCTGCGATTGCCATTCCTTGGCCAGCGTGTCATCCGAATCGGCATTTGCCTCGGGGCGAAGCACGGATTTCTCCCCAGGTTGCGAATCCGCATCTGCCGGAGATGGTGCTGTCGGATCGGATGGTCGGCCTGGCATCCGCTGTTGCAACTGCTGTTGACGTTGCTCGAGCGCATCGGCTTGCTCCAAAAGCTCACGCATGTTTTGTTCCAGTCCCGACGCCGATTGCTGCCTAAGCGACTCGCGTGTTTCTTCCATCATTTGCTGCGCACGGGCGCCGGATGCGAGAGCCGTCGATGGCTGTTGCTGTTGAATGGCCTGCGACGTCTGCTGCAACTGCTCGCGTGCTTGTTCGATCCGTTCTCGCGATTCCTGCATGCTCTGTTGATTGGATTCGCGGTTCATGCGATCGAGGAC
>JBKDXO010000177.1:0-14877 GCA_046306195.1 Planctomycetota bacterium | reverse complement strand
GTGGCCGTCATGGGCGAAGGTAAGGGTTGAGCTTTGAGTGATAAGCTGTGAGCTAGGATCGATAGTCGAGACCGTTTGGGTGATCTCGTCGACGCCGAAGGTGTAGCTGGTGCGTTTGGTGGCTTGGCCTGCGGCGTTCTTCACCGTTTCGAGAATCGTTTGCTGGTAGCCGGTGAAGTTGGCGTTTTCGATGAGATACTCAACTGAACCGGTTCGTTCGCCTGCGGCGAACGTGCCGTCGAGGTTCGCATCATTCCAGTCCACCGAGATGGTGCGAATCCCTTGCGGGGTGTAGCGGTAGTCGACTCGGGTGCGACCGGTGACGGCGCCGCTGCCGTTGCTGGTCGTGGTGACGACGCGCTCGAGCTGGCCACCTAGGCCATAAGACATCGATTGAACCACCGAGGACACGGAGGGCACAGAGACGGTCTTCGATGTCTGCTGCGTTTGCGTCCAGCCATACGTGGTGGTCTGGTCAACACCTGCGCCGTTGACTCCATTGTCGAGTGTCTCGCTGGTGATCCGATCGTTCGCGTCGTAGTTGTACGCGAAGATCTGGTCGACGTAGGCCGTCGCGGGTTTGTTGACCTCTTTCCGCATGCGGTTGCCGACCAAGTCGTAGACGTACGACTCGGTCTGGTCGACCGAGTTGTCGCTCGAGTCGAGAACTTCGCTGATCAAACGGCCTGCGTTGTCATACGACCAGGTGTAGCTGTTTCTGACCGATCCTTGATAGATCCACCGGCGTCCATCAAAGACCCGGCCATCGCCGAACTTCTCAATCACTCCTGTGCGTTTTCCGTCGGCGCGGTAGCTGTAGTCGATCTCCCCCTTGGGGGCATTGTCCGACAAGTCGGCGTTGTCGGAATCCGATTCGAAGTAACGCAACATGTCGAGTCGGTCCCGTTCGTCGAATGTGTAATCCTCGATCACCGAATTCGGCTTTTCGATGTAGTCCATTCTGCCAAGCAAATCGTAGTGGTAGATCGTACTCTCCGGCTGATTACCCGGCAACGAGTCTTCGCTGTCGACCATAGCGCCGTCGCGGCGTACGGTGTTGACGGTGGCGAGTCTGCCAAGGAGATCGTAGGTGTAGGTGATCTCGGAGAGGATGTCGGTAGGAACCGTTGAGACAACGGTTCTACATAGGGTCTTGCGACCTAGGAGGTCGTATTCGTACTGGATCGTACCTGTGGGAGTAGTTTCTTGGGTGATTCGGCCTTGGGCGTCGTAGGTAGTTGTGTACGTATCCGTCACGGTTGGGCGGATGTGCTGTTGCTGAACGATTCGGCCGAAGGCATCGTACGCGTACACCAATCGCTCGGTGGGGGTACCCGAGCCATTGTTGTAAGCGACCGCATTGTCAAAGAACTGCTTCTCGCGGATTCGACCTCCCCCGATCGCCGAATCGTCGTACACCATCCTGACATGGATCCCCTCGAAGGTCACCTGAAGGAGTTGGCGGCCCCGGGTGTCGTAAGCCGTGGACTCGGTCTGCCCCATCGGGAGGGTGCGTCCCGTCGAACGTCCCAGCGCATCGAAATGAAAGTTTGTGATCCGTCCATGAGCATCGACCAATTGCGACATCTGGCCAAAAGAGTTGTATCGATAGTGATACGTCGGACGTTCCATCGCATTGCTGTTGAGGGGATTCGGGACGGCAGGCAATTGCACCTGGGACAGTTGACCGCTGCTGTCGTAGGCGAAATCCTTGCGGTTTCCCATGGGATCGATCTCGGCGACCACGCGGCCACGTTCGTCGTAAAGCGATCGTTTCGAGGTGCCATCGGGGTTGATGGTCTCGATCACCCGATTTTGGGCATCGTAGATTTGCTTGACGACGCGTTGTTGGGAGCGATCGATCTTGAAGACGGTGCCGTTCCGTTCCTCGATTTGGAAGATGTTGCTGATCGATTCGGAAGCGAGCCCCAAATCGTTGTATACGGTTTCGGTTCGCAGGCGAACGAGACGATTGGTGTAGTCAGGGCCCGAAAGTCCTACCAGAGCGGGCTCGACCGGATACCCGAGCGTTGCGTGCGCCCGGCCTCGGGAGTCGTACAGAGTGACACTCGTCTGTCCGTCGGCTGCCGTTTGCTTGAACGCTCTCCCTTGGTTGTCGTATTCTGTTTTGGTCGATGAAACGACTGTTCCGGGGACCGATACCGTGCTCGTGTAGATCGCTTCGAGTCCCGTCCCCTGTCGAGTCATGCTCACCACTGCACCCACCACCCGCTGGGTTCCGATCGCTCGCCCTGCGGCATCGTAGAGCGATCGTGTGCCGTAGACGAGTTGGCCTAGTGGGCTAGGGGATGGTGCGATCGGCGATTCGTTGTCGGGGACAACATAAGTGTCCATGGCATATTGAATGCGTCCGAAATTGTCGTAGACGGTCCGTTGCACCAACCACATCGGGGTGTTGTTTTCGTCGTAGGTCCGCGTGCGAGTCTGCACGACGTTTCCGAATTTGTCGTAATGCCGCTCGGTGACGCGCCCGTGGGAATCGGTCGACGCAGCGACCCGACCATGCGCGTTCGGGACATAGGTCGTGGTCGATTCAGAGATCAGGATTCCGGACGCGTTGGGGTTGGCAGGGTTGAGCTTGCTGATGAATTGCGGTTCGGTGGGATTCGCTCCGGAAGGTGCGAACGATTCGAGGACAATGTCTAGCCCCCGAACCTCCCGCGAAGCGATTGCGCGATCGGAGAGATCATAAACCGTGTGCGTCCCATAAATGTCCGCGATGGGAGTCCCCTCGCGATACGAGCGGGTTGCGTAAATCACTCTACCAACCGCATCATAAACGGTTCGTATCAGATTCCAAACCGAGTTACCGGTCTCGTCTCGGGACTCCGTGCGTGTCTGGATAGTGAGACCTCGTACATCGTAGAGCGTTTCGCTCGCCAGACCGTCTGCATCGACGGTCCGCATTACTTGCCCGGTGGGACTGTGGATCGTTGACGTTCCGGCCTGAATGTATTCTGGGGAAATAGTCGCGGATGCGACATTTTCGGTGATGAATTTGCCTGCTGGCAGGACCGCTTGGAACGATCCGATGGCTCGCCGCTCGTCGTCGTACCGCGTGACCTGGAGGACTTGTACTCGATTGGTCCCGATCCCGTCAAAGTACCACGAGGCGGTCCGATCGCCATCGAGGTTGTATTCGATGGTGGATGCACGGCCGGCGGTCGGGGTGATCGAGGTGATTTCCCCGAATTTGTTGTAAGTGCCGTTGAACATCACGGTGCCATCGGTGTTGGATGTCGATGTAACGTTGCCTCGGTCGTTGTATCGGAATGCACTCGAGCTGCCGAACGGATCGAGGGTGCGGATCAGGTTCCCGGTGTAGGGATCGAATTGATTGCTGGTAACATTTCCAAATATGTCGATCGAGGCCGTCGGTTCCCCGAACTCGCCAAAGGTCGTGATCGTCGCGTGGCCATAGATGTCGGTGGAGCGAGTCGGATTTCCGTTGGCGTCGTATTGGTTGACCGTTTTTAGATCGTTCGTCTCGCCGTTGGAGGGACTGTCTTCGAGCCCGATGACTTGCGTTTGGGACAGCAGTCGATCGCGGCTGTCGAAGGTGCGGAGTTGCAGGTTGCCCATGGGATCGATTTCGCGGAGCACATTCCCGCGACCGTCGAGAGTCTGGGTCATGGTCGCGCCGATGGCGTTGGTCATGCGTTGGGTTTTGGTTTCCGGATCGAAGATCGTGTTGACCGTATCACCAAGCGCGTTGGTGATCGATTTGATCCGGCCGTTTTCATCGTATCGATTGCTGACGACCGGGCGTCCCAGGGAATCGACGATGGAATCCAGGTAATGCGGGGGAGCGTTGTTACCCGTCAGGTAACGGAATCGCGTGGCGGCACCGGTTCGATCGGTGAACGCAGCGAGATTCCCTTGATTGTCGTATTCGTAGGTGACTCGTTTATTCTTCGGGTCGGTGATCGATACGATCCGGTTCCAGGAATCCCGCTCGAACCGGATTCCACGGCCGGAATTGGATTCGATTCCGTAGTTCGTGAAGGTCAGGACATTGCCGTTGCGGTCGGTGATGCTCCCCAAGTCTCCGGTCGTCGCATTGATCGCCAGCTCGTTTCCGTTCCGGAGTCGCAGCAAATAGGACCCGCCAAAAGTTCGATCCGCCGGGTTGTAGAGTCGTCCGGAACCGTAGTCGAGGTAGTCCTCATCGACCTTTTTCAGATCGATGCTATTGACGATCAATTCGCTTTTGATCCCGCGATCGGGCACGAACGCGGGTGAGTAAAAGAGCGGAATGCCGAACAAAACTTGGGAGGGTTTGCCGTAGAACGTGAATCCTTCCTGAGTTCCGTCGGGAAGGGTGACAATGACGCGATCGCCATCTCGGAAGGGTTGATAACCGGACAGGTCTGGCATCCGCCCCGGATCCATCTGAACCTTGATTTTCGTATTGCTCAGTTCCAATTTCCAGCCGTAGCCGAACTCTCCCAGCGAGTTCGCCGCGAGTGTGTCGTAGCGCCGAGTGACGGTGATCGGCAAACCGGAAACCGGCACGGTGATGTCTTGGAATGCAACGCTGAAGTTTCCGAGCTTCAACCCGCCATCGACAGTCACGCTGATCGAATCGGAAGTGACGTTCCCTCCGGAGTCTTGAGCGGTAAAGGTGAGGGTGTATTCCCCGTTTTCGAGAAGCGTTGGATCGAATCGATGGATTCGAGCTTGTGTCAATTGGGCTGTGCCGCTGGCCAGCGAGCGAACATCCCGCCCGGTGTTGAAAGTCAATCGCAGGTTCCATTGCAACCCGTCCGGGATATCGTCATTGACCGTAGCCAAGATATCGATCGGTTCGGTGACGGTGATTTGATTGGGGTTGAGGATGTTGGCGATCGGCGGTCGCACGTCGGAATCGTTGGGGATCACAACGGTCGCGGGAATCGCGTCCGCGACATTGCCCGCTTTGTCAGTCGCGGACGCGATGAACGTCCAGGTGCCGAACAGATCGACGCCGGGTCCGAGCACACCAGGCTCGATCTTGAGTCGCGTGGTCCCGTCGGCGTCGAGTGCCAAGGGGATATTGACGGTGTTGATGGTGCTACCGATCCTGCGCGATTGGAGCGTGAGGGTTCGCGCTGCGATCGCGACATTGTCGCTGGTGATCAAGGTGATCGGGAGCGTTTCGCCGACACGAACGACGTTTCGGTCTGGCGCGATGCGAACCGAGGGTTTCTCCGTATCGCGCGACAGGGTCAGGACGTAAGATTGTTCGACGGCAGCGGCGATGCCATCGCTGACCTTCACAGTGATTGGATAATCGCCAGGCTGTTGTCCCTCGAGCAACCATCGGATGCGGCCTGCTCGATCGACCGTGAGGCCAGCAGGGGCGATGGTGGTTTGGTAAGAGAGTGGATCGCCATCAGGATCGTTGGCCTTCAAGTCATATTGGTAAATTCCACCGATAGTCCCGGTGGTGATCGGAGAGGAATGAATTTCGGGTGGCTGATTGACAGGACGAACGCCGACCGACCACTGTTGAATTGAGGTCAAGCCCTCGGGATCAGTCGCTACAGCTCGAACGGAAATCGATAAGCCGATTGAAGACGCGATGGGAGTCCAACGGAGCAACCCGGTTTGCGAATCGAAGGTCGCTCCTTCTGGAAGAGTTTTCGGCTCGTCGATCGCGTAGGTGAGCGCTTTCCCCTCGGGATCGGATGCGTCGATGTCGTAGACATAGGTCGAACCCGCGAACGCCACGAGCGATGGAACAGTTGTGATTTGCGGTGGTTGATTGAACGCGGTACTGCCAGAGTTGGAAACTAGCAAGTCGAAGATTTGCTGAGTGCCGATCCCGGATGGATCGGACGCTCGCACGCCGATGCGGTAAGTTCCCAGTGCGGTTGGTGTCCATGTGAACCGTCCGGTACTCGTGTCGATCGCCATGTTGCCGACGATTGAGGCGGGATCGATCGAGAAGCGGATGGGATCGCCATCGTCATCGACTGCCGTGACTGCATAGGTGTAGGGTTGATTGACCGCAGTTTCGGGCTTGGGAACCGACGTGATGCGAGGGCCCACGTTGGTTCCGGTAGTTTTCAAAACAAACGATTGCGAGTCGCTGGCACCGTAGGGATCGAAGACCGTGATAGTCAGCGGGTATTCCCCAACCTGAGGCAAGGCAGGAGTCCACTGGATTAGGCCGGAATTGGAATCGATCGACAGACCCCGTGGAACGCGACTCGGGTTGTCGGTATTGGCGATCCGGTAGATGAGATTGTCACCATCAACATCCGTGGCGATGACTTGATAGGCAAAGGTGCGATTGGCAATCGCTTGAGTTAGCGCGGTCGATTCAATGCGTGGAGAGGAATTGCGATGTTCATGGATCACATGGATCGTGAACGAACGGGTTTCCGATCCTCCTCGCGGATCCCGGACTCGAACGGTGAAGCTTGCGGGCGTATCGACCGAAGTCACCTGCGCCGGAGTCCACTGCAGCAACCCTTGCTGGTCGATCGATATTTCTTCCGGTCCCGTGATTTTTTCAAAGATCAGGCGATCCCCATCGGGATCCGAGGCAGTGAATTGGTGGGTGTATCGCTGATTCAACTGGATTTTCGACCGAGGTTGGTTGGTGAAGGTCGGCGCCGAATTATTCGAGTCGGTAACGTGGAGTTGAAAGGATTGCCGATCCGAAGCACCGGAGTCGTCGGTGGCGGCAACGATCAACTCGTACAGGCCTGGTGCGTCTGGATTCCAGGCAAGGAGTCCGGTGCTGTCATTGACTGTGGGTTGGCTTGTCGGCGGATTGACGCCGGCGAGTTGTCGGAATTGGATCAAATCGAACCGCAAGATGTCGTTGATATTCGGGTCTATTGCTTCGATGGCATACGTGTAGGGGGTGTTCACGGCCACTTGGTTGGTTGGTCTCGAGGTGATGACTGGCGGCGCATTTTCCAGGACTAGCAGATCAAAGGACTGGGTAGCTACAGCACCTCGGGAATCGGTAGCAATGATGGTGAACGGAAAGGTGCCAGCACGCTGTGGAGTCCAGGATGCGACACCCTCGGAATCGATTGACACTCCGAGCGCCAGGGTCTTGGGGGCAAGGGTTACGGTAACGGCATCGTCGTTGCGATCGACGGTGCTGGTTCGGTAAGTCCAAGGTGCGTTTCGGACCGCTGGCCCTGTCGGGATCGATGTGATTTCCGGCGGATCATTTTGGACCGAAGCGGCGACAACTTCGAGCGAATAGAACTGCGTTTGCGTCAGTCCTGCGGGATCGCTCGCCGTGAGCGTGATGGGATAGATCCCTACGAGGCTGGGATTCCAGGAAAGCAGAAAGCGATTTTCGGTTAATGTATTTTGGAGCGACATTCCTCTCGCGATGGACTCGGAATCCAACGTGAGTGTGATGCGGTCCGGGGGGTTCGGATCCGAAACAACAATGGCGTATTGATACTCATTGCCCAGCACTGTGAAAGTGTCCGGTTTCGAATCGATCGACGGCGGGGCGTTGGTTTGAGCGACGAGCGTGAACGATTGTGCAGCGAGTCCTCCGCGGCCATCGTCCGCTTGGATGACGAAGCGATACGCCCCGTTTGTAGTAGGGGTCCAGTCGAGACGATTCCGCGCATCGATGACGGCTCCTTCGGGGGCCGTTACCAGTGAGAAATCGATGGAATCGCCGTTGGGGTCGGAGGCTGTGATGGGGTAGAGCCAACGCTGATGGGTCGCGACCAATTCGGTGGGTTCGGAGGTAAAGACCGGGGGTTCGTTGATTGCGAGGACGTCGATTTGGAAATACTGCGAGGTGCGACCACCTGCCGAATCGGTAGCTTGCAAAATGATTTGATGGATACCGAGCTGTTTCTCGGCGGGATGCCAAACGACAACGCCAGTCGTGGGATCGATTACCATACCCTTGGGTCCAGTCGCGACGGTATAGCGAATCGCATGGTTGTCGGGATCTTGCGCGACCGCGGGATAGATGTAATCAATGCCAGCGACCGCGGCGGTGATCGGTTGGCTTACAAAGACGGGGGAGTGATTTCGGGCGAGGGTGGACTCAACGACATCGATGAAAAAACTTCGCTTGGAACGACCACCTCGGCCGTCGACGACTTGAACCGTGATCTCGTGACGACCGATTTGATTGGCGGTCGGAAGCCATTGGAGCTTGCCAGTGACGGGGTTCAGTTGCACTCCGGTAGGGGGCATGGCGCCGGTACTTTCCCCCAACAGCAATTGGTATGAGATGGAATCGTCATCGGGGTCGAACGCGGACAGTTGGAGCTCTGCCATTCGACCGAATTACATGCTCGCATTAGGAATAGGATTCAGGACAGGAGCCTGGTTCACGCCGATCGGATTGATGGCATCGACCGTCCAGGTCTGGGTGTCGATGCCTCCCAGCGGATCCGTCGCTTCGATGGAAAACCGGTAGCTCCCTGCCTTTTTGGGGTTCCAGATCAAGGCTCGTTGCGAGGCATCGATTCGAGCACCATGTTGCAAACCATCCACCAGTCGGTACTCGACGGGATCATTGTCCGAATCGATAGCCAGGAAATCGTAGCGGTAGCCGGTGGCGATCGCTACCGGGATCGAGCCAAAAACGATGTTGGGGGTTTTGGGATCGTAGAACTCGAGTTGGAAGCTCCATGTGTCACCAAGACTCTGGAAGGTTACGGGGAAGTTAACGCGTTGTCCTTGGAGCGACATGGGACCGACCGAGATAGGTGCGTTAGCGATGGTCGGCCTGACCCGAACGCGAGATCCTTGGCTAGCGACACTGCTGAGCGTCGACACGAACGCCTTCGTAAAGGAAGAAAGGGTGGATTGCGACGCATCGCGCACGGAGGGAATTGTCCAGCTCGAACCTCCGACCGCAGTCGACAAGTCCACATAGTCTTCTATGGTGGTGCTTGAGTCGGACAACTCTACTTCGGGAACAGAAAGGGAGCGAAAACCGCCGTTGTCCAATCCGCTGTACACGGTGTAGAGGGGCGGGAGTGACTCATTATTTCGATAGAATCCGAACGGCGTCACCCCTGGTTCCAGAAGCGGTATACTCACTTCGAAATCGGAGACCGTGTGCAGGTCGACATCGTTTTGGTCGAGGGCCACCCGGATAGTTTCGAAGGTCAGGTGAGTTCCTACGACATCTCGATCCTCGTCAGTAACCAAAATGGCTTGTCGCGAAGCATTGGCCCGAAACTCGAGTAAATCGAGCGCGAACTCGATTCCTAGATAGCCATCTTCGGTATCGCCATTGGCTTGCAGATACGCTGCGCGTTGCGATGCCATCTCTGCAGTAGCCCATGGGTCGGAATCCCCCGGTGCCAACAGAATTCTCGGCGCGACCAAAACGTTACCATAGCCAATGACTGCAAAACGATTGTCGACCAACCCTCGTTCGACCAATGACTGATCCAACGATCGGATCATTCGTTCGATCCAGGAATGCTCGCGCATGGACCCGCTTTCGTCCACGATCAAGACCACATCGGTTGTGGTAACTAACTTGTCGGGAGGCAGCACCACAGAAACATCGCGACTGACCGACTCGCCATCAGCGATGACCTCTTCAATACGGTCAGGAGTCACAGGGCCTTGTGGACTCCCAAGGTTCATTCTTGGAACTAGCAATGATTCCCTGGGAGCAGTGACGAAGACAGGTGGCTGATTGTTCGGGTTGGGGTGAACGTAAATATTGAACTCTTGTGTAGCATTGCCTCCGCGACCGTCACTCACTTGTAACACGACGGAATGCGTACGGCCAAAATCGCTCGCGGTTGGCGTCCAAAATACGTCGCCACGCAAGCTGTCAATGTTCAGCCCGGTTGGGCCGAAGACGAGTGAGTATGTCAGCGCGTCGTCGTCAGGATCGGAGGCTTGGCCATCATATTGGTAGGGGTTCCCGACATAGGCATCGACGACGGGGCTCGAAATCCAAATCGGAGGACGATTGATGCTGTTGCTGTTGGGGACGATGATCGAAAATGTTTGCGTCGCGATCGCTTGCAATGGATCGATCGCCTGAATCGTGACCGAGTGGCTGCCAACGTCGAATCTGGTCGGAGTCCAGGCGACGATGCCTGTCTCCGGTTGGATAGACAATCCCGGCGGCCCAGAGATCAACGCATAACGCACCGGATCGCGATCGGGGTCGATTGCGACGGATGGGTAGATGTATTGTTTGTCAGGTCGCGCCGCGGGTGGCGGTGTGGTGGTGAACAGCGGAGCCCTGTTCAGGGAGCCTAGAACAGTGATGCGATACGCAAAACGTTCATTGCTCGTAATGACCGAATCGTTTTCGAAGTCGAGAAGAAACCGTGTGCTCTCTCCCGGTTTTAGCCCCGGGGGAGATGTTAGATCCAGATAAGGACTGCCGCGCAAGGAAACGATCGCCGCATCTTGAAAACGGTCGCTTTGCGAGGGGAGATAGCCAGCGAAATTCGCAACTCGTACGTTCGCGAGCGAAAGGTCCGAGACAGCGACCAAAAGTGGGCCATGGAAAGGAAACGAACCGCGATTGGTCAGCGTGAGCCCCGCTTGGATACGCCGCGTGTTGGTATCGTAGAGTGTGGCGTCGTAAGCGATGGTGATCGACGGCGTGACGTCCGTCAGATGGAGCCAGTCCTGCTCGGTATAGACGCGAGATGGTGTATCGCGTGGTGGAGCGAGTTCTCGGACCGCAATCACCCGATTCCTGGTGATGGCCTCAGGCGCGACGAGTTGCTCGAGTTGAGGCAGAATGCTTACTTGCGTCGCGTTGTCTGAATCATTGTTGACGAGCCGAACAACGATAGTACCGACAAAACCCGTAGGAAGATGTGAAACGTCGACGGTCCACCGCCCCGTCGAAGCACTGTCCGGTTGATTCGTCGTGCCCGACGCAATCAGTGCAGGTTGCAACTCGGTTCGGTTGGCCGTGCCGTCGCTGTTGCTCGCGGTGACTCCTGCAACAGGGCGACCCTCGGGATCAAGAATCGCCAACTCAAAGGCGTCCTTCATCGAATCCGGATCGGAGATATCGAATTGAAGATTCTCATAGGCAAGTCGCAGATGCGTCGTGCCATCTTGCAGCACGAAGGGAAATTCATGGCTAGTCAGGAAGCGATCCCCTTCGACAAGAACGATCGGACCTTGAGTGACTTGGATCGAAACGCTTTGCAAGTCCGACAACGGCGGATTGCCGGTGTCGGTAACTTGTAGAGCGAAGCTATAGCTCGAATCCGAGGCGTTCACAGGACTGGTCCACGTGAACCGACCGGTGACGGGATCGACGATTGCACCCGGAGGAGGTGTTCCGACCACGGTGTATCGAAGGGTGTTGGCGGGCAAGTCGGGGTCGCTCGCACTTGGAATGAACGATACGTTGCGACCCGAGTTGACGCGAATGCTTCCGATGGGGGCAAGAACCGGGGCTCGATTGACTTCTCGAACCTGGATGGAAAACGAACGTGTCGCGGTTCGACCGTCCCGATCGGTCGCCAAAAGCGTCACGGGGTAAATCGCGGGACCTTGTTCTTCGCTAGGGGTCCATCGCAGCGTGGATGTGTTGGTGTCGAGGAATAGGCCGGCCGCGCCACGATCGATAGAAAGAGTGACCGAATCGTCCGGCAGATCGAGATCGCCGACCGAAACAGCATAGGACCATGGGACCATCTCGTCGATGACTTGATCCGGGATCGATGCAATCGTCGGCGGCACTCGGTCCGCTACGACTCGTATGCGAAACGATCTCGAGTCTTGCATGGTTGGAACACCATCGTCTCGCACGATCACGGTCACCGGATACTCGGCCTGACGGATATCCGATGGGGCAGTGTACAGCAACTCTCCGTTGGCCGAGTTGATTGTCAAACCGCTTGGGGAACCGGTTGCGAGTGCGAAGGTGAGAGTATTGGAGGGGCGATCTGGATCGGTCGCTTGAGATATCGCCGTGAAACGCTCGCCGGGCTTAAGTTGAACGTCCGGAAAAGCCATAAGCACTGGAGGCGAATTGACCTCGAGAACGCGAATCATCACCGATTCCGTGTCGAACAGGCCATCGCGATCGGTCGCTCGAATGACCACCGAGAAAGTACCTGGGCCATCGGTTTCCGTCGGAGTCCACTGGAACAAGCCCGTGATAGGATCAATGATCGCCCCCGGTGGAGCTTGATCGAGCGAGTACGTAATGCGGTCGATCGGCAAGTCGGGGTCAAAGGCTGTGGCATCGAAGGCAATCGATGTCAGTTCGGGACGCTCCAGGTCCGGCAGGCTTGGAATTACGGGAGCAGAGTTCCGATCGAGCGGCTGACCAAAGAAGAGATCGACGATTGCATCATCGAAGCCTCGATCGCCGATCTGTTGCCATCCGGAGAACACGGAAACATGTTCCTCCCAACCAACGCGCATCCGATTGCTGGATGTCGCATCCACTCGAATGTGGCGCGATGGATCATCGTTGTCACTCGCGGATTGCAAAACGTAGATCCGAAGATATTGACCGGAGGGCAAATCGACTTGATGGGTGAGGCGAAGCACATCCTGACGAGAGAACAGCACGCGACGTTGCGATTGCTGGAAGACTGCTTCCGCGTAACCGGTTTGGCTTGGAAGCAATCCCGCCACACGGCCAAGTTCGTCGTCGACCACGTAAACACCCATTTCATTGAACTCAACACGACCGATTGTCATCTGAGCATTGAGTTGGATGATCTGGCCGAGGGAGCCTTCCAAATGAGTTAACGGCCTGCTCAGGAAACCGGCGGGTGCGATCTCGGTCTCGTCGGGATTACGCGTGCTGCCACTGGCACCCCTTCGATTCACTTCGTTGATCACCCGAAGGATGTCCAGTGGGGATAGAGCGCGGTCGCCATCGGGGTCCAAGTAAGGATCGAGGGCCCTCGTGCGTGGGGGCAACATTCCACCGCCGTCGCTGTTGAGTCGATTGATCAGCACCAAAGCGTCGATCGGCGAGATCGTCGTGTCGTTGTTGACGTCGAGCGGCCTGGCTGGATTCTGCCACGGAGAGAACCCATCGCTGCTCATGACCCAGCGCGGTTCAAGCTGTTCAAGCAGCGCCGTGCGAAATCGCGTGCGGCGATCTTTCCGAAAGGAGTTGCGCAACATCGATCGGATCTCGGGGGTGGATGACGAAGATTACAAGAATCTAATGGAATGCAAAGCGACCAGCAACTATTTTGCATTTCCCTGATACTCTTCCGACCGCTCCTAGAGTCTCATTCCCCGCAGCGAACGCGACCAACCCCGGTCCAAGCGATTGATTGGAAGCGGAGCCTTTCGGACTTTGCGTCCCTGCGGCTCTGCGAGAGACATCTCCGACAAAAATGAGCCCGAGGCGCTAGCCCGCATATTTCATGCGTTTATTTTCTTGTCCCTATAGCGCGAAAGCCTTAGTTCTGGTATCCATTGGAGTTACGACACTTCAGGACCACCAGATCAAAGGCTTACGGCAATGACAGATTGTACACGAAATAAGATCGCTCTGAAACGCCTGCGACGACAAGCCGTTGTGGCACAATTTGATGGCGGCACGCTTACTTCCGATGGCGGATTGTTGCTGCTGCGTGAAGTGGACCAGAAACTCCGGCTAATTGAACGCATCGACCAAGTTATTCCAGATCCACGCGATCCGCGATATTCCGTTCATCTGCAAGCAGAGATGCTAACCAGTCGAATCTTTGGGATCGCTGCTGGATATGAGGACGGCAATGATCATCAGCAATTGCGCCATGACCCGGCCTTTCAAGTTGCTGCGGGAAGAACGCCGGCCGAGATGAGCTACGATGAAAATACTCCGCTCGCAAGTCCATCGACCCTTTCAAGGTTAGAGAATCGCATCGATGCAAAGACTTGTTTTAAGTTGCACGAAGTGCTCGTCGATACCTTCTTGGATAGCTTCGAAGTTCCACCAGAAGAAATCATTTTGGACTACGACGCGACGCATGATCCGACACACGGCAATCAAGAAAAGAAGTATTTTAACGGCTTTTACGATAGTGACTGCTTCTTGCCGTTGTATGTCTTCTGTGGCGATCAACTGCTAGTTTCGTATCTCCGTCCAAGCAGTGTCGGTGCTGCCCATCATGCGCGACCGGTTACCAAAATGCTTGTCCAAAAAATTCGCTCGCGATGGCCTAACGTGAAGATCATATTGCGTGGCGATAGTGGGTTCGCGATCGAGCGTTTGATGCGATGGTGCGATAAGCACCAGGTTCATTACGTCTTTGGATTTGCGAAAAACAATGTCCTCAACAAGCAAATTGCTTGCGAAATGACTCGCGCAAGAATCAAACAGTCGCTCTTAGGGGGCAATCAACGTTGCTTCAAATGGTTTCGCTATCGCGCTTCTGGATGGGACCGACATCGCTGGATGGTTGGAAAAGCGGAGTACGGCGATAAGGGTTCCAACCCCCGATTCGTTGTGACCAACTTGTACAGCCAAGATGGCTTGGTCGCACCGACGTGTAAGCGTCCACGTATCGATGGCAAACAAGTTCGCCTAACCGTTGACCCGGGAACGGAGTGCAGTTTGGCCGTCAATCCGGAGCGATTCTTTGATTCGATGTACTGCAAGCGAGGCGACATGGAAAATCGGATCAAAGAGCAACAGCTATACTTGTTCGCAGACCGAACCAGCTGCACCGACTTTTTGGCCAACCAGTTTCGCTTACTGCTCTCGTCGTTCGCCTATGTGCTCATTGATGGGATTCGTCGCATCGGCTTAAGCGGCAGCGAGGCTGCACGCTGGCAGGCGAATACAATCCGCCTTCGCCTATTCAAGATAGCAGCCCGTGTGCAAACAACATGCCGACGGGTTGTCTTCCACTTAGCGAGTTCCTGTCCCTATGCGGCGTTATTCGCGGCCGCATGTGCTCGCTTGTCTCT
>JBKDXO010000176.1:0-8663 GCA_046306195.1 Planctomycetota bacterium | reverse complement strand
CAGTCTGACCACTTCGGGATCGCGCTCGTAAAGCTGCAAAGCTACGTGCAACCTCACCTCTTCGTCCGACAGACTAGGCTGAGTGTTTCGAATCCGTATGGCCATCTGTTGGCGAGTCCAAGCGAACATCGCAGCGCTTCGAGCTACCTTCTCCGCGGGGGACATCGCTTTCCAGCGACGCTCGTATTCAAGTTCGATTTCCGACTGTTCCACCCTGATCTCCTCATTCCAGTTTTCTGTCGGTTAGTATACGGGAACGCTCCAAAGGGACAAAGTACCGAGGTTTTTCGCAATCGATGCCTGCCATCGAGCGTATATCACGTGGCTTTGGCACTCTTGGCTTCGTTGGCGTGATATGGATTGATTCATACAGTCCACGGACTCAAGCCCTTCTTGGACTTGCTGTAGTCCGCCGCATTGTTTCGACTTCGATCGAGATGCTGCAAAGGTGGTAGGATTCGAACTATCTGTGGGATGTTCTGAATAGTGGATGTGGTCAGGTTAGGCCGAAACATCCCAGCACTCCTTCCAGTGATTGAGCGGCTCTCAAGTGCCTGATATCGTTCAAATTCGGGGCAAGGCTAACTTGTATGTTTACCCGGTCTCGGCCATGCCAATCACTGGTCATCACGTGAGCGGAGTTCCGCACTTTGGAAAAGGTGATTACCCGGATTCATGGCGAAACCTACCGGTTGGCATCACTCCATCGAGCGCTCTTTGTACATCAGCCGTGCAGTACCATTCGTGCCACCCGTACCGCAATGCACATTGCATCGTTTGCCACAGTTCCAACCCGGGAACTTGGGCTCCTCGGCTTTCAATTCCCGAAACCTTCAACCGCGATGGAGCAGCGAATTTCTAGGCGTAACAAATCGAAGATACGATTCATGCTTGCGGCGACGTGATGCGCTTCTTTTTCCAGTATCGCTGCAGGCCCAGGTAGCAAAGATCCAATGGGACAACTTTCAAGTAGAACTCTAGGCCTTCCTCGGAGTTTTCAGACCGAAGCTCACGAACCACATCCTCGACGAAAGCTTTGACTCGATCGGCGTCGCTCATCGAGGCATCGATGATCGTCTTCACCCGATTGGCATAGTTTGTCAGTTGAGTTTGCAATCGGTCCAAATGCTCCGATGGGGAGCCGTCCACCAGTCCAAAGTGTGTCAGGAACAGACCCGAAGGGGACCACTGACGGATCCGCGCGATACTCGTTTCCCAGTTTTCCAAGTGGATATCTGGAGGAGGGGTCGGTGGCAAGATGCTCGTCAATCCAGCCAATCGCAAACCACCGACATCGCCGCAAAACGCAATGCCGGTTTGGGTGTCGAGGAACGAGATGTGGTGCGAAGCGTGACCGGGCGTGTATGCAACTTCCATGACGCGTGAATCGAATTTCAATCGCTCCTCTCCCTGCAGGGTGATCAGCCGATCGGCGGGCACCGGAAGAAACGGTCCCCAAAGCGAGTCCATGGCATCTCCGTATAGCTGTTTAGCGCTCTCGAGAAGCCGTCTCGGATCGACCATATGAGGCGCGCCTCGTTCATGGACGTAGAGCTTCAGCCAGGGATGTTCCTGCATCAACGAACCACTGGCCCCGCAGTGATCGAGGTGGATGTGAGTGAGCAACAGGCCCTGAATGTCCGGCCAGGCGATTCCCAATCGGTTGAGTTCGGCGTTCAATCTCGGCAAGCTGGCCGATGGTCCTGGGTCGATCAGCAAGAGACCGGCGGGAGTTTCCACAACCGCCGTCGCGATGATGTTGTCTAGCCCCTGATAATTCAGGTCGATGAGCCGAATACCCGGCGCGATGTCGGTCATGGAGAAGTGCAACTCTTTCTTGTCGTCTATCCGAAAATCCCAAAGGACCGGCGCGAACCCACAGGTATCCTCCAACGGAACCTTTACGACTTGGCCATGTTCAGCGATTCGTTGAGCATGGACGCGAGGTCTCCGGCGGCGCTCAGAGTTCCAGCGATCTTGCGTCGCAAGTCAATCACATTGGGTGGATTCCACGAGCATAGGCGATGGACAGCGGCAAGTCGTGCATTGAGTTCCTCGCCGGTGAAGAGAGCCGCGCACGCGGTGCAGGCCCGATGTTCGATCCGCTTCACGCTGTCGGACATGAAAATCAGGGTCAGCATCGCCATGACGGACTCCTGGTCGCTTTGCTGGTGCCCCTTCTTGGTCCGCAAAAGAGCGCTTTCGCCGAGGTAGATTTCGATCGCGATATCGGCGACCGCCGCAAGGACTTCCTGCTCCTCAACAATTTTGTTTCCGAATTTCTGCACGGCCATGGCGAGCATGCTCAGCACAAGTTTCTTGGCGTTGGCCAGTAGGCCCTCGGCCGCGATCAGTTTATCGGCGTGGTTGGCTCGCGGGTCGCTGTCGATGGGTTTGTGAGCGTCTCTCGCGATCTGCATTAAAGGAAAGCGAGAGCGTTCCGCTCGCCGCAGGAGGGTCGTTGGGATGAAGAGGCGATTGATTTCGTTGGTGCCTTCGAAAATCCGATTGATTCGGGCGTCGCGGCTGGCGCGTGCTGGTGGGTATTCCTCCGAGAATCCGTAGCCGCCGTGGATCTGCAGGGCCTCGTCAGCCGCATCGTCCAGGACTTCCGAACAAGCGACTTTGAGGATCGAACATTCGATAGCGAATTCCTCAAGCCCGCGGGGGAACCCTGGATCCGTCATGTCGAGTAGCTCGCCGGTCGCCATGACGTCGTCGATCATTCCAGCCGTTCGATAAACCGCACTTTCTGTTGCGAACGTGCGAGCCGCCATGTCGGAGAGCTTTTGTTGGATCAGTCCAAACGAGGCGATCGGACGGCCAAATTGGGTTCGTTCGTTGGCATAACGAGTTGCGACGCGGATCATTTCCGCCGCTCCACCCACGGCGCCGGTGGCCAGCGAAAAGCGGCCGAAGTTGAGAATGTTGAAAGCGATGTAAGCTCCCTTTCCAACCCCGCCCAGCACATTCTCAATGGGCACATGAACATTTTCCAGAACCACACGCCGTGTCGACGAGGACTTGAGACCCAGCTTGTGTTCTTCCTTGCCGAACGATACGCCGGGAAAGTTTCTTTCCACCAAGAAAGCGGTCACATGCTCGCCGCCGACTTTGGCAAAGACCGTGAACAGATCCGACCAAGCGGCATTGCTGATCCACATCTTGGTTCCGTTGAGAATGAACGATTTCCCGTCGGGCGAGAGTTGGGCCTTGGTCTTCATTCCCAGTGCATCGGAACCCGACGATTCCTCGCTCAAGCAGTAGGAAGCCATCCATTCGCCGGACGCCAACTTCGCAAGGTATTTGTCCTTCTGCTGTTTGTTCCCAAAGTAAACGAGCGGCATGGTGCCGATGCAACCGTGGGCTCCGCAAGTCACTCCAAACCCGCCCAGTCGATTGAACTGAGCAGACACGCCCAACGAGTCCCGTTTTCCGAGCCCTGTGCCACCGAATTCCTCGGCGATTTCCAACCCGTGCAGCCCCAACTCCCCCGCTTGCTTGAAAAGCTTGACCGCCAAACCAGGCTCCTGCTTTTCCAAAGCTTCGGTCTCCGGAAGGACTGCCTTCTCCATGAAGTTCAACGCGATATCCGCGATCATGCGGGCTTCGTGCGAGAGATCCTCCGGAGAGTAGACGGTCGTCGGATCCGTCTCACTCAGCAAAAAGTTCCCACCGATCAGATGCGGTTGCGATGCGGAGTTCGCCGACATATTCATGGCCCCTGAGTGATAACGCGATGACGAATGGAATCGACAGCAGCCAAGCCTTGCCAAGCTACCGTCCGGTCGGTAAATTTTAGAAACAGGGGGGATGTGCTGTCAAGTAACGAGCGGCAATCTTCCGAGAGCAATCTTCGGAGAGCAATCTTCGGAGAGCAATCTTTTCCGGCCCCGATCCGGTCATCGCCCCGTGCACAGTGCCCCCGCGTTCCGTATGGGAAAATCAAAACGATGAGTGCATCGATATCGCTGCAAGGGAAAACCGCAATCGTGACCGGGGGTGGGCGAGGTATCGGCAAGGCGATCGCGAAACGGTTGGCGGAGGCGGGTGCGGGAGTGGTGATCGCCAGTCGCAAGATGGAGAACTTGGTGGCCACGGCGAACGAATTCAAGTCGCTTCCCGGTCGGGTCCTGCCGATCGAGTGCCATGTTGGCCGACTTGACCAACTAGAAAAACTCGTCAGCGAGACCGAGTCGCAACTGGGGCCGATCGACATCGTCGTCAACAACAGCGCCACCAACGTCGGCCAAGGCCCATCGCTCGCCGTGACGGACGAAATGCTTGACAAGATGGTCGAGATCAACGTCAAGTCAGCGTTGCGGTTGATTCGGTTAACCGTGCCGAAGATGATCGAGCGAGGGACGGGTGGCTCGATCATCAATATCGCATCGATCGCCGGCTTGAACCCGCAACCCGGTGGACTGCTGTATAGCTTCACGAAGGCGGGGCTGATCATGATGACTCGAAGCTGGGCTCGGGAGTTCGGCCCATACGGAGTTCGTGTCAACGCCATTGCTCCGGGTTTGATCCAAACCGACTTCAGTGAGTTTCTTTGGAAGGACGAACGAATCCATTCCGCGATCACGTCCAATCAGCCGATTCGACGCATCGGACAGCCCGATGAAATTGGTCACGCCGCACTTTACCTGGCCTCCGGCGAAGCGTCCTATGTGACAGGACAAGTGGTCGTGATCGATGGCGGAGCCACTGCGTAGAAGTCCGTCGTACCAGGAAGTAGAGGGCGGCAAGCGGTGTTTTGATTGCAGTCGCTCATCATTCGTGAGGGAAAGAATAAAGCATGGGCGTTTTGCAGGATAAGGTCGCGTTGATCACCGGGGCTGGAAGCGGGATCGGTCGCGAGCATGCATTGCTGTTCGCTCGCGAGGGGGCGAAGATTGTCGTGAACGACATCGGCTGCCGGCCGGATGGCACTGGGGAAAGCGATGCGGCCTTGCGAGTCGTCGAAGAGATTCGCAGTGCCGGCGGTAAAGCCATCTCCAACCACGATGCCGTTGGGACGTTCGAAAGCGCACGGCGAATGGTTCAGGCGGCGGTCGATGCCTTCGGTGGACTGGACATTCTCGTCAACAACGCTGGTATTCTTCGCGACCGAACCATTTTGAATATGTCGGAAGATGACTGGAATCAGGTGATCCAAGTCCATTTGACGGGCTCCTTCAGTTGTCTCCAGGCAGCGGCCAGGGTGATGAAGGATCAAGGTCGCGGCGGACGCATTATCAATACCTCGTCCGTTTCAGGATTGCTGGGGATGTTTGGGCAAGCCAACTACGGTGCTGCGAAGGCAGGGATCTACAACCTGACGCGGGTCTCAGCCATGGAGTTGGCCAAGCACCGGATCACCGTCAACTCCCTCGCGCCTGCGGCGATGACCCGGATGATGGAATCCATCCCCGGAATGAAGGAGCAGCAGGCGGTCCTTTCCGAATCGAATTATGGCCCCCAATTCATCGCTCCGGTCGCCGCCTATCTCGCCTCGGATGCAGCGTCCCATATCACCGGACAAACAATCGGCATCGAAGGGAGTGAGTTGTTCTCGTACCGGGTCATGACCACGCACGGATTGGTTAAGCGAACGAGCCTGGAACCCTGGACGATCGAGGAAATCGGAAAGAGCATCGATCAGGCACTCTATTGGTGAGGCTGTGCTCTCCGCACGGGGACTTGCATGGCTACCGTCCGGTCGGTAACGTAATCCTCTCGTCCCAAGGGCCGTCGATTGCGGATTCCGGTTACGCGGTCAACCTTCTCTGGTAAAGCAAGTTCGATCACGAGCAATTCCATGTCGTCGCAGCACGAACAATCGACTCCCCCGTCGGCTTGGCAAATTCTCGCGCTGTTGACATCGTTGAACGTGATCAATTTTATCGATCGCCAGTTGATCACCAGTCTGCAAATTCCGCTTCGTGATGACCCTCAATTAAAACTCACGGATCTGCAGATTCAATTGCTGGCTGGTTATGCATTCTCGATCGTTTATTCGATGGCTGGTTTGTATCTGGGGGCGTTGGCGGATCGCACGCATCGCCCTCGCCTCATCGCGCTAGGACTTTTCGTATGGAGCGGCGCGACTTTGGCGAGCGGATTTGCGCAAAATTTTTCGCAACTGGCGTTCGCACGGATTTTCGTAGCGTTTGGCGAATCGACACTCACGCCAGCTGGGATCGCCATGCTGGCGGATGTATTTCGACCTCGTCAACGATCGCTGGCGTTTGGGCTCTACTATCTCGGAATTCCGATCGGAGCCAGTCTTTGTTTGATTATTGCCAATCTGCTTTGGCCGATTCCGTGGGTTGGGTGGCGAGGATGCTTTATCGGTCTGGGAGCGATCGGGTTAGTGATGGTCGGTATCCTGCTCTTGGTCAAAGACCCTCGTCGCGGCGGGACCGAAACGCACGCGAGCACCGTTTCTCATTCCCTTCCTGATCAGCGGCGATCGTTGATCGAATTGTGCGGCGAGGTCTGGAGGATCATGCGAAAAGCGCCTGCCTTGCCGATGACGATGCTCGGCGGCATCTGCATAAATATCAGCGTGGGTGCAGCGTGGCTCGATTCCTTTTGGTTGCATGCGGAACGCGGTTTTTCAAAGCAAGGTGCGCCGATCTTCCTCGGGATCCTGTTCCTCTTCGGAGGTTGTTTCGGCAATTTTTTTGGTGGGTGGGTGGGTGATTTTTTTAATCGGTATCGATCGGGAGGCCGGCTGCTGGCGGTGGTCGCTTCGCAGTTGGTGATCGCTCCTTTTGCGATCGCCTTTCGATTCTTGCCTGGCGATTCCTATTTCTTGCTCGCCCTTTGCGGTTGCATCAGTTTCATCCTGGTGACGATTTGGTATGGTCCGGTGCTTGCGACCGTGCAAGAGCTGAGCCCGGTTCGATTTCGAGCCACGACCGTTGCAATTTTGCTAATCGGCTTGAACATTTTGGGGGCGTCATTGGGTGCGGTCATCGCGACGTTGCTCAAAAGTGCATTGAACAGCTACACGCTCGGTATTTTCCTGGCTGCCCAAGCCAGCTTGATCGCCATCCCCTTATTTGTTTTGGCCTACCGTCGATACGAAACCGATTTGGCTCGCGTAACATCTAGTCCAGGAGAAACAGGATGAGAGAAGCTGTTGTCGTAGCAAGTTCCCGTACTCCGCTCGCGAAGTCGTTCCGCGGCTCGCTGAATATGACTCGGCCTGATGACTTTGCAGCCCATTGCATCCAAGATGTGTTACGCAAGACACCGCAACTGGATCCGACCGAGATTGAGGACGTCGTTCTCGGTTGTGCGGACCATCATGGTCCGCAGTCGTTAAACGTTGCACGCATCGCCGCCATCCGTGCTGGATTGCCCGCGAGTGTCGCTGGGCTTACCATCAACCGCTTTTGTTCCTCTGGTTTGCAAGCGATCGTCATTGCGGCTCATGAAATCATTCACGAAGGGGCGGCGGCGGCCATTGCGGGTGGCGTCGAGAGCATCACGGCCATGCAGGCGCTGCAGCTCGATCCCAAGGTTGCCATCAATCCGTGGGTCTACGAGCACGAGCCGGGTCTTTACATGGTCATGGGTGACACCGCCGAGGTCGTTGCCAAGCGTTACAAGATCAGCCGGGAGTCTCAGGACCAGTATGCGTTGAGTAGTCAACTGCGTACGGCTCGTGCCCAGCAAGAAGGTTTTTTCGCCGAGGAACTTGCGCCACTTCAGGTGACACGAGCAATCCTCGACAAAAAGACCGGCGCGATTGTTGGTCAAGAAGAGCATTATCTCGATCGCGATGAATGCAATCGCCCCGATACCACCTTGGAAGGGTTGGCCGCACTCAAACCCTATTTCGATCCGAAAAGCGGACTGGGTAGCGTGACGGCTGGGAATTCCTCGCAGATGTCCGATGGCGCTTCGGCGACCCTGCTGATGGAGCGAAAACGAGCGGAAGAATTAGGCATCCAAGCGAAAGTCGCTTTTCGCGGTTTTGCGGTGGCAGGTTGCGAGCCCGACGAAATGGGAATCGGGCCTGTCTTTGCCGTCCCCAAGTTGCTCCAGCGCCACGGGCTCAAGGTCTCCGATATCGATTTGTGGGAATTGAACGAAGCCTTCGCAGTGCAAGTGGTCTACTGCCGCGATCGGCTCGGTATCGACCCAGACAAATTGAACGTCAACGGTGGCTCGATCGCGATCGGTCATCCGTACGGGATGACAGGATCGCGCTTGGTGGGAACGATCGCCAATGAGATGGTTCGACGCAAAGCTCGCTATGGCGTTGTATGCATGTGCATCGGTGGCGGCCAAGGAGCGGCCGGGCTGTTCGAGCTTTGCGATTGAGAAAGACTCTGGAAGAAATAAGGAACGAATTTGTGAGTGAATTAGTAACCCTGTCTCGTGTTGGGGATATCGGCGTCATCACGATCAATAACCCGCCCGTCAATGCCTTGAGTCCTGGCGTTCCCTCCGGGATTGAAAATGGGGTGAAGGTTTATTCCGATGATCCGTCGGTCAAGGCGATCGTTCTTATCGGTGGCGGCCGGACGTTCATCGCAGGCGCGGATATCAATGAATTCGGCAAGATCACGTCCGGCGAAAAAAAGGAGGTTGATCCCGCTCTCCAAACGATTTTCTCCACGCTGGAGGAATGTCCCAAACCGGTGGTCGCCGCCATTCACGGG
>JBKDXO010000175.1:0-2308 GCA_046306195.1 Planctomycetota bacterium | reverse complement strand
TAAGCCCTCGCGCGTCGTAGGTATAGCTCGTGGTTTGGTTTTCCGCGTCGGTGAGAGACGCCAATTGCCCCAGGGGGGTGTAGGTAAACGTGGTCGCCGCGCTGATCCGGTCGGTCGTCATGCGGCGGCGTCCGCGGGCATCGAAGCTGATCAGGGTCGGCCGATTCTTGGCATCGATCTGTCGGATCGCGTTCCCGGCCCGGTCGTATTCGGTTCGCGTCACATCGTTGAAGGTGTCCGTACGCTGGGTATTTCGGCCCAGGGGGTCGTAGAGCATGTCCGCCCCGACATTGTTCGGGTCCCGGACCGACAGTTGGTTTCCGCCTGCGTCGTAGGTCACGGCCGTGGCGTTGTTCAGTTGATCGAGGGAGCGGAGGGTTCGTCCAGCGGCATCGGACCAGGATTGGGTGGCGTTCCCCAGCGCATCGATTTGGCGCGTGATCAGGACCGTCCCGTAGCCGGTCAGGTTGGTGGTAGCGTCGTGCAGGACGGTTGACCAACTGGCTAGGGTATTGACCGCCGTGGCCCCCGAGCCTCGGTAGTTGTTCAATTTGCCCGACATGACGTTCCGGCCTGCGGCATCGGAGATGGAGAAGCTGACCTCGTCCTCGGAGTTGATGGTCACACTGGCTCGCCCTGGCGAGCTAGCATTGAACGAGATCCCGGCCCCGCCGTTGGCTTGGGTGTTGGCGAGTCGCGAGATCGCGTTGGCGAGAGAGACATTGAAGGTGCCCGTTCCGCCGGTTCCGAGTCGGGAGACCGAGACACCGGTGGCGCTGTCGAGGCCCACACCGTCCGTGAGGTTGTTGTCGTAGAGGTATTGCGTCGTCAGCCCGTCTGCCAAGGGGACGCCATTGAGGCCTGCGATGGGTGGGTTGGCCGGATCGACCAGACCTCGGGGGACCAGCCACGTGGTTTGGTATTGGATTCGGCCTGCGGCATCGTATCTCGTAGTCGACTCACTGAGCGTTTTGGCGTCGGTGGGATTGGCGAAGCTGCTGGTCATGCTGGCAACATCGGCGACTTGGATCGTGTGAACGCTGCGGCGATTGGAGTCGGTGTTGGTGATGGTTCCGTGGCCCAGGGGATCGACGCTCGCCGTCTGTTTATCGCAGCACGAGCTTTCGATTCGCGACCAGGTATTCCCCCCGAAGTCGATCCGAGTCGCTTGGTGTCCATGAGAGTCATAGGTAAAGGATTCGGTGGCCGCCTCGGGTGTACCGGGGGCTTCGGTGTGCGAGGCGACGAGTCCGCGTCCGTTGTAGGTCCATTGTTCGCGTGCCTTGGCACTGCCATTGGTATCGCTCGAGTCGAAGTAGCGAGGCGAGCGCACCTCCGTCACACGGCCAGCCAAGTCGTAGATTGTTTCCGTTCGGGCCTCGACCGTCGTGCCAAAGGCGACCCGCTTGTTGATCTCCCTGCCTGCGGAATCGTAATCCATGCGGGTTTCCATGCCGCGACCATCGATGATTTGAGTGAGTTGTCCTTTCGGATCGCGGATTGCGTCGTGGATCACGAATGTTGCGTTCGCTCCCGGAAAACAAGGACATGCATGGTATCGGATCTTCGTTTTGCAGGGATGCTAGCAAAGAGAATCGTGGACCAGTGGTACGACAGGACGCTGGTAAGGCTGGCCGAATTGCCCTCGCACGGAGCGCCCATGCAATGAAGGCATTTCGCGGCCTGTCGAAACGCAATGCCTGTCCTTGTTTCTCTCCAGAGGCTTTGCGATGGGCGTGGAGGGGTATTGTTAGCCGAGATGCGCGAGCACCCGGGTTGAAGCGCGCAAGACGTTGCCATGTTTGCCTCAGTTCAGAACGGACGGCTCGCGCCGAACCGCTATTATTAAGCAGCCTGCTTGACGTGTGGCAAGCCCGGGATGCGATCGGGGCAGCATCGCAACCCGCTGGAGACGCGGCGTTATCTCGACTCCTTGAAGGCGATGATCTCCTACTTCGCGTGGAGTGCTGCGACGACCGATTGGTGGAACTCGTTCGATTGGAGGATGTTCCTGGCCCGGATCCATTCTCCGAGAGCCAGCTTCTGGGATTGGAGCTTGCGACAGAGCTTCGAGCACTCGCACTACGAGTTCCAGATCGGCGTAACGCTGGGTAACGATGCGACGCTCGCCGCTGCATGTTCGCAATCGATCCTCCGCACCGCATCGCTTCCAATGCCGGACATATGAGGCACGCGATGAAGTCCTCGAACATCACCTGTCGATCCCATCGTATCGCGGACTTCCAGCCCGCTCACGAGGAAGCTCCGCGCACAATGCGAAAAAATCGCTTGCGAATCGGTAAAACGG
>JBKDXO010000174.1:0-20256 GCA_046306195.1 Planctomycetota bacterium | reverse complement strand
CGTGGTGGCGGGCTTGGTCGGAATCACACCGGCGGCTGGGTTTGTCGACGTTCAAGGAGCCTTGGTGATCGGTGCTGGAGCGACGATTGTTAGCTACATCTTCGTGGCTTACGTGAAGCCAGCGTTGAAATACGATGACTCACTCGATGTATTTGGTGTCCACGGAATGGCTGGCATTTGGGGTGCGATGGCAACCGGGTTGTTTGCGCTCGAGGGAGTTGGCGTCGGTACGATCATCGAGAATGGAGCGGCCGCCGGTGGTGGTGGTGGATTGTTTATTACCGGCAACTGGGCCCAAGTGGGAGCACAAGGGTATGCCGTCGTGGTCACGATCCTCTACTCGGGGATCATGTCGTTTGTTCTCTTGAAGCTGATCGATTTCACGATCGGCTTGCGATGCACCGAGGACTCCGAGAAAATGGGGCTCGACCTCAGCGATCACGCGGAAACCGCTTACACGATCTCGTGATCGGTTTCCCGAAAGGTAGTCATTCTCCTCGAAAAAGGGTGCGTCCCCGGACGCGCCCTTTTTTTTGTGGGAAACTCGGTTCCTCGGATCGGAAAACCAACCATCGCCACACGGGGTTCGCTAGCAATCGCGGCGAGGATTCGGTGGAATTTCTTTCGCAATCGGCAAAGTTTACCAAGTCGGATGCCGATACCTAGCTTACGCGAGTTTCGACTCGTGCGATTGTGGGGGGGGAAGTGACACCTGTTTCGAAGGAAGCGGAGAGGACGCCGTAGCTGCTACGTGGCAGTTGTGGCGGCTTGTCCATGCTGGCGACAGCGGCTTCGTTCGAGAACCGATGGATGGAAGCCTCCTCGATCATGAAAAACATGATGAAAAAATGGTTGGTCGGCGCGCATATCGCTTGCATTGCGTTGACCGGATGCCATCCGACGCAGCCTTACTTCATTCGGGAGCGTGGTGATCTTGCGCATTACCTGGATCAGGCCCAGAAGATCGAGATTCCCGATCTCGAAATCGATCCGATTCCGGAAGCCACGCAGACATTCGAGCCCATCACGCTCGACAATCAAAAATTCGAATTCCATGACCTGACGTTGGAAGAGTGCGTTTCCTACGCCATGGCGAATTCGAAGATCATTCATACGGTTGAAGGATACCAGCGTCAATCGTTTGATATTCCTAGCACCGTCCTGACCACTCCACCGCAGCAACTGGTATCGATTTACGATCCAGCGATCGCAGCAACCACTACCAACTCGCAACCGATCGTTGTGGATGGAAACGGCAATCGGATCTTGCCTCGCGGAGCCGCGAGAGCGAACCAAGTCGGAGGCGTGGAGGATGCGTTGAGCGAGTTCGACGCGCAAGTCTCCAGCTTTCTTTCTTTCAACACCACGGACCGAGCACGGAACGTTGTGGACAACTCATTCAATCGAGCGAAATTCCAGGCGAGGGACACGACCGCTCAAATGGCCTTGTCCAAACGGATGGCGACTGGTGGGGTCGTCACTGCCAGATCGCAAACGCTCTACTCGTTCAACAATATTCCGACGATCAACGAGGGACTGGGGAACCTTGGTCGCGTCGTCCCGAGCGATTACACGCAGATTCTGGAAGCCCAGGTTTTGCATCCCTTGATGAGAAATCGAGGAACGCTCGTCAATCGTATTCCCGTCGTATTGGCTCGTATCAACGAGGATGTTTCGCTCGTTCAGTTCGAGGAGCGGGTGCGCAATTTGGTTCGCGACGTCGAATACGCCTACTGGGACCTGTACCAAGCGTACTGGAACGTCGAGAACGCACGAATCGCCCGCGACAGTGCTGCCCAGGCTTACCATATCGCTCATGAGAAATCGAAGAAGGGGTTGGCGAGCACGACGGAAGCCCAGGCTCGCGTGACTTATCATGAATTCCAAGCTCAACTCGACGCGGCCTTGGGCGGAAGCAACTTGCAAGGCCAGGATCCGGGACTCTTCGGCCGCGAGCAGCAATTGCGTTTGCTGTTGGGCTGGGCTGCCACGGATGGCCGATTGATTCGCCCATCGGACAAGCCAACGATCGGGTTGGTCGATTTCGACTTCTATGATTCTCTCGACGAAACCCTGTATCGCAACGTGGATCTTCGCCGCTACCGTTGGTCGATCAAGCAACAAGAACTGGAACTGGTTTCCGCGAAGAATCAGATGCTTCCTGAAGTCAACGTTTCCTTGCTGTATCGATGGCTAGGGGTCGGAGGATCTTGGTTTGGAAACGACGTTCAAGGCGGCTTTCCACCGGCGGTGGGGCAACCCGCACCGAGTGCTTGGAATGAACTGCTCGGGGGGAACTACCAGGAAGGTGTCGTTCGAATGGACTTTGTTCCGAACCCGGTCGGAGCCCGTCGAGCTCATGCGGATGTTCGGAACAAGCAACTGCTGCTCGCCAAAGCCCATGCAGGTTTGGAGCAGGCGGAGACAGCAGCGTCCTACCGATTGACTCAAACCCTTCGGGAACTGAACAGCAATTATGCACAGATGACCGAGCAGTTGGCCCTGCTGGCTGCGGCCCAACGACTGGTTCAACTGTTCCAGGAAAAGTTCAATGTCGGAGATTCGAACCCCGAGCAGACGATCGATTTGCTCCTTCGGGCCCAGCAACAACGAGCGAACGCGGGCCGCAACTATGCACGAGCGTTGTCGGAGTACAACAAGTCGATCACCGACGTCCACTTGGTCAAAGGATCCTTGCTCGAATACAACAACATCCGATTGGAAGAAGGGATGTGGCCAGACAAAGCATACTGGGATGCCCATGAGCGGGCTCGAGAGCGCGACGCTGCCAAATTCCTGGACTACGGAGCTAGCCGTCCGAGAGTGATCAGTCGCGGCGAGTTGGAGCAAAACATGGGGACCGCGAATGCACCTGCCGTCAAGCAATCCAAGGTAGGGAGCGGCATCGAGAGACGGGAATCCGATCCGCCTGCGGAACCGGAACTCGTCCCGCCGGTCAAGCAAGCCGCCGCGAAATCAGTACCCAAGTTCGACTGGGGCCAAGAAAACAAGAGAGATTGAAAGCGAACAGCGAAAGCTGTGAACGAGAGGCAGGGGGAGTACTCAGGGATGGTCGGTTTGCAAAAACCGTCCGTCCCTTGAGTCGTTTTACGAGTGCTCTCGGGCCCGAACGCTTCCGAGCCGTTGATCGTTAGCTGCGAGCCGAGGAGACGGGCAACGTTTGGAGGAGTCCTCGCGCAGCCTCGGAGAGAATCTCTCGCGACTGCCACAGCCATTTTTGCGAGCGCCCCTTCCAACCCGGTCTTGCGACCCAGAGATCCGTGATGGATTTTGGATCCGCTTTGAGTTGCTTCTTGTAAGGTTCGTCGCCGCGCAGAAAGTCGATACTATGGATCCCTTGCGATTGTGCTTGGCTCATCATCCACACATTGGACATCTTGCCGGGCTCGATCTCCATGACCGCTGGTTCGATTCCTCCTTGGTAGCAGTACCATTGGGTCGAGGATCGATAGCCGATCTCTACCGCGATCGGTTGGCCATCCTTTTCCAGATGGAACGCTTGCAACTGACCGAGTTGCAACAGTCGCAAACTCGCTTTCTCGAGAAACTGGGCGAAGGAGGGGCTAGCAAAGCATCCAGGTTCGCCGAGCGCGTTGCGCCGTCGTTGATGCAGATCGATCAGGATAGCGTAGTACCGGTTCCAATCGTCTTCGGACCTTACTCGATGCACCTGGACATCGGCGAGCGAACTCAAACGGCGACGGAGTCGCTTGCGAGTATCTTTGCTGGCTCGCGCGAGATACCCTTCCCAGCCATCTCGAAGGTCCAAGCACCATGTGTTCATCGGGTTGCGTTCCATCGCAACGCATCCTCGGTTCGCCAGTAGGTTCTGGAGTTCTCGAGTCCGAGTATCCGAGCCAGAGATTCCTTCCAGATATACCGATTCCCACCCGTATTCGCGGTCATTGCAATGGGCGAGGAGCCAGTCTCCGAGAGCTGCGATGACACTCGTTCCGCATTCAGGATCCTCCGGGCTGACCAAGATGCCGTTGTGGTCGGTGCAAACTTCGCCGTCGCCGAGCAACCTCACTTGTCTCTCGGATCGATTTCGATAGCAGGGTGCGAGTCCGACGAGTCGATCTTGGGAACGCACCGTGAGCAGGTAGAGTTCCGTGTCGTCGGAGCGGTAGAATTCCCACCAGCTCATCAGCCATTCCGGCTGTCGCATGGGGATGCCGTTGGCCAAGATTCGCCAGTCGGACCAAAGGATTGGAGCAATCGGGCTTTCGCTAACCAAATCGACATGAAGCATATGGAAGGATTGCGACACGGAGTCGACTATCTCAAGAAGAACCCGGTTCCTGCGAGCCGAAAAAAGGTAACTTGGTAAGGATTTTTTCACCTTTGTGGGTTGCGCAATGGTTACCATAGCATCCCTCCGTTTCCGAGAAAAACCTGGGAGTCATCGATGAATTCGTTTTCTTTGAGCCGTCGGCGTTTTGTGTTGCAAGGGGTTGCTGGTGCGGTTGTTGGGACGGTGTCGGGCAGTTCCCTCGGGCGAGCGAATGCTTCGAGTGCCCGTTTGCGTCTCGCTGGAATAGGGATCGGAGGCATGGGGGCTGCGGATCTTGAGTCCCTCAGTTCGCATCCCAACGTCGATGTCGTTGCGCTTTGCGATGTCGATGGAAATCGGCTTGCCCAGGCGGGTGATAAACATCCCCAAGCGCGTCGGTTTGCCGATTTTCGAAAAATGTTCGACGCGATGGCAGACTCCATCGACGCGGTGCATGTTTCGACCCCCGACCACACCCATGCGCCCGCTGCGATGACCGCGATGCATTGCGGCAAGCACATCTACTGTCAAAAACCGTTGACGCACGATGTCTACGAGTCTCGCCAACTGAGGTTGGTGGCGGAACGGAATCGTCTGGTCACGCAGATGGGTATTCAGGTGCATTCGGCCAGCGCTTACCAGACTGCGGTCGCATTGGTCCAGAGCGGGGTCATCGGCCGTGTTCGCGAGACTCATTCTTGGAGCAATAAAACCTGGGGTTACGACGGCGCCGAGCCGGAATCGTCGCCGATTCCGGCACATCTTGACTGGGATCTGTGGTTAGGGACTGCGCCACAACGTCCTTATTGCGAAGGGCATTTTCATCCCGGAAATTGGCGTCGTTGGTACGATTTTGGATGTGGTACCATGGGGGACATGGCGATCCATATTTTGGATCCTGTGTTCAACGCGCTGAAGTTAGGGGTTCCGAATCGCATTGTTTCATCCAGTTCGCCTCCGCCCAAATCTTCGTACGGCATGCAAAATCATACTCGTTACAGCTTTGCAGCCGCGACACCGTTCACAACTTCTGATTTTGTGCTCACCTGGAGCGACGGCGGCAAGATGCCCGACACCAGCACTTGGCCGACCCGGATTCGCGATGGGCAGCCTGTAAAGTTGCCCGATCAGGGATCGATCTTCCTTGGAGAAAAAGGGGCGATCCTTTTGCCTCACGTGTCGAAGCCGGTCCTGCTGCCGCAAGCGGAGTTTGAGGATTTCACCATCGAAATGGTTCCCCATCGAAACCACTACCATGCATTCGTCGATGCCTGCTTGGGGGGAGAATCGACGACTGCCCACTTCGGCTACTCCGGCCCCTTGACCGAGGCTGTTCTGCTGGGGACATTAGCAAACCGTTTCCCTCATCAAGAATTGATTTGGCAGCATGAAACGATGCGAATACCCAATCATGACGGGGCTCAGAATTTGCTGCGGCGAACGTATCGCCAGGGATTTGAAGTAATTGATTTGTCCTGAGGAAAAGTGTGATGAATATTGCGAAGAAGTGTGCTGCAGAGGCACTGGGAACGTTTTGGCTAACCTTTGGTGGATGCGGCAGCGCGATCTTGGCCGCGAAGTTTCTCGATACCACGGAAAATACTCCCCTAAATATGGGTATCGCGCATCTCGGTGTGGCGTTTGCGTTTGGTCTCACCGTGTTGACAATGGCGTATTCGATCGGCCACATCTCTGGGTGCCATCTGAATCCCGCGGTCTCCTTCGGGTTGATGGTCGCGAAGCGATTCCCGGCCTCGGAATTCGTTCCCTATGCGCTTGCTCAAGTGATCGGGGCAGCCCTCGGTGCAGGATTGCTATACGTCATCGCCAGCAGCCGGACGGAGTTTGTGCTGGGGAGTTTCGCCTGCAACGGCTACGGCGCACGTTCTCCGTCGGGGTACAGCCTACTCGAATGCTTTATCACGGAGTTCACTCTCACCTTCTTCTTTCTCTGGATCATTCTCGGTTCTACCGACAAACGGGCTCCAGCCGGCTTCGCACCGCTTGCCATCGGACTGGCGTTGACCTTGATCCATTTGATCGGGATCCCGGTCACGAACCTCTCGGTCAATCCAGCTCGAAGCACCGGTCCCGCGTTGATTGTCCAAAGCTGGGCCGTCAATCAACTCTGGATGTTTTGGGTCGCTCCTCTGCTCGGCGCCGCCGTGGCCGGTCTGGCGTATAACGTCATCAGCAAAGAAGATGCCTAATCGTGGCGATGATTCGCCGGTCTTGAGGGAATCGATGTTTTCCGCCGAATATCCATTGCACATGGTTGTCGCAGTTGCAGACAACCATGTAATGGGACTCGGCGATGCGTTGCCGTGGAAGCTTAGCAGCGACCTGCAGCGTTTCAAAAGGCTGACGATGGGGCATGCCATGCTCATGGGACGCCGCACCTTCGAGTCGATCGGGCGCGTTCTCCCTGGGCGCACAACCATCGTTCTCTCTCGACGGACGGATTTCGTGGTCGAGGGAGGCACGGTAGCCTCGGACATCGATACTGCCCTGGCCGCGATTTCTACCCCGATCCTGCCATTTGTGGTTGGCGGAGCGGAGATTTACCGCGCGGCCTGGTCTCGCGTTGGTGTGCTTCATATCACCCGCGTGCGAGCCAAGGTCCCCGGGGATACCTTCCTCGATCCGCTTGACTTGAACCACTTCCAACGGATCGAGCAGGAACATTTGCCTGCGGACTCCAAGAATGATTGGCCCAGCGACTACGAGTGCTGGGTAAGGCAGAGTGCTGGGTAAGGCTGGGATAGGTGCCCGGGCGAACTTACAATTCCAGACGGATCATCGACAGTCCGTGCTTGTGCATCCACTCCAGCCATTTCTCTTGATCTTCGGACAGTTCGATCTCCGCCACCGCTTCGGCATCCAATGGAGATACCACACGGAAGACCCCTTCGTCCAGCCAGCATGCAATCTGCTCCGGCTTGATCCAATATTCATTCGCTCCGAGCTTGGGAGCATCGGGGGTGTCCGTGGGGGTCATGAAGTAAACCACTTCGCGTCGAAAACGCTCGGGCATTTCCAACGAGGGGACGTCATCGCGACCGATGGCTCGAACACGGATCAGCATGGACAAGGTACGATCAATTCTCCGGTTTTGCCACGCTGCATGCGAAATCGAGTCGAGCTGCCAACTGGCCATTGACGGTTACGCGTCCGGTCATGAAGTACGCACTCGAGACGATGTCGTTGAGAGTCACTTCGATATCGACTGTTTCACCAGGCCGTACCATCCGCTTGAATTTCGCCCCATCGATGCGAGTCGCGACCGGCACGACCCCTTCGGCGGGAGTAACGTGCGCCAGTAAGATCGCACCGCTTTGCAAGCAGCACTCACACAGGATCACGCCGGGCACGAGTGGGAAGTTGGGAAAGTGTCCTTGGAGAAAAAACTCGTCGGGCTGAAAGGTTTTCCTGCACTTGATGGTTCGGTCGGTTTGTTCGACAACTTCATCTACCAGGAGCATCGGTTTGCGATGCGGAATCACAGCTTCAATTTGTTCGCGGGTAGCGGTGCTCATTCGAGATCGTAAAAAGTAAGTTGCTCGGACAAGTCCATCGCCGACCCGCTAGACCGTCTGCGCCGCCGACCCTCGCCTTGCCGAACCAAATGTGTAATCCGCCTCTTCCTTGCACGAGGAGGCCAATGAATCAAAGTCGAGTTGCAGTTGCTCGTACTCGCGAGTGTACCCCAGTTCCTTGTACATCAAGCTCGGTTGAATATCGCAATTGTTCTGATATTTTCCGTCGCTGTACTCCCGGATCGAGCCAACGAGTTCATGATAGGCGATCTGGCAAATCCGGATACCACCGTAGATGCGAATCGGCTGGACGGCGGATATTTCCATCGTCCAATGGCCACAAAACCCGACATCTCCAAAGCCGGAGGCGCAGTGGACAAACAACCCGAGTCGGGAAAGACTCGAGCGACCTTCAATCATCGGTACCAGCCGGTGGGTTTCCGTGTACTCGACGGTGCGGGCCAAATACAACTGTCCAGGACTCAAAATCAACCCTTCGTCTGGGATCTGGAGCCTGCGGAAACGGTTCGGCTCTTTGACGTCGAGCACCACCTCCTCGTACACCAGCAGTTCGTTGTGGAGGGTGAGGTTGTAGCTGTTCGGATTCAAGGAATCTTCACAAAACGGGGAGATCTGGATCTCTTTTCCAAGCCGAGCGCGTATCTCTTCACCTGAAAGAATCATGTCGGAATCCTTGCCGGAGATCGATGAGGAAGGGATCGAACAGACGCGTTAAGATACCTTCAAGCGAGGGCGCAATGCTAGCAGGCGACCGTCGGCAACTCCCTGATTCCACCGAATTTTTTTTGGAGGATATTTACGGATGGGGGCGGTGGTGTGGCAAATTGGGAGGGGGGCGTGGATTGCGTGAAAAATGAGTTGGTCTACATTTTGGGCTCGCGGCATTGGTACAGAAAGCAAATGATCGATTGGCACAAAAGCAAATGATGGAGAAAACGCGGGTTGCCATCGTCGGGATGGGGACGGTGGGGACCGGGGTGGCTCGTTTGTTGTTGGATCACGGGGATCGGCTCGCTCGGCACGCGGGTCGAATCCTGTGGCTGGAGAAAGCGGTCGTCCGGGACGCATGCCGCGATCGGGGGATCGAATTGCCCGACGGAGTATTGACCGACGACCTGAATTCGGTGCTCCAGGACCCACAGATCGAGGTGGTGGCCCATTTGATCGGCGGCATCGAGCCAGCTCGAACGATCATGCTGCAGTTGCTCGACTCGGGCAAGGATGTGGTGACCGCTAACAAGGCTCTCCTAGCGCAGCACGGTGAGGAGTTGTTTGACCGCGCGCGGTCGCTGGGGAGGACCATCGCCTTCGAAGCCAGCGTCGGAGGCGGGATTCCGATCATCGCAAATATTTCCCAATGCTTCTCCTCGAACCAGATTGTATCGTTGCGAGGCATCCTCAACGGCACGAGCAACTACATCATCAGCCAGATGTCGGACCGCGGCGTTGAATTCGATCGGGCGCTTGCCCACGCGCAGCAGCTCGGTTACGCGGAGGCCGACCCGCAAATGGATATCGATGGAAGCGATGCAGCCCAGAAACTCGCGATCCTGGCCCATCTGGCTTTTGGAGTTCGAGTCCGCTGGTCGGATATCCATCGCCAGGGGCTCGAGGCATTCGACCTTGAGGACATTCGCTACGCCCACCAGCTGGGCTACCGCATTCGATTGCTGGCCACGGCGCAACTCATCGACGACAACTTGGAGTTGCATGTGTCGCCGACCTTGGTCCGCGTCGGCCGCCCTCTCGCTGAGGTTCGAGGCGCCTACAATGCGATCACGGTCGTTGGCGATGCCGTCGGCGACATGTTCTTTCACGGTCAGGGAGCGGGCCAGATGCCTACCGCATCGGCCGTGGTGGCCGACATGATCGATACCGCGGCCGGCCGAACCGATATCACGTTCCGGCGGCTCGAACTGTGGTCGGACCGTCAATGCGCCATCGAGATGATCCCGTACACCAAGACCTCGGCTCGTTACTATTTGCGTTTCTTGGTCGCCGATGAACCCGGCGTCTTATCGCAAATCACCGGTATCCTTGGATGGCACCGCATTTCGATTTCCTCCATCATTCAACACGAACCCAGCGAGAGTGAAGACGAGCGTTTCGTTCCCTTGGTCATCATGACCCATGAGTGCACGGAAACGGATGCTGCCAAAGCCCACGCGGAGATTCGCAAGCTGCCGAGTGTCGCCCAGCACAGTGTTCGCTTGCGCGTTTACGAGGGTGGGCACTGACCAACTCGATCACGATAGGACAAGCACATGAAGTACGCTTTGATAATTCCCGATGGATGCGCGGATTTCCCGGTCGACGCGCTGGGTGGAAAAACTCCGTTGCAAGCCGCCGATCTGCCCGCCATGGATGCTGTTGCCCGCGAAGGATTGGTGGGTGTTTCGGACAATACCCCAGCCCATCTGCCAGCCGGAAGCGAAGTCGCGAACATGGCATTGTTTGGCTACGACCCCAACCGTTACTTCACCGGCCGCGCACCGATCGAAGCTGCCGCCCGCGGGATCGAGTTGGGGCCGGACGATTGGGCGATTCGTTGCAACACCGTCACCATCGAGAATCAAGTGATGGTCGACTTCACGGCAGGCCACGTCTCGACAGAAGAAAGCCAGCGCCTGCTCGAATCGATGCAAACGGCGGTCGGAGCAAAACCTTGGGAGTTTGTGCCTGGGGTCAGTTACCGGAACCTACTGATCTTCCGAGGAACCGCCGGGACTGCGTCTCCCTTCTCCAACGACACCAAGACCCGTGCGCCTCATGACCTGACCGATCTGTCTGTCGCCGATGAGTACCCGCGCGGTCCGGGGTGCGATTGGCTCAGCGATCTGATGCAGCGCAGCGCCGAGATTCTCCCAGACCACCCGGTGAATACCGACCGGCGTGCTCGCGGGCTTCGTCCCGTGACCCACTTGTGGTTGTGGGGATTGGGAAAAACACCCACGCTCCAGGCCTTTCATGAGCGTTTCGGTGTTCGCGGCGCGATGATTACCGCCGTCGACCTGCTCCGCGGCTTGGCTGCTCTGGTTGGATGGGATCGGATCGAAGTCCCCGGGGCGACCGGTTATCTGGACACCGACTACGCTGCCAAGGGGCGGTGGGCCGTCGAGGCGCTCCACCGTTACGACATCGTCTGCGTCCATGTCGAAGCGCCCGACGAGGCGAGCCACGAAGGACGCGTTGACGAGAAAGTCAAGGCGCTCGAATCGATCGACCGCCACATTGTCGGGCCGATCCATGAAGCTCTCAAGCAGCACGGAGATTATCGCATTCTGGTAACCCCAGATCATCCGACCCCGGTCAGCACCAAGAAGCACTCGCACGGGTGGGTGCCGTTCGCTGCCTGCGGCCGTGGAATCGCCAAACGGGGCTGCTCCGGTTACGATGAACCCTCGGCGATCGCGTCGAAGGTTCAATTCGCAAACGGTTGGGAATTGATGCCTAGCTTCGTGAGCCAATCGGATTTCTGATTTGTTTTCCGCTTCCCCTCGCATGCTGGTAGCCCTGCCATGTCCACCGACGATGACGCGATCGAGACTCGACCGGATCGCGGTCTTTCGTCACCCGGCAAACGGTCTTGGTTCGGGCGATGGTGGTTCTGGATCCCGGCAATCCTGTTCTTTGCGGTAGCCGCGTTTCCCACGATCGTCGGATCAAAATGGTTCTACCAACCGCTGGTCGATCGTCTCGCGATCCAAGGTTTCCGATTGCACGTGGACAAGGCCGAGATCCGATGGCTGCAGCCGCTGGCTTTGCGAGGGATTCGCATTAAACAAATCGATGCACCGAAGTCCGACCGGGAATCCAGCCAGCGTTCTTTGGATCTGATCGATATCCAAGCGATTGAATCGAATCGATCGTTGATCGGATATTTGCTAGGCGGACGAGATCTCGGACGCCTGCGCATCGTCGAGCCACGGATCGATATCGAAGTGCTCGAGAATACTTCCAATCTGGAAAAGCTCGTCGATGCGATCTCTGACAATAAGGTTGCGAAATCGTCGGATCGCATCGCCAAATCTGCAAACATCGATCTCGCCATTGAGGTCGTCGGTTTGTCGGTCTCGGTGATCAGCAAGGACGCTGAGGAATTGCTGATGGTAGTCCCTCCCTTCAACGCGACCCTCGAATATCTTGCTCGCGATGGAGAACCCAAACTCGTTGTTTCGCCGTCGCGCATACTCGATCATGTTGCGGTCAGCCCCGAGTTGGTTCGGTTGGGTTTGGGGCGAGCGATTCCATTGTTGGCCAAGTCCGCGTGGTTCGACGGAAGCGTGTCTCTCGAAACCGAACGCATCGAGATTCCTCTGGAGCATCCCGAGGCTTCGCGAGGGAGCGGTGCGTTGACGCTGCATGAAGTCCGCACCGGGCCGATGGAACCGGTGGTGCTGAGCATCCTCGATATGGTTGCCAAGTTTCGCGGCAAGGAACCGGTGTACGAGTTGGTCTTCATTGACGGCTCCCGGATTGATGTCTCCGCTGCCGATGGCATGATCGATCACCAAGGGGTGCAGATCGGGTTGCCCAAAGTCGATCCGCGTCTCCAGATGTCCAGCGCGGGACGAGTGGGGATCATCAGCCAGGAGTTGGATCTCCAGGTCGGGTTCCCCGTCCCGCTCGAGATGCTGGCGCGGCGCGAGTCGGTCCAACAACTCGGAGTTCCCCAGATCACGCTGCCCATTCGTGGCACGATTGAAAAACCGATCGTCGATTGGAAATCGATGCGAAACGAGTCGGCTGATCTGATGTCGTTGATTGCTGCGGCATTGGGGGAAGAGGCCCCCGGTGCGTCCGCGGCAATCGATGCGTTGGGGGCCGTTACCGAAGGGAAGGCCGATGAAGCGATCGGAGCCGCAGTCGATCTGCTCAAGGAATTGCGTCGCCTGCGACAGGAGCGAAGGGCGAAGGGGAGCAACCCTTCGCCGGAATCGGATGCGCAACTCAAGGACATCGACGATCGTTCGCCAACGCCTCCAGCCCGCCGCCCTCTTCGCGACGCGCTCAAGAACTTGCGCGGCGGTTAGCCTGCTTTCGATTGCTTGAGCAGATCGCGAATTTCGGTGAGGAGTTCTTGATCCATGCTCAGTTTCGGCACTTCAGGTTCGGCTGCCTCTTGCTTCTTGGTGCTGAGCACCCATCCCAGGAACTTCTTGATGAAGATGAACAACGCGAGGGCGACGATCAGGAAGTTGACGATCTCACCGAGAAATTCTCCGTAGGGAACTTTGCTTCCGCCGACTTCAAAAGTCCAGTCCTTGTACCCTTGATCGCCAGGCATGATCGCGCCGATGAGGGGCATGAAAATGTTCTTCACGAGGGATTCGACAATTTTTCCGAACGCTCCCCCGATGATTACACCGACCGCCAAGTCGATGACATTTCCCTTGAGCGCGAACGATTTGAATTCATCGATCCAGCTGAGCGCCTTGCCGGACGCGGACGCAGCAGCTCCTTTGAGATCTTTTGACATGATGGGGATGATTTCCTTTCCAATGAATGAGTTGAGTTGTGGTGAATAGGGATGGACGGCTGGTTTAAACGATGGAATTCTCTCCGTCAATTCGCCCTTTGGTGCAAAGAAGCGGACATCCCGAACGCGAGACCGAGGATTTTGGCCTAGGCTCTCCATTTTGCCTATTCCCTCTTGATAGCGGTCGGAAAGGAAATCTACAGTTCGCCCCATGGACGCACTATCGCTGCTCCCCTCGAGGGGTACGAGAACACTCAGGAAACATTCCGCACGCCGCACGCGGTGGGTTCCGTGGACTTGCTGGGCAATGCTTGGCGTCGTCTGCATGGCAAGTTCAGGTTGCGTTCGCAAGCGCCTTACTGTTCGGACCAACCCGGCCGGGGCGATGGTCTACGTGGACAAGCAGCCGATCGGGCTAACTCCTGTCTCTACGAATTTCACGTATTACGGAACTCGAAGCATCGAAATCGTGAAGGATGGGTATCGAACGGAAAAATTTCTCCGCAAGATTCATCCGCCTTGGTACGAGATTCCGCCGCTGGATTTCGTTTCCGAAACGCTTTGGCCATTCGAACAGCGCGACGAGCGGATCATCGACGTGCAGATGAGTGCCGAGCCAATCGTTCCCAACGAAGCGCTGGTCGCCAGCGCGGAGCAACTTCGTTTGCAAGCAGGTCAGGGGATAGCAGTCACGCCTCCCCCACCCGTCGCCAACGGTCTCGCGCCCACGTTGGTACCGACCAATCCTGAGATCCTGCCGGGGCCGCCAACCGCGATGCCTCCCGGCACGGTTTTGCCACCGCCGGCTCCGAGTTCTCGCTGGACGCCCGGATCGTGGCTGCAAGGAATCTTTTTCCCGAACGGTGAACCGCTCAGTGTCCCATCGACTCAAATCCTGCCCGGCGGTGGTTTCCGGCCTCCCAGTGAATAAGCTTTCGACGATTCCTCTGCTTTTGATCGCGTTGCTCGGGTGCAATCCCCTGACACCTCATGCCATTCCTTTATCCCAGCGCAAAGCATCGCCGAGCTTGATGGCCATGAACTCGCCGCCGATTGAGCGCGGCAAGCCTCGACCGGTTTTGGACGGTGTCGGTTGGGTCGTTGGTATTCCCTCGAAGATCCTGCTCTGGAACAAACGCATCGAGAACCATCGCATCTCGCCGGAAACCGAAGCGACATTGCGGGACTACTTGGCCGCCAATCAGCTTGACCACGTCAAGGTACGATTGAATCAATACCGGCCTTGGGACGATTGGCGGCGGTTGACGGTGAACCGGAGTGTGGCGTGGCCGTGGCGGTACAGCCTTGGTGTCTTCAGCGTACTCGGCGAGACCCTGATTCCTGGACGGATCTTCGGAGCCGATCATTTCAATCCGTACACCAATACGGTTCATCTCTATAGCGACGTGCCGGCCATCGCCCTTCACGAGGCAGCGCACGCCAAGGATTTTGCACGTCGCACGTATCCTGGGACGTATGCGGCGCTTTACGGGTTGCCCATCGTGCCTCTCTATCATGAGGCGGTTGCCAGCTCGGACGTTCTGGCTTACGTGGAAACGCTCGGGGATCCCGATTTGCATCGCGAAGCCTATCACGTTCTCTACCCTGCCTACGGGACCTATTTGGGCAGCGCCATGGGGTTCGGTTATCCACCCGCTGCAGCGCCCCTTTACTACGGCGGTGTGTTGGGAGGGCACCTCGCGGGAAGGTTGCAATCGCGTACAATCTCGGATCAGCCTCGCATTGCCGAATCTCCCAGCGATTCCGAGGCTTCCACCAATTCCGAATCCTTCAGCGGCCCCGTCACAGAACGGCAATATGGCGAATTATCAAGTCAGTCCCGTTGAGTCCCGAAGCGACCAGCGGGCATTCATGCAACTCATCTGGGATCTGTATCGGAACGACCCGAACTGGATTCCACCCATCCGCATCAACCAAATGGAGTTGGTTGGCTTCAAGCCCCATCCGTTCTACGACAACGCCAAGTGCCAAGCCATGCTGTGTCGCAAGGACGGGCGAGTCGTCGGGCGGATCCTGGCGTTGATCAATTACGGACACATCCAGCGATACGATGAGAAGCGCGGCTTCTTCGGTTTCTTTGAATGCATCGATGATCGCGAGGCCGCCCATGCGTTATTTCAAGCGGCGTGCCAGTACCTCAAACGCGAGGGGATGACCGACGTCCGCGGGCCATGCAACCCGTCCTTGAACTACGAATTGGGAACGCTCGTCGAGGGATTCGACACTCCCCCGACCTTCATGATGACCTACAACCCCCCCTATCACGATTCCTTGATCAAGAGTTTTGGATTCGAGAAAACCCAGGATCTGTATTCCTACGTCGGCAACATCAGCATGCTCGATTCGATGGATCCGAAGATCATGCAAATGATGAATCAGGTCAAGGAACGCTTCAACATTCGAGTTCGACCGGCGAACCGCAAGAATTTTGCTGCCGACGTGGAATTGTTCCTCGACATCTACAACCGAGCGCTGCAAGGGACCTGGGGATTCGTTCCCATGTCGCCGGCGGAAACGCGGAGCGTGGGGGAGTCGCTCCGCTACCTGATCGATCCCGACGTTACCAGCGTGATCGAAGTCGATGGGGAACCGGTCGGAGTGGGGCTCGGATTGCTCGACTACAACCCGATCATCAAGAAAATCGACGGTCGGCTCTTTCCTTTCGGATTCCTTCGACTCCTTTGGGAACGCCGCAGGATCAAGCGCATTCGCTTGATCAGCACCAACATTGTCCCGGAATGGCAGCGTTGGGGGTTGGGGCTGGTATTGCTGCATCGCATGCTCCCCGATTGCCTGGCTCGCGGAATCACGGAAGCGGAATTCTCGTGGGTGCTCGAGAGCAATCAGCTTTCGCGAGGGTCCATCGAGCGGGGCAAGGTTCCTCGCACCAAAACCCACCGCGTGTACGATCGAAGCCTGGCGGACATTTGAAATTCCGACGGCAGGCGGGTAGGAGAAGACACGGAGTTGTGGTAAATTTTCAAGGGTGGCGTAAACGCTCTTAGTATTCCTGTTGCGGCAGGCATTTTGCCGCCGATGTAGGAATAAGGGATTGGTAGGCCGGAACGTCCTCTCGCCAGCGCGCGGGCGAGGTCGGATATGACGCTTTGGAGAAGCGACATGAGAGATGTATTGGCAGTCATCTTGGCAGGAGGCAAGGGAACCAGGTTGGAGCCTTTGACTCGCGATCGAGCCAAGCCGGCGGTTCCGTTTGGCGGAAATTATCGGATCATCGATTTCGTGCTGTCCAACTGCCTTAATAGTGGCATTCGACGCATGCTGTTGCTGACGCAGTACAAAGCGATGAGCCTAGACCGGCACATCCATCTGGGGTGGAGTGAGTTTTTTCACCGCGAACTCGACGAATTCATCGACATCCTCCCACCGCAGCAGCGAATCGATGAAAACTGGTACCAAGGGACTGCGGATGCGGTCTATCAGAACATCTACTCGATCGAGCGGGAGCGTCCTGAATACACGCTGATCTTGGCCGGTGACCATATCTACAAAATGAATTACCGCGCGATGGTCGATTACCATCGTTCGGTGGGCGCCGATCTGACGATTGGCGCATTGAGGGTCAAGCGGTCGGAAGCGACCGAATTCGGTGTCATGCAAATCAACGAGGATTCCCGAATCATCGGCTTTCAGGAAAAGCCCAGCGATCCGCTTCCGATCCCCAATGATCCGAATCATGCGTTAGCATCGATGGGGATTTACGTTTTCAACACGAGGTTCCTGTTTGAGCAGCTTTGCGCCGACGCAAACAATCCCAAGAGCCATCATGATTTCGGGAAGAACATCATTCCCGCGAACATCGATCGCGCCCGAGTTTTTGCGTTCCCGTTCAAGGATGAGAACCGAAAGCGGGACGCCTACTGGCGCGATGTTGGTACGTTGGACGCCTATTACGAAGCCAATATGGATCTGGTCAGCATCGATCCGCTGCTGAACCTTTACGATTCCGCCTGGCCGATTCGCACCCACCAACCGAACCTGCCCCCCCCGAAATTCGTCTTTGGAACCCAGGGGGATGCCGAACGCACCGGGGCTGCAATCGATTCAATCGTTTGTAGCGGTACAATCGTTAGCGGCGGTTGGGTTCAACGCAGCGTCTTGGGGCCGAGTGTGCGCGTCAATTCTTACGCACACGTTTCCGATAGTATCCTCTTCGAGGGCGTGCAAGTCGGTCGCCACGCGCGGATTCGCCGTGCGATTATCGACAAGCATGTCCAGATTCCGCCAGGATTCGAGATTGGGTACGACCTCGAGAAAGATCGAGCCCGCGGTTTTACCATCTCGCCAAACGGGATCATCACCATTGCGAAGACGGAGGATTTGTCCGGGGTTTCGGTCTCGGAGAATCTTATTTCCGCCCTGGGAGAGGGTGGCATTCGACAACCATATCTCCACCGTTCGAGTCCTGGAGTATCGAGCGCTGGCGCGGCTCGTTCCCAAGACACAACGTGATTGCATCCCAAATACTTTACTTGATGACGGGTCTGCTGTTCGGCACGACCTTGTTGGCTGTTGGTATTGCACTCGGATTTTGGTTGGCGCGTCGAGCGACTCCCGATTTGCCTCTCGAGGCTGCGCCTGCCAGGGTCGACCCGCGCGAATTCATCACGATGGTGCGCGAAATCGCCGAGTCCACCAACAACATCGCCAGCGATATCGCGCAGTATCGGACGAGGATGCACGAGTTGCTCGAGTTGTCGAACAACCTGCCCGCCAAAGATGCCGCGGAGTTGAAGCCGATTCTGGATCAAATTTTCCAGGCCAATTCTCAGATGCAAGGTCGCCTCGACGCGGCAGAGAAACGACTCGAAGAGCAGCACAGCCAACTCGAAAGCTATTTGACCGAAGCACGAACCGACTCCCTGACCGGATTGCCCAATCGCCGCGCATTTGATCAAGGGCTGGACGAATTGTACGCGAAACATCTGCGTGGCAATCAACCGATCAGCCTGGTCCTGCTGGACGTCGATCACTTCAAAAAGATCAACGACACCTACGGGCATTCGGTTGGTGACGTCGTTCTTCGACGCGTTGCCGAACATCTCGGCGCGTGTTCGGTCGACTGCTACCTAGTCGCGCGGTATGGAGGAGAGGAATTTGCCATTCTCGTGGCAGGCACGATCGAGGAAGCTGCTCAGTTGACCGAAAAACTTCGGGCGACGATCGCCGATGACGTCGTCGAGGCCGAGGGCCATCGTATCCGCGTGACCGTCAGCGCCGGGGCGGCGCGACTCGAGAGCCGAGAACGGCTGGGGGACCTCGTCCGACACAGCGACCAGGCGCTTTACCGCGCCAAGGAGCAGGGGCGCAATCAGGTAGTGATTTACGATCCGGGCATGTCCGCATCGAGCCAGGCAGCCGTCCCGGAGACCGCTGCGTCGCCGGATTCTCCAAGCATTTACGACACGCTCCGCGGGATCGAAGAAATCGAGAGACGCGTTCTCGAGCACATAAATCGCATGGTACAGGAGGAATCGAGACGGTATACGGCTTGAACATCCCGCTCGTTGCGCTACCATAACCTCGCAATGAATGCGATTTCTGCTCCACCCACGATTTCCTCCCAAGCTTCCTCCACCACTCCGTCCGTATCGGTCGGTCTCCGAACCGCCCGGATGCTCGCGCAGCGAGAGTGGATTCGGTTTTTCCGACAGCCCTTTCGTGTGATCGCTGCCCTCGGGCAACCGATTTTGTTCTGGATCCTGTTCGGAACCGGCTTGCACGGAGCCTTTCGAGGCCCCGTTCCCCAAGAAAATTTTAGGGGGTACTTTCTGCCAGGCGCCACCGCATTGATTCTCTTGTTCACGGCGATCTTCGCGACCATCACCATCATCGAGGATCGACGGGAAGGGTTTTTGCAGGGGGTCTTGGTTGCTCCACCTGGGCGATGGGCGATCGTACTGGGCAAGACGTTTGGGTGCGCCGCGATCGCTTGGGCTCAGGCGGTATTCTTCCTAGGTTTGGCATGGTGCACAGGCGCATTTGCCATGGGATGGCACCTGATACCTCTCCTGGTGTTTCTCTTCGTGGCGTCTCTGGGCTTGGCGGGCTTGGGAGTCCTCTGCGCTTGGCCGATGGACAGCACCCAAAGCTATCATGCGTTCATGAACCTGGTATTGTTGCCGATGTGGTTGATGAGCGGTGCGTTCTTTCCGATTCCATCCGGCAATCCCGAGCAACCGCTCGGGCAACTCGCTCTGCATTGGATCATGAAGCTCAATCCGATGACGTACGTGGTCGGCGGGCTGCGGCATTACTTGGCCGCCGGCCAAGAGACCGCCCCCGTGAGTTCTTCCTTTTGGAGCGTTGGACTCGCGGAATGTTGGTGGACATCGGCCGTGTTTGCAGGCCTGGCATTCGTACTAGCCCTGTGGATCGTGCAGAGAAAGCAACGAGGAGAGTTCCAATGAACCGCAATCTGTTTCGCGCCCTCGGGGTTTTGTTGGGATTGTTCGCCGGAACCATGGGTGCCATGGTTTCGATCCAATGGCGGCGGGCGGCAAGGCCTCCGCAATACAGCGAACAAGCACTCGATGTTCCCGATGCTACTTCTCAACCCGCCGTCGACGCGCCTGCTCCCGATCCCGGGGATCGCCGCAGACTGTTGGAGCTGCGGCAAGCGGTCGCCAATGAACCCAATTGGACGCGCACGTTCTCGCTCACCGAACGGAGCGGGCGAATGGTCAAGTCGGACGAACTGCTCGGGGAACCGTACGTCGTTTGTTTTTTCTTTTCGACCTGCCCAGGGACTTGCAAACGACAAAGCAGCGAAATGCGACTGCTGCACTCCAAATTCCAGGACAGGCCGATCAAACTGGTGAGCATCTCCGTCGACCCAGCAGTCGATACGCCGGAAGTACTCACAGAGTATGCGAACGCCTTCAACG
>JBKDXO010000173.1:0-74347 GCA_046306195.1 Planctomycetota bacterium | reverse complement strand
CTTCGACGACCGAGGCGAACTTGCCCTTGGCTTCGGCGGTCGAGTTTTGTGCGAGGAGGGCTTTGCCTTGCAGGAAGCTCCCTTTGAGTTTGAGTTCCGGAACCGCAGCACTCGCCAAGCCGCCGTAGTACTTGGCTGCTTGATCGAAAGCCCCGCTCGCCAGAGCGAGATCTCCCATCGTCTCGGCAGCGGGGTAGAAGTGATGACTTTGAGTGTCGTCTTTCACCCATTCGGCCAGTTGTTTGAGCGCGGCGGTTGGATCGCCTCGGCCGCGCAGCGCCATGAGACCGGCCAGGTAACCGCGATAGAAGCGATACTCGAGCTTTATGTCCTCGGATTCGAGGGAACCGGCGTCGATTTTCTTAAACTCCTCAACGGCTTGTTCGATTTGGCCTTGCGCGGTGAAGTCTTTGGTGCGAGAGAAGGATTGAGGCTCCTTTTCGAACAAGATGCGTTGCACTTCGTTGGTAGGGAAATTCTTGCGATCGCCGCGAACTTCGATCACGATGCGGTCTCGGTTTCGTTCGACGATTTTTCCGGTGACCGCAGCACCCTTGAGGGGGAACACGCGATCGCGGTCTTGGCCCCACAAGGAACCCGGGACGAGGAGCAGGGAGAGCAACGCGGTAGCTCGAAGCAGGAGCGAGTTCTTGTTCATGGCGAGGTTCATAGGGAAAGCAGATCGGTGAACGGGTTATTTTTCATTGTCGATTTTGGGAAGGGCCGCGTTCAGCCCGGCTAGCCCGGACGGCGCTTTTCCGGCTTTCTGTTGGATCTCGCGCGTCAGGCGATCGAACTCCGTCTTTCTGGCGGGGCCGCCGAGTTCGGGGAATCGGACCATGGTTTGCGTGACATCGTTGAGGGCGGCATCGAAGAGTTTCTGCTTTTTGGCGGGATCAGATTCCGCTTCGGCCAACAGCGAGCGGCATCGCGCGACGTTCCATCGCGCCTCGAAAAACTGATCTTGAAAGTTCGGATCCTTGGCGGCTAATTGGGCGATCTGACCGAAGCCCCAGATCAAGTTCTTCTTGTTGGGTTGGGGTTCCGCGCCGAGCAGGGCCTGTTTGAGTTTTTCCGTATCCTTGCCCCGGGCCGCCAACATGAGATTTCTCGCGGCTTCCATTTGGATGGTAATGTTTCCCGAGCGTATTTGGAGGGCTTGCAAAAACAACTGTTGCGCCTCGTCGAATTTGCCGAGCCCGCTTTTGGCGAGGGCCATACTCCGAAGCAGTTCCTCGGGTTTCTTGGAGGCCGCTTGATCGGACGGCGGCAGGCTGCGGAGTTTTTCGAATGCCTTCTCGGCCGCGAGCAGCATGCTCTTGGCTTTTTCCGTCATGCTTGGCTCTTTCTCCCAGGCGGACGCAAATTGGGTGACCGAGGCGCCGATCGAGTCCAAGGTCGATGCATCCTTGCTGATCTCGATCAATTGATCAATCAAGACCTTGTAGGCATCGGCGAGGCTATTTCTTTGGCTGAGGTCTTTGGTCCCTTCCAATTGATTTTGGATATCGACCGCGAGATTGCGAAGGGTTCGGTTGAGCATGCTGGGGTCGCCGGTTTGTTCGCTCAAATCCCGGAGTGTTCCGATCGACGCGGCGACTTGATCGGGGGTCATGGGGGCACGCCCTTGGGCTGCCGCCTGAACCATCGCTTGCAGATTCAATCGTTGGGTTTCCAGTCGCAGTTCCGGCTTGATGTCGGAGACCATCCCGAGTTGAGCCAAGGCACCTTTGCCGGGTTCGCTCAGGAATTTCATTGCGTCGTCGAGTTTTCCGGCCTTGAGATTCATCGCGACCAGGTTGTTGGTTCCTTCCAGAGTTGCTTTGTTGACGTCCTCTGCTTGGAGTGCGCTCCATGCGGTGGTCAGGAGCGCGTCGGCGCGTTCCTTGAAGCGAAGATCCTCCGCAGTCTCCTCTTGACCATCGCGACGTCGCTGGGCGCTGGCGTTGCGGTACTGGATCCAGCGAACGTTCCCCAAGACGAACTCCAGAACCCCGGGCGGTCCTTTCTTAAGAGCCAACAGTGTCTCGGCATCATCCCAGCGTTGATTGCTAATCGCTAACCGCGCGAGGACATCTGCAGATTTTTCGCTCTGTGGAGATCCCGGCGCGATTTCTAGGAATTTCTTGGCGAGGCCTTCGAGCAAGCCGGTGAGACCAGGTTTTTGTTCTGCGGGGGCAGTTTCGATCGCTTCGGCCAGCGATGCCAAGGCGATATCGCCCGCTTGCTCCGCCTCTTCGGTGCCGCGATGGGTGCGGAGGATCACATTGGCGATCGCGTAGGCTTCGCGATACTTTTGAAGTTGGTAATGGAGAAACGACTGTTGCACCCTGGCCTTCAAAAGGTCATCTCGGGAATCGCTGTCTTGATAGAGCTGAAACGCTTTGGCATGGAGTTCGATGGCTTGTTCGCGATCGCGGGACGCCTCGTTGTTGAGTTGCTGGATTTGCTCCTGAATCGCGGCTTGTTCAGCGGCGGGTGTTTTTTCCAGCTGGGCGGTCAAGATTGGAAGTGTCGCGGCTGCGGAATTGGCGCGTTCGATGCGAGATCGCGCCGCTTTGATGGCTTCGTCAAACGTCTTTGCTTCGGGCAGCTTGGTATCTTCGGCTGCCTTGGTTTCGATCCCGAGGGTCTTGAGCAGTTCGGCCGCCTTCTTCTGGGTGGGGCCGGTTTTTTTTACGAGAAATTGCAGGGTTTCGCGGGCTTCGCGCCGAATGTTGCGGACCTTGCCATCCTCGGCTTTGGCGTCCATGGTGTTCATCCATGCGATCCTCGCCTCGGCGATTGCGAGTTGGAGTTCCAACCACTCCGGTTTCTCCTTCTCGCGCAGATCCCCTTGCCGGAGCATTTCCTCGCCTCGTGTCACCGCCGCTTCGTACTTGCCCGACGCTGGGGAGCTGTCGAGGCGGACGATGGCTGCGACGGCTTGGACTCGCCACGTTCGAAACACCCCGGGATCCTCGTTTTCCGTCACTCGGTTGTAGCTTTCGCGCGCCGCGTCGATTTGCCCGAGCAAGACTTGAACGTGCCCGCGATTGAGCAAGCTCAAGTATTTGGGGCCGGCTTGCTTGGAGCTCTTGTCGACGACTTCGAGAAGTTGCTTGTCGGCACTTTCCAAGTTGGATTTCCACTCGGGGGAGTTCGCATCGTAGGTTTCGGCAAGGAACTTGGTGGTGATCGCGTTTAGGATTTGAGCCTGCTTGTACTCCGTCAACAGCTTTTCGCGGAACGCAAGTTTGTCGGTTTCGTTCGGGGCGATTTTAGCTCCCTTCAACGTTTCCAGGATTGGACGCAAATGGGTTGTCGTTTCACCGAATACCTGGGATGCTTGTTGCAGGGACGCCCTCGCTTGGTCTCGCAGTTCCGCGATTTTCCCCGCGTTTGCTTCCTGTGAGGATTCCCGTTTGATTTGCTCGAGGACTTGGTCTCCTCGAGCCATATACATGTCGGCCAGCTTCAGCATCGTCTCGGCGCGGCGAGGATGTTCCGGCTGGGCGCTCAAGAAATCCTTGAACCCTTTTTCGATCGCCTGCAGCTTCTCGGCGACCTCCTTGTCGCTGCGAACGTTCTGAAGCGACAATTGCAAAAGGAGAATCCGCTCGAGATCAACCTCGCTCTTCATCGATTCCGGCAAGCGATTTCGCTTGAGGCTCAGATCCAGGTACTTGAGGGCTTGATCGTAAAGCCCTTCCTCCTTGAGCCGCTCCAAGAACTTGGAGGCAGGCTCCTCGGCGGATACGATAGAAATGGGTCCCACCAGCAAAAAGGGAGTCAGCAATAAGCGAACAACCCATGCCATGCGATAGGGAATTGCCATGCGATAGGGAATTCGGACAGGACGGGACGACAACTGATTGGTTTTCATGTATTCACCCAGAGTAGCGGCCCGTAGTATAGCGGAGTGTCGCGCGTTCGTAGAGAGTCCTTTCGCAGGAACCCCCTGATATGTCAGCACGAAGAAGGGACCGTTGGTACTCATTGGAAGGTCAACGCCGGACCCATCGTTCGGCCATGGAAACCTCCAAGGGCCCGAGGCATTTGATTTCCCTCGTGGTATTGCTCGCCCTGGTGCTGATCGGCATGCGGCAAGTTTCCGATCCCAAACGGGTTGAACGAGTGGCAACGGCAGTCGGCTTGATGCACCCAGACCACTCGGCTTCGCGAAGAATAGAAGAAGACACGCAGGACGGACAGCCCGATGCGGACAGCTTGGCGGCGGTAAGCTCCTTTGGGGAAAAGGAATGGATTTCCTGGACTCTGCTCACTCCCGATCCCAAGCTCGAAACCCAGGCGCAGATTCTCAGCCATCTTCTCGAGTCCGCTCCAGCAAGCCTCCTATCCCACCTGACTTACGAACATTTAATCGCTCCGGACTCGAAGATCCCTGACATTCCAACCCAAGAAAGCATTTCCACCCACGACGAGGAACGGCAGCGGGAGCAAGCCCAATGGCTGGTGACCTCCAAGGATCAGGTGATCCGATGGACCGAACTGTCGGACTCCCTGTCCCCGGAACACCCGATCCTGTCCGACCTGTCGAAGTTCCTCGAACGGATGTCGGAGAGGTCCGGTGCACCGATGAACCTCGAGTCGGAGGAAACGCGGGACTCTTTCCGCGCGTTCCGCCTCGCTTTGGATCGGAGCGTGCTCCGGCAATTCGCCGACAACACCCCCTGGCGTTCCAGCGATCGCATCCCGCTGATTCGAACCACCCAACGGGCGGTCGCGATCGGGGAAGCGATCGCTCGCGGCGAACTAGCACCGGAAATACTCCCCGCGATCGCGGTCCCGCAATTGACGGGAGACACCGAATCCTTGCGCGGCAAGGGGGTCCGCATCTCGGGTCGGATCGTCCTCGTCGACCAAAACGCCTCGATGACCACCGAGGATCCTCGCATCCGTGAGTATGCCGTCCTGTGGCTTAGACCGGACGATGGGAGCAATCAACCGATCATCATCCACGTTCCCACCAGTTTGGGAATTTCACCCGAAGCCATGAAAAAGGATCTCTCGATCCGTGTCAGCGGCTTGGTCGCCAAACGCCGCGCCTATGCTTCGAATCGGGGAGGCGAAATCGCCCCCGTAATCATTGCCTCGCACCTTCAACCCATTGCATCCGATGGGCGAATCGAAACGACGCAATTCTCGGACGAGCAGAGAATGATCGCGAAACTTTGGCGCCAATCCCGGCCCATTGCTCCATGGCGCCCTCCCGTGGACATCGGCGGCGCAATCGCACGGATCCAACAGCGGATCGGCTCTCGAAGCGAACCGCTGCATGCCCGCATCGAAGGTCTCGCAGGCAATGACCTCGATGCCATCGACGCGATGGCGCGAGACGAACTCGTCCAATCCACGCTCGATGGACTCCATCGAGTCATCGACGATGTGCAACTCATCGCCAAATCGAATCGCCCTCGCTGGGAGACCGATGGCGCACAAATTCGAAGCTTCCAAGGAATCGTTACCGAGGTGCGACGTGTCGCCATTGAAAAAGAGCCGTTTCCCGGCTGGCCATGGAAAGAGCTTTTCGTTTGCCTACTCGAACCCATGCCCGATGACCGGGACGGGAACGCCTGCGCAGTCATCACCCAGCATGTTCCCTCGCAGTGGCTCCTCGCGAAGAACCTGCGGCAACCTGCCATCGCGACCGGCCCGGCTTTCCATGCGATCGGTGATCGACCCGGGATCGTGATGATCACCCCGCTAATCCAATGGCGCGATGCAACGATCGACGCATCCGCGGAAAGCACCATTTCCGCAAACAAGCTCCCTATCTCGCCCACGCTCCCGGCAGGTTGGAACGCCCTGCTGCAGCGAGGCTGGAACCTCGACTGGATCGACGCGATCGAAGGCCTTCAAGGAAAATCGATGACCTCGCGCGAGTCGCAGGCGTTCTACAGTCTCCTGCGATGCTCGCAACCGCCTCTCGAAACGGGCCCACTCGATGCAGAGCCCCCCGATGCCGACCAAGTCCTGAACATCATGCAGAGTATTCAACGCGCGGAGTCGCGCAAAAGCAAACGCGAGTCCCCCCAATCCGATACCGCCTCCGCGGGCTATCGCGTGAAAGGGATCGCGGAAGTCCGGCGCGTTCAACGGGTCGACGTTCGCAACGCGGACGAACAAGCATGGCTCGGAGCCGACCACTACTATCAACTGGACGGCTTTGCCGATATCGGCAACACCCGAATCACTATCCGCTTCGAGCAGATGGATGAGCCGATCGTCTTCGAAAAGGAGTTTCCAGTCACGTTGGTCGCTCTCAAAGTGCCCGACTCCCTATTGATCGATGCTGGCGATACCGTGCCGGGCGAGGCACAGGCTTGGTACCCTCGATCCCGGACCACCGTCTCAGGCTGGTTCTATCGCATGTGGCGATTCAAGACCGCGCAAGTCAGCGAGGCGACCAACGATCGGGAAGCGCAGCAGGGCCCCTTGCTCGTCATCGATCGTTTCGATCCCGCCCCCGCGCGCGAGATTCTCGGGGCGTCGAACGTTTCTGCTCCGTGGGTGACGGGAGCGACCACCGCGATCGGAATCGCCGGCGGTTTGTGGATCCTGTACCAAATCCGTCGCGGCCTGCAACCGCGCACCCCGAAGCGCTAAGCAACTCCGCTAAACAACTCCGCTAAACAACTCCGCGGCGATACGCGCCGCTGCGGACGCGATCCAACCACGAGGTCTCGCGCAGATACCAAGCCACCGTGTCCCGCAACCCCGCCTCCAACCTTGCGCTAGGTCTCCAACCCAACTCGCGCTGGATCGTGCTGGCATCGATGGCGTAGCGACGATCGTGCCCTGGACGATCCTCGACAAATCGGATCAGCGATCGCGATTCACCTGCCTCGCGACCGAGGAACTCATCCACCAAATCGCAGATCGATTCCACCATGTGGATGTTCGTTCGCTCGCTGTCACCACCGATGTTGTACGTTTGTCCGATCCCTCCTCGTTCCAACACGTCGGCGACGGCGCGGCCATGGTCCTCCACGAACAACCAATCCCGAATCTGCTGGCCATCTCCATAAACCGGCATCGGCTTCCGGTCGATCGCGCATAAGACCATCCGCGGAATGAGTTTCTCGGGAAATTGGTACGGCCCGTAATTGTTCGAGCAATGGGTGAGGATGGTCGGCAAACCGTACGTTTCCCGGTAGGCTCGCACGAACATGTCGGAGGAAGCCTTCGATGCCGAATAGGGGGAGTTCGGCGCGTAGGGACTCGTCTCGCTGAATTTTCCTGTCGCGCCCAACGAGCCGTACACCTCGTCGGTCGAAACATGCAGAAATCGGAATCGCGATCGGTCCGCATCGTTCAAGCCGCGGTAGTACACCAACGCAGCATCCAGCAGATTCCACGTTCCAACAACATTCGTTTGAACAAACGGTGCCGGCCCCTCGATCGAACGATCGACATGCGATTCCGCCGCAAAATGGACGATGCCGACGGGTCGGTGTTTCTCGAGCAGCCGATCGACGAGTTCGCGATCGACAATGTCCCCATGCACGAAGATGTGTTGGTTGCCATCGCTCGGCGGGATCGAATCCAAATTGCCAGCGTACGTCAGGAGGTCCAGGTTGACGATCCGATACCGCGCGCGGGCAACCTGCTGGCGAACAAAACACCCGCCGATAAAACCGGCGCCCCCGGTGACCAGAAGCGAATCAGCCATACCGAATCACCGCTAGGAATCGTTCTCCGACGGCCCACCACCGTCGATCGCCAACTGAATTTGAGGCTTGGGGCCGATCACATCCCATGCCAAACCCATCCGCTCCAAAGTGCGAATCGTCCACCATGATGCATCGAACTCGTACCATTTGTGACCATGCCGCGCGCTCCGCTGGTCGGCATGATGGTTGTTGTGCCACCCCTCGCCGAACGTCAACAAGGCAACCCACCAAGAGTTGCGGCTGTTGTCCCGCGTCTCGTAATTGCGATACCCCCATGTGTGGCAAACCGAATTGACTGCCCAGGTCACATGCAGCGTGAAGACCGTTCGAACGAACACTCCCCAAACCAACCACGACAGGGCCAGCCATCCCGCCTCCGAAGAACTCATGCCCCACAACAAGCCGAAACCGTATCCCATCCCGGTGATGAGGGCCGCATGGCCCAGGTAAATCCAGAGCCAACCGAGATATTTTTCCAGCACGAAATAGAAGCGATCGTGCAACATGTCGCGAACATAACGCTCGAAGTGGAAGATGCTGTCGTGGCGACGATCCACCACGAGCAACCATCCGACATGTCCCCAAAAAAAGGTCACCAGCGGCGTGTGCGGATCGGGTTGATGGTCGCTGTGCTGGTGATGCATGCGATGCACCGCTACCCACCGAGCCGGCGAATCCTGCAGCGTGCAAATCCCCAAAATTGCCAGCAAATGCTCCAACCACCGCGGGCAGGAAAACCCACGATGCGTCAGCAAACGGTGGTAACCGATCGAGACCCCCAGACCGTCAAACAGGACATGGGTCACCACCAAAACCGCCAACCCGCTGAAACTGAACAACGACGGAACTAGGGCGAACAAACTCAGCACATGCACCAACCCCAACGAGAGGGCATAAATCCAGTAAACCCGGATTGGTTGCGCTTCCACAGGGATCGACAAATGACCCGCAACCGGGCCAGTCGTGGCGGACTGCGTGGCGGAAGAAGGAGCGAGCGTTTCAGACATGCAGGTTGAATACCTTTTTGGGACCAGAATGGGGATCAGAAATCCTAATATTCCTCGCCCCTATCCTAGCCGATTGCCAAAGCCATGTCACGCCAGACTTTCGAGATAGGTTTGGGCCCGTCGGCGATGAGCAGCGAGCTTGTCTCCCATGCGATCGAGTTGGCCGGTCATGACCTTCATGCGGGGGTTTGATTCGAAGAACGACCGATGTTCCTCGATGAACCGCCAATACAAGGCGTCCCATAACTCGCACCATGGTCCCTTCTTGAAATCGCTCATTTTGAGGACATAACTCGAGCCGCTGATGTAGGGCTTGGTGGTGATCATTCCTCCGTCGGCGTGTTGGCTCATGCCATACACGTTGGGGACCATGACCCAATCGTAGGCGTCGACGAACATCTCCATAAACCACTGGTAAATCGCATCGGGATGGAATTCGCACAGCAGCATGAAGTTCCCGAGAATCATGAGCCGTTCGATATGATGGCAATACCCGTAACGGAGGACTTGCCGGATGGCATGGTCGACCGGTTCGATGCCGGTGGTTCCGTCGTAGAAGGAGCTCGGGATGGTTCGGGAGTGGGACCAGTAATTGCGGGTGCGTTGGTGGACGCCCAGTTTGCGATAGACGAGTCGAATGTATTCCCGCCAGCCGATCACTTGCCGCACGAAACCTTCGAGGGCGTTGATGGGTACTTTTTCGGAGTGCGCGAGGGCTGCCTGGACGATCTCGTCGGGGGAGATCAGTCCGATGTTAAGCATCGGGGTCAGTACGGAATGGTAGACGAAGGGATGCTGGCGGCTGATTGCGTCTTCGTAATCGCCGAACCATGGCAGCCGATCCTCGACAAATCGCACGAGATGGCGTTGGGCGGCTCTCGCGTTGGCGGGATAAAGAAGTGGACCGGGTTCGCCTAGGGCACGAGGGAAGTGGGTTTCGACATAGCGTTGGGCCTCGGTGGTGTAGGCATCCTGTTTGGGCCAATCGATCGTCGGTGGGACTTCGTCGGCGGGGAGTCGCCGTCGGTTCTCGGTATCGAAGCTCCATTTGCCGCCGATCGGTTTCTCAGACTTGTCGATCAGGACTTGCAGTCGTTTGCGTTGTTCGATGTAGAACTGGGTAAAGAAGAGTTTCTTTTTTCCTTGGACAAAAGCATCGATCGATTCGCTCGGGGTGAGGAAGTGGGGATCGGGGATCATGCTGCACTCGATCCCGTGTCGACTGCATGCGTTTCGAATGCGCTGTTCGAGGTAGAAATCCTCGGGATCGATCATCCGCGCGCGATCGACGCCATCGCGTTTCAGTATCCTCGCCATGTCGCCGCTGGACTTGAGCATGGCGGCTTCGATGGTTTGGACTTGATACTTCTTTTTGCGCAGCTGATCGGCATACCATTGCATCGAGGCCCGATGCAGCATCAGTTTTTGGCGATGGAACGTGTACTGCGTGAAGAACAGAGGATCTTCGACGAGATAGATGCGATCGGCGCCGCGCAGCCATGCCATGTCGGGAAACAATTGGTGCGGATAGATCAGGGCAGCGATCATGGAGGTCACGAGTATTTCTGGATGTACGCTTTGACGGAGTATTTGGAGCGCGTCGACTCGCTGGTCATGTAGCGGATTTTTCCGAACACGGGCCGTTCTGGTCCCCATGCCCGATCGTACCGACCTAGCACCCAGAAGATCCCGCTGTAGGAGTTTGGGTCGCGACCATCGAGCGCATATTTGTTGTTCAGGTGGATCATGATCTCGAGCGCGGCTTGCGGCGACTCGCTCCAGTGCAGGATCTTTTTTCCCCACAGCATGCGGAGGTAGTTGTGGATCCGCCCCTCTCGAACCAGTTGCGTTTGGGCTGCGTTCCAAAGAGTATCGTAGGTCTCAGCGCGATCGAACTGCTCGAGCGAATACACCTTGGGACGAGGATCGGAGGCATGTTCAGCGAGGGTTGTCTGCGCCCAAGCGGGGAGCGATTCATAGCGATCGTAGTTCGGTTCGCGTGCGCACATGTTGAAACCGATCTCGCGCCATGTCATCAACTGATCCATAAAGGCTTCGGTATCTTCATTCAATTTCCAGAAGCCCGTCATCTTGCCGTTCGGTTTTCCGATTTTCTCCAGCGACCATTTCGGGACCGTTTGCGTGACCGCGCGAAACACTTCGTGTGGGCTGACATGTCCAAAGTGGAGGTAGGAGGAGAGATTGCTGGAGCCTTGCACTTCGGGTTCGTTGCGATCTTCGGCATAGCTGTCGAGCCGTTTGGAGACGAAACGCTCCAGGCATTGCAAGGCAGCGACTCGGCCGCCTCGCTCCCCGGTCGGTCCGACGGAGTGATCGATCGGCAGCGCGTTCAGGTCCACGCGACCGAGTTCCGTCGACGTCAGGAACTTCCACCGCGGCGCTAGCGATGCCGCCTTGCCTTTCCAAGGAGGAAGCTTGGGATGGTCGAGAGGGTCGTCGATGGGAAAGACCGGGGCCTCGGCAGCGATCGCTTTCTGCATGTAGCGACGGTAGGAGTGCGCGACCGTAAAAGTGCGATCGGCGGCATGGATCGGAAGGATGCCGTTGCTGTCGACGAGCTCAACATAGCTCCGCCATTGGTGGACGATCCGTCGATACATGTCGGGATGAAAGAAGCATGGAAAGTCGTCGGTCACGACGGCGCACGCTTGCTCTGCGAGGGTTTGGGCCAAGGCATGGCCGTCTCCGCGCCGCGGTTCGACATAGGCCAAATAACCGGCGTTGCTCGATGCGACCTGGCTCGCATTGTCCTGCATCCCGTCGATAATAAACTGGTGAAATCGGTCCGATGCCCAGGGGTAACTGACTCGGACAGCTTCGAAAATCAGGAGAGGCCGCTGCAGCTCGACAGCCAGTTCGACCGCACGCTGGAGGGCAAAGTTCGAGTGGAGCCTTCGGAACGCTGTCATCCAATAGAGAACGAATTTTCCGTGCGATTGGATCGGTTCCGGGGTGGCGGTTCGGATTCTCGCGGCAGGGACTGCGGTTTGCATGGGTGGAGTTCAAAAGGGTTTCCGGGCGCGTCTGCCCAGTGTAGCGGTTTGAAAAGCGACCGGCGCGGCAGGTCCCACGCCGAGGAATCGCGAGACTGACTACTAAGAGAGCCTCAAACGATCTAAGATGATGGCATGAATCGACCCAAGCCGTCCCCCGAAACGCGACTGACTGAACTAGAAACCCTGTTCATGCACTTGCAGCGCACCGTCCACGATTTGGATCAAATCGTGATCGACCAGTCCCGTCGGATCGCGATTCTCGAGCGCGAGGTTCGATGCGTGTCGAGCGATCTGCGCGCGGTGCGGGACACCCAACGCGAGCCTCGGCGTCCCGAAGATGAAATCCCACCCCACTACTAAACCCCCGAGCGACAAGGGATCAACGCCGGTCAAAACGTTGGTCAAAATGCCGTACCCGAGTCGGTGGCGCGAGTTATTTCTCCTGCTGGCAGCCCTGGCCTTCGTGGGGTGCGGGGTCTGGATCTGGGGCCCTTGGCGCGTGGAACCGATCCTCCGGTTCCGGATGGCCGCTGGCGAGTTGACGGGCGCCCGCTATCAAATGGCTTCTGCGTTTGCGGACCATCTTCGAAAGCACAGCATCGAACTGGAGTTGATCCCTTCGGCGGGCTCCGAGGAATCCTTGGACTGGCTCAACGATCGGAAGATCGATCTGGCACTGGTCCAAGGGGGATTGAGTCTTCGCGATCGGACCGAGGTGAGGCAATTGTCGGCCTTGCATGTGGAGCCGTTGCACGTTCTGGTCCGAGGAGAGTTCGAAGCCACGCTCAAGGATCGAGGGTTGGCAGGTCTGAAGGGAAAGCGCGTCTTCCTGGGCTCTCGGTCGAGTGGAACCCATGTGCTGGCTGTCAACCTGCTCGAGTTCGCCGGATTGGGAACCGATCCACTGCGCGATCCGAATTCGGTGATCGTAGCCGACGAGTTACGCAATTTCAGCGATCTTTTGCAGGCTTCGCCGGAGGCATTGCCCGATGCGATTTTTCATGTATCGATCGTTCCGTCCCCCACGGCAGACGAGCTGATTGGTCAAAAAGGATATCGGCTCGTTTCGATTCCATTCTCGCGGGCTTTCACCCGATCGAGATCGCTCCCTATCGATTCTGCTGGACGACAATCCGACGACCGAGCGACGGTGCTCGATCTCGATCGCTCGTCGGTCGAGGAGTGTACGATTCCCGCGTACACCTATGGAGTTTTTCCGGATGTACCCAATCGCGATTTGGTCACGGTCGGTTCCCGCATGCTCTTGGTAACGCACCGAAAAGAGTCCAATCCATCGGTGCAGCGCTTGTTGTCGGCTCTTTTTGATCCCAATCTCGCGCGTCAATTGGGCTTGGATGGGGACGCAAAGCTTTTGGAATTGCCATCGGAGTATGAACTGCACCCGGGAGTCGGCCAGTACCGCAATCGCAACAAGGTTTTGATCGCGAGCGACATGATCGATTACACGGAGAATCTACTGGCCATCGCGGCGACCGTGATCGGAGCTCTGTTCTTTCTCTACCAGTGGTATGCGGAGCATCAGCGCGGCCAGCGGGAAAACCGGTTTGCCGAGTTCATGACGCGGGTGATCGCGATCGAGCAATCGGCCCTGAGCACCGAGGTCGCTTCCAAACTCGATCTCGCGAATTTGATTCGATTGCAGCGCGAACTCGCCAACCTGAAAGCGGAGGCGGTGCGTGGATTTGCGGCTGGGGAATGGCACGGTACCCACATGCTCAATGGGTTGCTGGCCCTGATCAACGACACCCGCGAGCAGATCACGCGTTTGATCCTGCACGAGCGGGAAAACATCGAGAAATCTGCCGAGTCCCAACAAGTGGACTTGGACGCTCTGTGGCAAGCCGAAGCGAAGGGCTGGGAGGACAAGTGATCGGGCACCACCGCCCGGCGCGCATGTGCTATCATCGGGAAGTTTCTCTCCCCGGATCGTTCTATCCTTTTTTCGATTGGACCCCTTGCTATGGCGCTGCAATGGATCAACGGTAGGATCGCGCGAAAGCATGTTTGGCATGACGGGTTGTTCACCCTGTTTATCGATTGCCCCGGAGTCGCACCGTTTTCCTGCGGTCAGTTCCTGCAGGTCGGCATGCCGCTCGAAGATAAGCATCTGCACCGTCCCTATTCGGTAGCGTCTCCCCACAACTCCACCTTGGAGTTCTTTATCGTTCGGGTGGACGAGGGTGAGTTGACACCTCGATTGTGGAACATGCGGGATGGGGATCCCATCGATGTTTCGATGAAGGCCACCGGCGGCTTCACACTCGATCATACGCCGACGGCGAAATGCATTTGGCTGTTGGGGACCGGCACCGGGTTGGCTCCCTACATTGCGATGTTGCGAGAGGAAAAGATCTGGGAGACCTACGAAAAGATCGTCGTGGTCCACGGGGTGCGTTATCCCACCGACCTTGCGTACACCGAAGAACTCGAATCGTACGAGCGAACGCATGCCGGTCGCTTCAAAATGATTCCGGTCGTATCCCGAGCCGAACACCACCGAGGTATCTCGGGGCGCATCACCACGGCCATGGAAAATGGCAAACTCGAGGAATTGGCGGGCGAACGGCTCGCCCCGGAAACCAGCGCGGTCATGATGTGCGGCAATCCGCAAATGCTCGACGATGTCGAAGCGATGCTCAATGCTCGCGGCATGCGCAAGCACAAGCGATCGGAAGCTGGCCACTACGTCGTGGAACGCTACTGGTAGAAATCGAACGGAGTTCTTCGTGCTATTCCCCAAAGACGATAACGCTTCGATTCCACGCTCGCGCGTCGTGGCGGTCTGTCTGTTGTTGCTGCTGGCTTCCGCGGTCAATTACATGGACCGTCAGACCTTGGCGGTGGCGGCTCCGCGGATCAAGGAGGAGTTCAAACTCAGCCTGGTTCAATATGGAAATATCGAAGCGATCTTTGGTTACAGTTTCGCGCTGGGCTCGCTCTTTTGGGGTTTCTTGGTCGATCGGATCTCAGTCCGCTGGATCTACCCGATCGGGCTTTTGGGTTGGTCGTTGATGGGTTTTTTGACCGGCTGGGCTCGAGACTATGACGATCTGTATTGGTGTCGCCTCTTTTTGGGATTCTTTGAATCAGCCCATTGGCCGTGCGGGCTCAAGACGACGCAAGCTCTTTTGAGTCGACGAGGTCGCGCGATGGGCAACAGTGTGCTGCAGAGCGGGACCTCGATCGGCGCGATCCTGACCCCGTTGGTGATGCTCGCGATCCTCACACCGTCGCCAGGAAGCTGGCGGATCGGTTTCCAGGGGATCGCGATCGTGGGAGCATCGTGGGTGTTTCTGTGGCTGTACGTGGTTCGGGACAGGGACCTCGCGATTCAACACCCAGAAGATCACAAAAGCAACGGCGCTGGCGCTAGCGATCCCTGGTGGATGGCCTTATTCACCCGTCAATTCTTGATCATTGTGCTATTTGTCATCAGCATCAATACGATGTGGCAACTCGTTCGAGCATGGCTGCCCTTGATCATGCGTGAGAATTATGGTTTCAGCGAGCGGCAAACGCTGATCTTCAATTCCCTTTGGTACATCTTTACGGATCTGGGATGCTTCGCTTCAGGGGTCCTCGCCCTGGCGATGGCCCATCGCGGTTGGTCGATCAAATCGGCGCGATTGTTGTCTCTGACGCTCGGAGTCTGTCTGTTCGCGACGATCGCTGCAGTCCCATTTTTGCACCATCGGGTTCAAGCGGGCAAAGGTCGAGCCGACGCGCCGGTCGTAACGGCTACCGTCGAGGCCATCACTTGGACCGAGGAGGCTCAGTTGTTCCTCCAACTCGAGCCTTTGCAGTTTGCGATGCTCGGAGTCTTGCTGATCTCCGGCGCGGGAGCCCTTGCGATTTTCCCGATCTACTACTCCTTTGCCCAGGATGTATCGCCGTTGCATCCGGGAAAGGTGACCTCGGTCGCAGGCATGCTGGGCTGGCTTGCATCCTCGTATGCTCAGCCCGAATTCGGGCGGTTGACACAGCGCACGGGCAATTACGATTTGGGATTGTTTATCATCAGCGTCCTGCCCATAGTGCCTTTGGTTGCCATCCTCTTTTTTTGGCCGAGCGACGCCCGCGCGTCGAAACCGCCAACGCCTTAGCCAAGACTCCCTCCCTACCTGTTCTCGACCAAGGAGAATCCCACCATGTTCGATCGCCGTCAATTTCTTATTGCTTCCAGTGCTGCTGCTTCGGCTTCCTGCTTGACTGCACGTGGAGCACCATCCCTTTTCGCCGCAGAGGATGCGCCTCGCAAAAAGATCGCCTTTCTCGGAACCGTGGTCTACCGGCACTCCCACGCACAGCATTTCCTGGATCGCCATTGCATGGGTTATACCTGGGGCGGTCGTTGGCAGGAACCTCGGTTCGACGTCGCGTCGGTGTACATTGAACAAAAAGTCAAGGAAGGGGATTTGGCCGAACAGCGCATCGCCAAGTACGGGCTCCAGGAGTATTCGACAATCGCCGATGCGCTGACGCTCGGGACATCGAAGTTGGCAGTCGACGGGGTCGTCATCATCGCCGAGCACGGGGACTATCCCAAAAACGAAAAAGGACAGACCCGGTACCCGCGTTACGATTGGTTCAAGCAGGTGGTAAAGGTGTTTGAAGCCAGCGGCCGAAGCGTCCCGGTCTTCAACGACAAACATCTTTCGACCCAGTGGAACGAATGCCGCGAGATGGTTGAGGATTCGAAGCGTCTCGGGTTCCCGTTCCTCGCCGGTTCGTCGCTCCCGGTGACATGGCGTTTTCCCTCGATCGATATGCCGGTCGGTACGCCGCTCAAGGAAAGCGTATGCGCTTGCTACGGAGGGGTCGACAGCTACGACTTTCATGGTCTCGAGACCGCGCAGTGCATGTCGGAGCGGCGCAAGGGGGGGGAGGTCGGGATCCGTTCGGTGACGGCGCTGCGGGGCGAGAAGGTCTGGGAAGAGATGGGGAAGCCGAGCCGAGACGATACCCGAAGGTTATTGGTGGCAGCGCTCACGCGAAGCCATAATCTCCCCGTTGATGGAGGCTTCCCAACGGCTCCGGTGACGTATGAATGGGCCAAGGCCACAATGCCGGGAGTGATCGCTTACTTCATCGAGCACCGGGACGGATTTCGAACAACGATGTTCCTCTGTCCGATCCAAGACTTCAACTACGCGGGGCTGCGATCCGACGACGGCGAGATCATCTCGTGCCAAATGTATTTGCCGATGCCTACGCATGGGTCGACGACGGCGGACTTCTTCAATCCCTTGGCCAGGCACATCGAGAATTTGATGCTGACCGGACGTACACCGTATCCGGTCGAACGGACCCTTCTCACGTCGGGGATGGTGATCGGAGGCGTGGAGTCCCTGGCCCGTAACGGAGCAGTGTATGAGACCCCTGAGATGGGTGTCGCGTATCGCAATGATGGACCGCTCGCGTTTTGGCGCGAGTGATCAATCGTCAGCGGGTTGTTCTGCCGGTGGCTGGCTCGGATCGACTTTGACGTAACCGATCGAGCGAACGACTTCGAGAATTTCACTGCAGGTGGGAAACATCCGACCGTTCTTGCGCTTGTATTCATCCATGGCTTGCATGAAGGCGATTTCGTCGTTGGAGTAATCCCGCTCGCAAGTCGTCGGATCGATCTGGCGACGGCGTTGCACCTTGACCTTCCGTTTTTCTTGGGCGATCAGTTTCGCCATGTTATCGGGGACAAAATCCTTGCTTCGGCGGTCGGACTGGAATCGCTTGTTGTTTGCTTCGGATCGCGCTGGTTCAGGGGACTTCTTGCTCGCAGGTTGGGCTTCCACCGGCTTGGCTATCGGTTCCGCGCGTCGCTCTTTCGTGGATCTGCGGTCCATGGTGACGATTTTGTCCCCGGCGGATTTGGTTTTTCGCATGGTTCTCCCCTGAGAATCTTGCCTAGGTAGAAGAGTGATCGCGGTCGGCGAGGTTTTTGTAACCGAGCAACCTTACCCCATCCTTATCATTTTTCGGAACGGGTTCGCTAAGAAGGGGTGGATTCCCCGGGGAGTCGGTGAAACTGTACGGACTGTAGGGGTTGTGAATATTGGGGCAAATTGGCGGGTGCGGGGTTGATTCCACTCTTGGGAACCTTGACACTACGGAGGTCGTTTTCTTGTATTCGGATGCTCGTTGGAGGGGATTTTGCATGGCTCGGCAACTAGGGACCTTCGTGAAAACATCGTGGCAAATCGTCCGCACTGTTGTCCTTTGGGCTCGCATCGCACCGGTCTTGGCGATACTCGCCCAAACAGGCTCTGCCTATCAAATGCCCGACCGATATGGCGACATCCCATCCGACTCCATTGCCGTGGTATCCATCGATTTGAAGACGCTGCGCGAAAGCCCGGAAGGGAAGATGATTCCGTGGGAGATCGCCGAAGTGTTTTGCCAGGAGCAGGTAGGATTCTCTCTCGCGTCTGTTGACACATTGGATTTGACAGTGGGAATGCCGAGCCCACTACCCGAAGTCGGCATCTCGATTCGCTGCAGCCAGGATATGGATATCGCGGATCTACTGGACCGGGTGGCGACACCTGTCGAGACTTCCCCGAAGGACGCCGAGCTTCGTTTTCGTGACTTGGTCGAACTCCGCCAAGCTCGGATCATGCAGAAGGATTCTCGCCGAATCCTGGTCGGGACCCAGGGAACGCTCCGTCGCATGATGAGCCAAAGGATTCAGACCGGAGGTCCAACGGTACAGCTCGTTCAATCGAGTCCCTCGCCGATCCGCATGGCGTTGAACTTCGCCAAGGTAAGGGACTTGGCGAGTGCTGGATTCGAACAATTTTCACCCAGCGTTCCTGAAACGATGCGCGATGACATCGCCGACATCATCAGTTTGGTTGAGAATTTCCTGGTCGAGATTCGTCCGATGTCCCCTGATCCTGTCCGTATCAGTGTCGGAACAACCAGCGGTCCCAACACAGACACCCTTCTGGATTGCATGAACCGTTTGCGATCGGAAATCACGAAAACTGCCCGACGGGATCTCGAGGTCGGGCTCGCGGAGGACAAAAACATCTCCGATGCGATGCGCACCGCCATCCTCAGTTACTCGCAGCGGATGCAAGACGTTTTTGAAACGCAAGAACTTTGGTCGGTGGAGGATGATCGCGTCCACGTGAAGATGGCCAATTCGCTCATGTCCAACTATGCCACGGTCGGTGTGTTGACAGGGCTGTTGCTGCCAGCGGTGCAAGCCGCGCGCGAGTCCGCGAGGCGGATGTCTTCGTCGAACAACCTCAAGCAGATTGCTTTGGGACTCCTCAACCACGAGAGCGCTTACAAGCGAATGCCGGGCCGGATGGTAAAGAGCAAGGATGGAACACCCTTGCTGAGTTGGAGGGTGATGATCCTTCCTTTTCTCGACGAGGCCGGCTTGTACCAGCAGTTTCGCATGGATGAGCCTTGGGACTCGGAGCACAACATCCAGTTGCTGGAACAGATGCCCGCCGTCTACGCGAATCCCCGGGTAGTAGCGCCCCCTGGGCATACGGTTTATTTGGCCCCCTACGGCGAAGATACGGGATGGCCGGAGGATAAATTTGGTTTGAGCTCCATCACCGATGGCACATCCAACACGGTAGCGGTTGTGGAAGCGGCCGGCGAGGTAGCAGTTCCGTGGACCAAACCCGACGACCTGGACGTCGACCTCTATTCAGACACGTCGTGGATGCCCCCGGGAACCGGTGCTAACGCAGTGTTTTTTGATGGATCGGTCCGATTCCTTTCTCGATTTCTGGATCAGGAAACTCTCGGCGGGCTGTTCACTCGCGACGGTGGAGAATCGGTTATGTTGCCTTAGCGGCGACCCTTTGCAAACCATGTTTTTCGAGAACAGGGTGCGCAAAGAACGTTCGGCAAGTTATGATTGAGGCTAGCCGCACGTCCTCGGAAAGAACTAACCAACTCGTGGATTGGTCAGTCCCCATTGTTACTCCTTTAGAACCTGTTTCTCATTCATGGAAATATCGGTTGCCTGGCCGTTTCTCGAGCCGATGGTGGTGTTGCCTCTGGCCCAGACTGCGGATTTCTCCCAGATTTACAATGTCGTTGGTCAACTGTCCTATGTCGCATTGGCCGCTGTCGCGCTTTGGGGGGCCTACTATGTCTTCCTGGTCCTGACGCGGGTGAATGCCAAGCGGTTTAAGACCGAGACCGTCCAGGATGACTTCATCGACTCGATCGAAGAGGATCTTCGCCGCGGTAATTTTGCCGCAGTGCAATCGCGATGCGAGGGAGAAAAGCGAGCGTTGCCGATGCTGATCGCCTATGCGTGCAAGAACCGTTCGGTCGGTTACCAGAAGGTCAAGCAGATGACCTTGGATCGCTTCCAGCGCGATGTCATCGCAGACTTGGACTACAGCATTGCCTGGGTTGTCACGGTGATTAAAACCGCGCCGATGCTTGGGTTGTTCGGGACCGTTGTCGGGATGATGGGTGCGTTTGGCAAGTTGGCCGCCGCCACGAACGTCAATCCGACCGACCTGGCTGGAGATATTCGGATCGCCCTCGAAACGACAGCGATCGGTTTGACGATTGCGATTCCGTTGGTCATGGCGATGGCCGCGATTCACAATCGGATTCGTCACATGCAAGATCTGGTGGCTAGCGGATTGTCGAGAGTCTTTGACGCACTCAAGGTAGGTATGGCTCGCGAGGAACAGCGAGGAACGCGGCAAACCGCGTAGGGCCGGGACGCTTTTCCAACGGACCTTCGATGGCCAGCAGCGCAAAGCAACAACGACTATGGATCAGGAATCCGAATTCTCCAACTCAAACGTTGCTCCCGGAAGTGGTTCCGGTTCGGGCGCGATAGGTGTGCCGGAATGGGAGGATGACGATGCACCGGTAAGCTTGCCCGAGCGAGCCCCGATGGACGATGAGATGGACATCACTCCGATGATCGACATGACCTTCTTGTTGTTGATCTTCTTCATTCTGACCTCGAAGATGACCGCCGAGCAATCCTACGAAGTTCCGCCGGCCAAGCATGGCAGCTCCATCGCGGCAAAGAACTGTGTCGTGTTGTCGGTCATGCGAGGGCTTGGAGATGCTCCGATCGTCGCGAAGGGGGATGGATCCTTGTTTTCCGACGACCCCGAGCAGCAAGCGGCCGAAATCGCCGAGTACGTTCAGATACAGTTGGATTCAGGTGGCAAGACCGAAGTGCTTGTGCGGGCCGAAGGAAACGTGACCGCTAAGCAACTCAAGAAGGTGGAGCTGGCGATTGGCGAAGTCCTGGGGGAGATGGAAGGCAAAATGATCAACCTCGCGGTTTCGGAGGCTGGTCGATGAAGTTGATGATCCGTTGCCCGAAATGCGCCAAGGTACGGGCGGTCAATCCAGTGGTCATGGGACGAGAGATCCGTTGCCCCGATTGCGATCACTGGTTTCTTGTGGAGTCATCGATGACGGTGGAATCCGGTTCGACGGGAACGGCGAACGCCAAACCCACGGCCGAGCAAGCCGAGGACGAACGACTCTCCTCCGCGACTCAGGACGGTTCGGGGCGCTCGCCGGATGCAGAGGACCTCCAGGTCTCAGAACAGGTCTCAGAACCGGTACAAGTCGACCGCGTTGACTCAGAAAGTCCTGCTCCCGTCCTCGTCGAGGAACCTCCCGAAGAGATTTCCTTCCCGACCAAGGAACTACCCAAGGACGACATGGACATGACGCCGATGGTGGATGTCACGTTCCTGCTTTTGATCTTCTTCATGATTACCGCATCGTTTTCGAGCGAAAAGGTTTTCGAAAAACCACCTCCGATGTCGGAAACTCCGAGTACTCGCCCCCCCGATGTGCCGCCGGAGGTATTCGATTCGGTTCGGGTTCAGATCGATGAGTTCAATGCCTACACGATCCTTTTTCCGACTCTCGATGAACGCGTGGCGAGTAGCAAGCAAGAGTTGCTGATTGCGCTCGGGGACGCCAGGAATGAAGTCGCCACGGGCAAGGAAGATGAGAATTTGAAGTTGATCGTCGAAGCTCATGAGGAATGTATTCACGCATCGATCGTAGCCGCACTTGACGCGGGAAGAGAAAAGGGATTCACCAGCTTTACCGTTACGGTGGTCGAGGAGTTTGAATAGTCCATGAGAGCCTTGCAATTCATCATCATGCTGGAGGGGAAAGGGCTGCTCGCCCCGGAAGTCATCGCCGAGTTGCGCCGTCAAGTGGAGCAATCAAAGTCCCGCTTGACTCCGGAGAGCCTCGCGGAACTCCTCGTCGGCAACGGTCAATTAACCCGTTTTCAAGCGACGCGGCTGATCACGGAGCTAAACGAGAAACTGGGGCCCGCCACCAACGACGCGACCACGGCCCTTCGCGGTGGAAAGCCGCTGGACAACAAGCCGAGCGACCACGATTCGATCGAGGATCTGCTCCCCAAGGAAGAAGTGAAGGCGGTCGAAGTCGTCGAACCCGAAGCAGTGGTTGCGGAGGTCGTCGAAGATGTTGTGGAAGTGGCTGGGAGCAAACGATCTAAGAAAAAGAGCTCCTCCCGTTCGGACGATAGCGGTCTGGCGGATATCGGGATCGACCAGTACCGCAAACCTGCGCGGGACGCCCTGAAGAAAAGTCCCTGGGAGTCCTTTGGGGTTCTCGGAATGGCGTTTGTTCTGCTGTTGCTGCTCATCCTTTTTGTCCCGCTGTATGTCTGGTTTGTTCAGGGATCAGCCAAGGATGAGTTCGCCATCGCCGAGGAGTATTACAAGAATCGCGATTACGATCGGGCCATCAAGCAATACGATAAATTCGCCTCGACGTATACCAACGATGAGAACGTGAGCGTTGCCAAGGTGAAATCAACCCTATCGAAAGTTCGCCAGGAGGCAGAACGCAACGCCGACCCGTCCATAGGACTCAAAGCGGCCCAGACCGAACTCCCCAAGGTGGTCAACGAGTCGGGATTAGCCCAGCTTCGCGGAGATATCGCCGACACCTTGCTTCGCATCGCGGAGAAATTCATCAACAAGGCCGACAATACCGCCGGGACCGAGGATCGAAAAGAACTCATCGCGTTGATGGATGAGCAAATGCAATTGATCGATGATCCGCGATTCCTGGGAACGCAGGAGCGCAACCAGAATGATCTGCGCATCCGAAGAATCAAAGAAGATCAACAACGTGTCGTCCGCGAGATCCAACGGAGCGAGGACTTGGCGGTAACCCTGCAACGCATGAAGCAAGCCGTCGCTGCCAAGGAAGTCAATCAAGTTTATGAGCTTCGCAGAGACTTGATTCGCAAGTATCCGCAATTGGAACCCGATACCAATCTCCGGGAGTTGATGGCTCAAGCAACCGAGATCCAGCGCGAGTCGGTGACCAAGGCGAAACGAGGTCCGGACATTTCGGTCGATGAACCTGTCGCCGATGCGACGCGTCAAGTCGTTTTGACCAGCCGTGTCGGGAATCCACTGGAAAGTGCAGAGGATAAAATCGCTTTCCTGCGTATCAAGGGTTCGTTGGTCGCAATTCGAGTCGGTACCGGTGAAGTTGTTTGGCGGAAGTTCATCGGACGCGATTGGAACATCGATCCGCAACGTACCTCTCCCACCGCAGACAGCGATGTTCTCATCACCGTCCCCTCGCGGGGTACCATGACACGCTACCGCGCGAGCGACGGAGGATTGGTTTGGCAATGCAAGTTTCCCGACCGTGTTCTCCAACCTCAAATCGATGGAGATGATGTCTTCGCGGCGACCACGGAAGGAACCATCGCTTGCCTGGACGCAATTACTGGTCAAGCCCGTTGGACGAAACAGATTCCTCAAAGGATCGATGTCGGATTCGGGGGATCGCCCGGTAAACGCAAGCGATACTTGCTCGGAAACCATTCGAACCTCTATGTCCTCAGTCGAGGAAACGGCGAATGCGAGGAGGTGCATTACGTTGGACACAATGCGGGATCCATCTCGGTTCCGCCGATCTGGATCCTCAATCAGTTGATCATTTTTGACAACGCTGGGCCGGACCATTCCTTGATGCGAGTCTTGAGTACCAATGACGATGGCGTCTCTCTCACCGCCGGACAAACGCCTGTCCGATTCAAGGGGCATGTCGTGATCGAACCCCATATCGAAGGACGACGCATGGCGGTCGCGACCAATTTGGGGGAGATCGCCATCCTGGATGTTGAGGTCACCAACCCGAAAGACAAAGTCTTCAAAATGGTCAATCTGGTTTCCAACGAAGCCAATCCGAAGGTCACTTGGCCCCTCATGGCGGGCACCGATCTCTGGCTCGCATCCAACCGTCTGGCATATTTTCAGATCCAAGTCACGGGTCAGAAACTCAACTCGATGTGGATCAAGGAAGATGCCGATGAGTTCGTCTCGAGACCCCTGCGAGTCGGTGAGGCGCTGATCCATGCTCGCATCGTGCGAGGGAATGCGGGAGTCCGTGTAGCGGCCGTCGACCCCAAGAGCGGAAATCCCTACTGGGAACTGGATGTCGGCAACCCGGTGGTTTACGCCTCTCCAACCCAACAAGGGGTGCTCGCGGTTACGTCCCAGGCTGCAGTTTATACCGTGGACGCAGCATCCTTTCACTCAACCGGCCACCTCGCTGCTGCGACGATGGCTGTGGAGAACATGGGACGCAACCAGCGATCCATGCTGTTCAGCGCGCCCACCTCGATCGACGACCAGAGAAGCTTGCTTCTCAATACGGCCCAGGGAAGCCAGATCCTGGCAATCGATCGCAGCAGGAAATTGGGGAGCCCGACGCGGTTGCTGAACTTGGATTTGGCGGGTTCCTATCCCGTCGCCTCGCCCCTTGCGGTCGACGCGATGGTCATCCTGCCGTTGGAGAACGCACAGTTGATGATGATCGACCTCGATACCGGGGCACAGGTTGGCACGCCGTTTCAGCCCACCATCTCCGCCGGGGAAAAGCCTGTCTGGCTCAACCCCGTCCTACTCGCCGACAAGAAATCGGTCGTCGTTGCTGATCAAAAGAGAAATCTCTACAAGCTCTCGACCGGGAAACAGTTGCGGATGCTCAATACGCAGCCCTTGGAGCGATCACTCAAAGGACGATTGTCCGTTCTCGAAGACGTTGTGGTGGGCGTTTCGCCAGGCGCATCGGGCGACCATCTCGACTTCTATGAAAGCGGCGAACTGAAGAAAATCGCTGAGCTGAATTTCGAAGGACGCTTTGCGTGGGGTCCGTTCACACTCCCGATGGACGATCGTACCTTAGGTCTGGCGTTCAACGATATCGAGGGACTGGTAGCATTCGATGCCAGCGGCAAACAATTGTGGAGTGTGCCGCTACCGCAAATGGTCCTGGTCGGAGAACCGGTCCGTCTGGGACAAGACGTGCTGTTGACGAGCACGCTCGGGGATTTGCTGCGCATTTCCTCGATCGATGGCCGCATGGTTGGAAAAGCGGCTTCCGGAGAACCTGCCAGCGGTACTCCGATCGTATTGCCGGAAGGGATCCTGGTTCCGGGGGACGAGGGAATCCTGATTGAGTTGCCCGTACCCGCTCCGGATGAGTCCAGCGTGACAGGCGCGTCGCGATGAGAATTCCATTCGCAAACAAAGCCTGGGATCGCGCGTGCCGCCCTTTTGGTGCGGTTGTTGCGATCCTGCTTTTCACTTCGGTGCCGTTCACTTCGGTGCAGTCGTTTGCTCAAACTCCGCTCGAAAAGGTTCTCGAGGAAATCGAAACGACTTCCTCGCTGCTCGATGAAGAACCGTTTGACATCGTGACTTTGACCGCCGAAGCATCGGGCCGCAGTGTAAAGGTGGCACCGATCGATTTTCCCAATCGTCGGATTCCCACCGATACCAAGGACGGAGAAAAGCTCCAAGTTACCATCCTTCTGTTCCCGACCCGCCGCTACGAGGTGGCTTGGAACGATGTCGCACGGATTTGGCTCTACGAGCAAATGATTCTTGAGCGGGCCAAGACAATGGTGCGAGAGAAGAACTTTGGCGAGGCGTTTGAGCATCTCAATTATCTCATGGTCAACTATCCGCAGACCCCAGGCTTGGCCTCCTTGAGGCAGGAGTTTTTGATCGAAAGCGCTGCGGATCTGCTCCAGCGAAAGAGCCTGCCCCATGCGATGGCGGTTCTCGAGGAATTGCAAAAGAGCTTTCCCAACTACCAACGCGACCGCGTACGCAATCTCATCACGACGGTGTCCAACCAACTCGTTCAAGCCTACTTCGACAAGAATGACTTGGCGACTGCCAAAGCCATGGTCGCCAGGCTGGATAAGGATTACAGTGCCGACCCCCTTCCCGTCGTAGGCCAATGGAAAGAAAAATTTTTGGAATTGGCCGAGGAGTACCGCGCCCGCGCCCTCCAGTTGCGAGATCGCAAGGATTACTTGGGTGCTCGCCGGGAAGCAAAGCGCATGCTCGAGATCGAACCGGAGATCGACGGCGGGAAAGACCTGCTTCGCGATCTCTTGCGAGAGTATCCGATCGCGCGGGTAGCGGTCTTTCAGCAATCGAATCATCCCGACACTGCGGCCTTGGCCGATTGGCCCGCTTTTCGATCGGGGCAATTGATCGAAAAACCCCTATTCGAATTTCGTGGAACCGGCGCCGAGGGAGGGCAATACCGTTTTTCCTTGGGATCGTTCCAGCAAAGCGATGACCAATTCGAATTGGACTTGGCGATCCAAAATGCCGGGAACGTAGGGGTGCCCAACAGTTTGATGCTCTCCCAGTCCTTCCTCCGGCGCGCCACGATCGGAAAGCCGGATTACTCGCCAGCATGGGCAGCGATTCTCGACTCGGTCTCCGTCTTTGGCCCCGAACGATTGAAGCTTCGATTTCGGCGTCCGCATGTGCTGCCGCAAGCCTTTTTGCAGTGGCCGATCGAGCGAACGAGCGCCGAATCGGGACCACCAGGAGTCCTGTACCGAGTCCAAGGGGACGAAGGTACCGTACGGCGGTTCGCATGGTCCGCCTCGACTCCCGCCGCGGAATTCCAACCCCTGGAAATCCATGAGGTCCTCTACCAGGACCCCAACGAGGCGATCAATCAATTCCTCCGCGGCGATGTCGAGATCATCGATCGCCTCTTCCCAGCCGACGCGCGGCGGCTGCGCGGAGCGTCGGTGGCGCGCACCGTGACCGTCGAAAACTATGCACTTCCGACCGTGCACATGTTGGTGCCGCGCCGCTCCAATCCCTATTTGGACGACCGGGAATTTCGCCGAGCCTTGCTCTACGCGATCAACCGCGAAGCCATCTTGAAGGGGGAGATCCTGGGCGGCGGAGAGGCAGCCCAGAGCCAAGTGATCAGCGGCCCGTTCCCGCGCGGAGCCGTGGATACCGACCCAATTGCCTATGCCTACAACACTTCGGTGGAAAACCTGGCCTACGATCCCCGTTTGGCGAAAGTGCTGATCCTGATTGCCAGCAACAAGCTGCGCGTAGCCGCCGAAAAGAAAGGAGATAAGCTTCCTCCCATCCCGAAGCTTAGCCTGGGTGTTCCCAATTACGAAGCGGCGCGCGTGGCGGGTCAAGCGATCATCGAACAATGGAAGCTGATCGATGTTCCTGGGGAACTCGTGGTTCTCGATCGCATCCCCAGTCCCAAAGAGGAGTCGCCGGTCGACATCGTCTATCTCACCGCTTCGGTATGGGAACCCGCCACCGATGCCGAGAGACTCTTTGGAGTCGGAGCACCGGCCCAGACCAACAACCAATTCATCGTTCAAGCCCTATCGCAATTGGGCGCGGCACGGAACTGGATCCAAGTTCGACAGGGGTGCCAAGATCTTCATTCCTTGGTCGCCGCCCATCTTCCGATCTTGCCCCTATGGCAGGTTGGCGAGTCTTTCGCGTATCGAAGCGAGCTGATCGGAATCGCGCCCAAGCCGCTCGGGTTGTATCAGGACGTCCAGAAATGGAGGTACCGCGTCCCATGAGGATCTTGTTCGCAGTTGTTCTGCTGGTCTGCTTTCCCCTGTTGCCGGGCAAACTACGCGCCCAGTCCAGTTCCAATGAGGCCTGGGAGTTTTCTCCCTATCGCATCCAGGTATGGGTCAGCATGTCCCCTTCTTTAGGGATCGATGAAGCGAGTAGGCAAGATCTCTACCGACGCATCGCCGAGTGTTGCGAAATCGAATTCGGAGCCGCGTCTAGCACCCTCGTCGGGGAGACTCCCGATGCCCTTTTCGGCTCGGTCCTCTACCACCTCGACGAATTGACCGTCGAGCAACTGCTGGCTCGCGAACTGGTCTTGATGCTCAGCAAGTCGGATGAAGCAAAGAACGCGTTCCTAGCCCTGCAACCTCGCGAGGAACGCCGCGTACTTACCGAGGACGAGAAGAAGAAGATGTCCCGGCGTGAACAAGAAGAGCTCAAGGCCAAAGAGGATGCCCAGGCCCGCGCGGCCAGCTTGAACAGCATCCGGACATTCGATTCGGTGATGGAACGCATCCCGAAGGTCGCCATGCTGAGCCTCGAGTACGGAGCGCTGCAGCGCGATATGCTCCCCTTTTTCGTCGACAAGGATATCGCCCCCCTCGAAAAACAATTGCAGCCCCTGCTGGACCGAAAAAAATCCCTTGCATCTGAAATCGCGGAGTTTCGCAAACGCGGAGTGACGACTCTCGGGAAATCCGAGGATACCAAGCGTTTCAATCAAGCGCTCAGCGACCAAACGCGACTCGATCGCGACATTCAAAAGATTCAACCAGTCGTCGAAAGAAAGAAAAAAGACCTCGAGAACTGGAAGACTTTGCAGGACAAAGCCGAGAGGTATCCGGGGGCATCGGAACAGCTCCGCCAGGACCTTCTCACCGGCAAGCACCTGGCGGCGTTGATCCCCAAGTCCGAGGCTTCCAAATTCCGAGAGGTGGCTCGCTCGATTCCGACCCGATTCCCGTGGCAGCCCGAAGCGCTGATGAGGGATAAGGACAAGATTGTTTTGGTTTCCATCGATCGTCAAGGAGAGTTGCTCTCCGTTCGAGCAAAAGAACTCGATGCGTTCGTCCGTCGGCTCGGACTCCAGGAGTCGATGCAGGTACGAAGCCTGCAAGAAATTCCCCAGGCCGTGGCATTTCTTCAACGGCGCTCATTCACGCCAATGGTGCGCATCGAAGAGAACGACAACAAGACGGCGGTTCTCCGAGTGCGGGCCGCTGGTCTGGCAGTCTCGGAGGATTCCCCCATCCATATCCGCCCCGGCGATGTGGTCGCCCCGTACGTGCGGCGCGACGACCTCAACGGAAATCCAACAACGCTTCAAAGCCTCGCGTTCACCTACATCGCGATTACCGAACCGATCGATTCAGCCCGTTGTTACGGGGCGATTTTCGCAGCCAGTCGCGGTGCCTTGGCCGCCGCAAAAAATCGTCGCACACGGCGCGTGGCTCTCAAGGTGCAGCCTCGATTCCCAGCTACCGAACTCAAACTCGGGATCCGTCAAACGCCATCCAGCGCTGTCCCCGGCGCAGAGATCTATCTGCGGACCCCTGGCACCGATGAACTCAAAATGGTCGGTCGAACCGACTGGCGCGGCATCATCGATATCCAGGAATCCAAGCTACCCACGATCACGTACGATCAACCCGCGTCCAGCGCCGTCCCATCGATCGCCAAAGCCCGTAGCACTGTCGCGACCGGGGAACCGATACCGGAAGAGGTGCCAGCGCAGGAAAAACCCAAGCAACAGCGCGAAAAACCTCCCACCAGCACGATCCCGATCAACGTTCCCCTCTATTTATACTATGTCAAAAACGGGGATACTCTTCTGGCCCGGCTACCAATTATCACCGGCAACCGGGAATTGGAGAAAGCCGATTTGCCGGACGACCGTCGGCGGCTGCAAGCCGAAGGCTTTCTCAAGGGCCTGCAAGGGGAAGTCCTCGATGTCGTGGCCCGTCGAAAAATTCTGGAGTCGCGAATCCGGCGCAAACTCGACGAAGGAAACTTAGACGATGCGTCGGCCCTCGTCGACGAACTCAAGAAAGTCAAGAATTATGAAGGGATGTCGGCTCAGATCCAGGCGATTGAGCTACGTGCCATTGCAACCGACTCGGGCTACATTCCCGCTCCAGTCGAGGAAAGAATCAAAACGATGATCAAAACAACACGGGACCTGATGCAGCGGTATCTCCAAAGCGACCTGGTCCGTGAACTGGAAGTCCAATTGCTTGAGGCGAAACAGAAACAGTGATAGATATGCGCAAGATCGTTCTCGATGTCGGGAATTGCGGACCCGATCACGCCGCCCTGTCCGCCATGCTCCTGCAAGGTTTTAACGCCGAAATCCTAAAAGCAGATCAGTGGAGCGATACGCTGCAAGTTCTCCAGTCTCAGCATGTCGATCTGGTCCTGGTCAATCGAAAACTGGACATCGATTATTCCGACGGTTTGGAGATTATCCGCCGCATGAAATCCGATCCGCGTTTGCAGTCGATTCCCGTGATGTTGATCACCAATTATGCTGAACATCAACAGGCGGCGGTAGCGCTCGGAGCGGAGTACGGGTTTGGCAAACTCGAGCTTCGAGCCCCGGAGACCAAGTACCGTTTGGCGAAGTGTCTATGCCCCGAGTCGCATGAGGTGGAGCATGAAACCTAAGAAAAATCCCGTCGATGATGTTCTCGAGGCACGCCAGATACTGAAGGGAGCGGGGTTGCGAAGCACACCAGCGCGGATCTCGGTCATCAACGCTCTCAAGCGATCGTCCAAGCCGCAAACACATGCCGAACTCGCGGATCAATTGGTCCCGCTTGGATTCGACAAAGCGACGGTCTTTCGGAATTTGACCGACCTGGCGGAAGCCGATCTCGTCATTCGGACCGAACTAGGAGACCACGTCTGGCGATTCCTGTTGGCCGATCCTGAGCATGATCGGAGCAGCCATCCTCACTTTGTCTGTATGGACTGTGGGATGGTTTCATGCATCGAAGACATGCCTCTCCCGAATGCCACAGTACGCCGCGCGCACAATATCGCCCGCATCAGCGAAGTCCTAGTGAAGGGGCATTGCGGAACATGTTCGACGTCGAGCGCCGTCTGATTCCCCGCGCTCCTTTATTCCGATTTGCCAACGACCTGCTCGATCTTGATGGCTTTGCGTCCTTTGTAGGAGCCCGCCGAAGCCATAAACTTGACGCGATTCGCGATTTCTACTTCGAGGGGATGATGGATATCTTTTTCCGTGGAGATGATATCCCCAACCTCCAACCCGAACAGTTCCGCCGTGGTAATCGATGAGCGCGCCAGCGTTACCACCATGTCTGCGATCGAGCCATCGAGGCGGGAACTGATTTGCTTCACCGATTGCTCATTGGTCCGCGCGGTGGCGTAGCCGATCCAGCTGTTGCTGGACAATTTGCTCCCGACTCGCTCGATCGTATTGAATGGAATGCACAAGTTGATGGTTCCGCGGATCGCACCCATCACCAACTCGAAGCTGACCATGACCACCACCTCGTTGGGCGGGACGATCTGGACCAACTGCGGATTGCTCTCGACACGCTCCACCTGCAAGTCCATCTCGAGAACATTGCGCCATGCATCCTGCAATTCCTTGAGAAAGACGGTGGTGATCCTCGCTGCGAGCCGAAGTTCGATTTCTGACAAAGGACGCTTGGGGATCGCTTCGCTGCTGACCGATCCACCCAGCATTCGGTCGATGATCGGGTAGAGGAGCGAAGGACTGATGTCGAGTACCCAATTTCCTTCCAACGGCAAGGGCTTGAGCAAATTGAAGCACGTGGGTATTTCGAGCGAGTAAACGAATTCGCTGTAGGTCAGCTGGTCCACGCTGATCAAGCGAACTTCGATGATGCTTCGAAGCATCGCGGATAACGAAGCGCCGAAGTTGCGTGCAAAACCATCGTGCAAAGACTGGAGCGATCGCATCTGCTCCTTGCCAACCCGCTCGGGCCTCTTGAAATCGTAGTTCAAGACCCGAATTTTCGGTGCACCCTTTTTGCCCTCTATTTTCACCGACGACGCGGGAGTGGGAGCCGACGACGAAGAAGCGGTCTCGTCGAGCGACTTCAACAGATTCTCTACGTCATTGCGGCTGAGTGTGTTTTCTGACATGGCGAACTCCTTTTCGCGGACTACGACTCCCTCACATGCCCTTCACCCGTCACGATGTACTTGTAGGTCGTCAACTCCTGCAGACCACAGGGACCACGGGCATGAAGCTTGTCGGTGCTGATTCCGATCTCCGCACCCAGCCCCAACTCCCCTCCATCATGAAATCGTGTCGAACAATTGATCATCACCGCCGCCGAATCGACCTGCCGAGAAAACTGCTCAGCGCGCGAGATATCGCGTGTAACGATCGCGTCGGTGTGGTGCGAACCATAGCGTTGGATATGGTCGATGGCTTCGTCCAAAGAGTCCACAATGCGGATGCTGAGAATCGGCCCAAGATATTCCGTCGACCAATCCGCATCCGTGGCGGGAACCACCCCATCGATCCATTCGAGTACCTGAGGGTCACCGCGAAGCTCAATCCCTCGCGATTGCAACGCCTCGGCGGCCTTCGGCAAGAATGCTTTGGATACCGACCGGTGAACCAACAACGATTCCGCAGCATTGCAGACCCCCATCCGCTGCGTCTTGGCGTTGACCACGATGCGAAGAGCAACCGCCAAATCGGCGTACTCGTCCACGTAGACGTGGCAGTTTCCGTGGTAATGCTTCAGGACCGGCATCTTCGCCTCCGCTACCACGCGACGAATCAAACTCTCTCCCCCTCGGGGGATCACCAAATCGATGCACTCGTCCAACTGCAACAACTCACCAACCACATTCCGATCCGGTGTCTCGACAAATTGAATCGCATGCTCAGGCAAACCCGATTCCCGCGCGGCTTCCTCGAGTACCGATACCAACGCCGACGAACTCCGCAACGACTCCTTGCCCCCGCGAAGCAATATCGCATTGCCACTCTTGATCGCAATCGCCGCAGCATCCACCGTCACGTTGGGACGGGACTCGTAAATGAAAAAAAGAACCCCCAATGGAACGCGAACCTTCCGGATTTGAAGACCGTTGGGCCGGACCCCGCCCCCAAGAATCTCACCAACCGGGTCGGGCAATGATGCGATCGAACGCAAGCCAGCAGCAATTCCCCCAATGCGGTCCGGGTTGAGCATCAGGCGATCGATCGCTGCAGAGGTCAATCCGAGTTCGGCCCCCTGAGCAACATCCCGCGCGTTGGCCTCGAGTATCCCATCGATGCGACGAAGCAGATGATCGGCCGATCGGAGCAGCCATGCGTTCTTCACGGACGTCGGAACGTCTCGCAATTGTCGCGCAGCACATCTGGCCCGCTCGCCGAGTCGGCGACAGTACGGCCCGAGCCCGTCCGCCAAGGGAGGATCCTGATTGTTGCTTGCGATCGCCATAAACCCTGGAATGCTAGGGGTAGGACCAAGAAAATTCCTCCCGGAGTATCGAGGAACCACCACGTGCGGTCAATGGAGAAATCCGGGGCTTCCACGCCGCGACGATGCTGCGGATTCCCGCTACAATGACCGGTCTGTCCGGAGTTTGTTTTTCCCTTCCATCGACGCTGTGAGGACCTCTGACATGGCACTCTCCGTTCGCGAGCCGATCCTGGTTCCCTTTGATTTCTCAGCCCACTCCCGCACAGCGGTAGACAAAGCCTTGGAAATCGCCGATTCCCCAACTCAAATTCATGTTCTCCACGTTTTGCCCACCTTCGTTCCCCTCGCCCCCGAAGGATTCCCCGTCGAGGCGATCGACGATCGAGTTCGATTGGAGTACACGCAAAAGTCCATGGAGGAGGAATTCGCGGACTCCAAGTATGCTGGCATTTCTCGCGAGGTACTTATTGGCGATCCGGGAACGGTCTGCGTTGAGCGAGCGGAGGCGATCGGCGCCGGGTTGTTGATCGTTCCATCCCATGGCCGCAGCGGGCTGACCCGCCTGTTGCTCGGAAGCGTGGCAGAGCGCATTATCCGCTTGGCCAAATGCCCCGTGCTAGTCCTTCGGATTCACTAGCCGCCGCGCTCAACGGATCGCGATCGAGTTCTGCAGCGGTTTGAGGATGTGTTCGACGACGTAATTGTCCATCAACTCGCGTGACAGCGTTTCCAACCTGCGAAGTTCGTCGACAAACAGTTCGTCGGGTCGGAGAGAATCAAAGCGCCGGACTGTCATGTAGACACTCAACAGTTCGTCGGAGAACTCTGGACCGCGATGGGGAAAGGATCCGGTTCTGGGTTCGAAGTTGATTCGAGCATGGGTGCGGAAGACATCGTCGAGCGAGATTTGCACCATCGGCTCGTAGGCCATGAGCTGCGAGCCAGGGCGTTGGGTGATCGCTTCGAGTCCGACGGGCAGACCGATTGCATCGGCCAACAGTTGGTTGTGGTTGCCTCGGTAGGCGTAATCGAAACCGTACATTAAGCTGACCGCTTCGCAGTCGAGTCGACTGACCGAAAGCATGTACGGAGCCATCTCGAGAACTTCGCGATGCTGCTCCATGGCTTCTTCGAGCGAGTTGGGATTCACGACGCCGCTGCTGATCCGACGGGATTCGACGGCTACCCATCGATACGCGCCATGTTCTTTTTCCTCTTCGAGAATGAATTCGCCCCGCTCGCGCTGGTAGAAATGTTGCAGCTTCGGAAATCGACGCTGCATCTGCTCGAAGAAATGAAGGACCGAATCCCGCCCGGTAGGCAAGTCCATTTCGGTCTGCAACGTGACGTTGACGTAGAAGTCATCGCTCAGAGAGCCGTAGGGATTCATGCTTGCTATTTATCCTCGAATCGAAGAGCAACGAAGGTGTGAAAGCTTGGATCGAGGATGCCGTGCGCAACCCATCGAACATTTTGATTATAGGGTCCGACGAGGCCGAATTCAAAGGCTTGACAAGTCTAGGACCGTGGAATCGTTCGCGAGCAGGATCTGCGACGGGGTTCGCGACCCAAGACGGGCGGTCGCGGCCGCCAGTCCGATCGGATCCGGGCGGTCGTCCAAGGGGTTGATATGAATCAGAACCAATCGCTGGATTTTGTGCCGATAGGCATTCTCCAAAACGGCGCTGGTCCAACTATGTCCCGTTTTTTCCGCCAGTTCCTGATGCTCGTCGCCGAAATTGCACTCGTGAATCAACCAATCGACACCTTGGATCCGCGACCAATACTCGGAATCGGAACGAGAAGTTGTGTCGGTCACGTAAGCTAGGCTAAGGCCCGGGAATTGCAATCGATACCCAACGCTCCCCCCCGGATGCTGCAATGGGAACCAGGTTACGCTAGCTTGCCCGATTTGCCAATCTTCTCCAAAGGTATCGATCGGATGCCAAACGATTGGGGGAAGCACCGGAAAGATCGCTTCGTGAAACAGATGCTGCTCAATGGCCTCGAGCTTTTCGGCTTCGCCGTACAGGTGGATTCGTTCCAAGGGTGTGATGGCGACCAAATCCAAAAAGTACGTCAACCCGACAATATGATCCAAGTGGGCATGCGACAGCAGGATGGAGAGTTCGGGCGCATGGATCAGTTGGTCCAAGCGAAAAACCCCAGTCCCCGCGTCCAAAAGAATATTGGCCTCGCGCAAGAAAAACGATGCCGTGTGGCGTTTGGCGCTCGGGTGGTAGCCGGCAGTACCGAGGCAGTGGAGTTTCATGATGGTTGGGCTCTCTGCGATAACGCATCCTTCGGATGCATGAGGACAACAGCATCTATGATAAGTGATTATTCTCTTGGTGGATTGTCGATCTCGCGGTGAAGTTCTTCCCAATTCGAGTTATTCCATCGCAGAATCGTCAGCTTTCCAGCGGAATCGATCTCAACCCTTAGGGCGTGATCGCGTGCGGTGATCAATAGCGAACCGTTTGGTGGGGTGAATGCTTGAAGCACCCGCGGAGTAACGGCCCGAGCGGAACCGCTGACCACGACCCATCTGGCATCGGCCCATGCGATCACCTTTTCGGCTTGCGCTGCCAACGAGCCGTGATGGGGAGCCATCATGACATCGCAGCGAATCGGTGGCTGAGAAACCAGCGCGTGAGTTCCCGGCGGTTCCAGATCGCCTGGCAGAAAAATCGCCCTTCCTGCGAATCGAACCACGAGGCACAAACTCTTGGCATTGTCGGACAACTTCGGTGCATCGAGTTGTTCAATCGATGGATGAATCGCTTCGACGACCCAACCCCCTCGTCCTGGGTACCGGTCTCCTTGCCGCCATTTGGTGGTGCGTGTCGATTGCCGCTCGAGCTGCAGGAGCAGATCCACGATCGCTGGGTTCTCCGTCTTCAACACCGAGTCGGTGGTGACAAACTCGCGCGGATGAAATCGCTTGGCGATACCCGGCATGGCGTTGTAGTGGTCGGAATCCGCGTGCGAGAGCAGCATCCGATCGATGCGCGAATAGCCCAGATGCCACAGGGCGCTGGCGATCGGCTGATAGCTTCGTTCGTGATCTCCGAGGCGCCCCGCGTCGTAGAGCCAAAACTCGCCGTTCGGGGTTTCGATCGCGGCGCAGGTGCCGTGACCGACATCGATCCAGGTGACCGCCAGTTTCCCCGGACCATCTTGCGTCGCCGCGCTACGCCACCCTAGGCTGATCGGTTCGCAAGCCAACCCGATGGCGAACCATACGGCGAGGGATCGCCACAGGAGTCGTCGCGCGCTGGTGCGACGGGTTCCTCGCCACAGGACAATCCCGAGCGCGAGCGCGTAAAAACCGACCATCCACCACGCAGGAGGTGCCGCGCGCCAGAAGTGACTCAGCGGCAGCGACTCCGCGATGGCAACGCATTGCGTCAGGATCCAAAGAGCAGCTCCGCAGAGGATCCCCAGCAGAGCGGCGATCGGAGGCAACCAGCCGAATAGGATCAGTGCCAGGCCTGAGAGCAACGCGACGAGCATCGGAAGCCACAGCACCAGGTTGAGCACGATCGCGACCGGGCTGAGCACATGAAAGTTGCTCCAAACCAACGGCGCCGAAAGAAAGCAGACCCAAAAACTGCTGCGGAGGGATTCCCAAGCGAAACGCTTCGCGCCGGCCCACGCGACTTGGCTGCCTGTCTGCCGGCTCTCCAGCAATCGTCGCAACGGTGCCTGTCGGTGCTGCAAAATCGGAAAGGTCAAAATCAAGACCGCAACGGTCATGAAAGAGAGCTGGGTTCCGATCTCGAACGCGATACTCGTGCGTTGGATGAGGAGCACCAAGGCTGCGCCCGCGAGAATATTCAAGCTCGTCAACTGCCATCGCAGCAGTCGTGCGAGGCATGCCGCCGTCAACATCAATGCAGCCCGAGCCACCGGGGGATTGGCTCCGCAAAGCATCGCGTACAAACCGCACACGAGCACGATACCGATCAGCGTCGGAGCGCGCGGCAATCGCAACATCAATCCCCCCACCATCAAGGCCACTGCAACCATATCGATGTGCATCCCCGAGATGGAAAGCATGTGAATCGTCCCGGTTGCCAGGAGTTCCTCCTGCAGATCCCAATGAGCCTGCTCGCGCTGTCCGAGCACCAGCGCTGCGGTGAGCGGGGCCTGGCCAAACGGAACGTAATGCTCGATCGTCGCCAAAGACCAGTCGGTCATCCGTGCAAGGAGCCGATCCAGACGAACACTCGATTCGCTGGGGATTCGAAGCAACTGCTCGGAGGATTCGACCCGAAGTTGGGCAGTCCATCCGAGTTCGGCATACCGAGCCCGCAGATCGAATTGCCCCGGATTGGAGGGCTCGGGAGGCAATCGCCAGTGACCGTAGAGTTCAACCCGATCGCCCGGATAGTAGCCTCGCACCTTTTCGTCGATCACCAGCGATGCTACAGCGACGCTCGGGCTCCATCCATCGGCCCGACGCGCTTGCTGAATGCGAACCCGCGTGAGGGTTTGCCAGTGAAGGTCATCCTGGGAGGCCGTGTCATCGTCCGAAATTCCTTCGCGGTTGCCAACGTCGGAACGGAGTGAACGCGGCGTCGTAGATCGCCGGTAACGCAGCGGCTCATCGATGACAGCTCGCACAGCGATCGGCTGCCATGCGTTGGACCGCATTCCATCGGGATACAGGCTTAACGCTTCGGCTTGCCATGCTTCGGACTGCCGATGGTGCTCGTCGCGCTGATGTTGGTGCACGAGGCCATATGCACCCGCGATGACAACCATGTAGATGAACGTCATCCATGGCGCTCGATCGGCCGGCATGCGAGGGCCCGAGCCCCGGATCGCGTTCGCTATCCACAGCCCAACCGCCAGCGAACTCGCACCGGCAATCCAGACGCGTATACCGAACGACTCGACAACGTAGATGGTGATGAGCACCAAGGCTAGCAAGAGAACGAGCGGATAGTAAACCAGACCCCGAAGCCAGCGACGCGCGAGGCGCTCACCGATGGGGCGTGTGGCAGGTGCTGTTGCACCACGCTGCTGATCCGTGGGATGGTTGTCCGTGTCCTGGTTAGCCGTGTCCTTCATCGCGGTTTGCTGGATAGTTTGGATGCGCGATGCGGTCGGTTTCGTAACCCGACCAGATCGTGCGTCCGCCATCAACGGGAAGGGATACGCCGGTGATGAATTCGTGACGTGCCAGGAAGTAGGCCGCCTGCGCAACATGCTCGGGCTGTCCATGCCGTTGGAGGAGGCAAGCTCGACGGATGCGTTCTGCATCCTCAACCTTTATGGAAGGGTCGAGCATGACTGGTCCAGGCAGGATGCCATTGACGCGGACCGAGGGATTGCGGGTCGCCAATTCCACCGCCATGGATCGCACGATGGTTTCGATGGCACCTTTCCCCGTGAAGTAGGCGCTGAAGTCCCGATACGGCCGAGCGATCGCCCAATCTCCGACGAGTACAATCGCACCACCCGCAGCTTGAGTCACCATCTGCAGCCCCGCGCTTTTCGCGACCGCATAGGAACCCAGCGTGTTGATCTCGAAATTGCGCCGCACGTCGTCGCTGGTGGTTTGCTCGAGTTCCTTCCATTCCCAGATCGCCGCGCAGTGCACCGCCGCATCGAGGCGCCCAAAGCTCGCGACGATCGCACGAACCTCCCGTTCCATAGCATCCATGTCGCTGACATCGCCTTGCGTGACCATGCATGGAATCCCTTCCTCTCGCCATGCATGCGCCACACGTTCCGCTTGCTCCGTGGATCGGTGCGCATGCAAGGCAATGCGATAATGTTCCCTCGCGAAATGCTCAGCGACGGCGCGTCCGACACGGGGAGCGCCGCTCCCGGTTACCCAAACGACCGGAGAGGACAATGAATCTGGCTTGGAATCGGACTTGGTGGAGTTGTGGATTGGCATGCAACGATTATCCACCAATCCCGTTACCAAAGCACGGGGGGATCGATTTTCATCTTTGGGTTTTCGCGTATGCGCGACGAATCGAAGTGTGCTACAACTAACGAAATGAAACGAGAATCCCTCTATCCGATCCCTGAAACGATCCGCGAAAAACTCGCAGAACTGCGCAGCCTGATCAGTCGTTTGATAGCATGCCAAGGTTGGGTGGCGCTGGGGATTTGGGTCATGGCGGCCTTCTGGTGCTTCGGATTGATCGACTACCTGCCGACTCGATTCGGTGCCGACGAGTCGCCCAGGTTGGTCCGGATCATCATGCTCGGGATTCTCGCGGTCGGGGCAGCGGCTCTCCTCTACCACTTTTTCTGGAATCGTTGGTTGGTTCATTGGAGCGATGATGCGCTGGCCCTGGCGATCGAGAAGCAACATCCGGAATTCAAGAGCTCGTTGGTGACGACGGTTCAAGCGGGATCGGCCAAGACCAGTGACACCGCCGATCGCTTTGAGCATCCCCTCCGTCCCGGTGTCCTGGCGATCGCTCGCGACGCTGCAATCTCGCGAATTTCCCAGATCGACATCCGCTCCATGGTCCGGTTCCAATCCTTGCAGCGGGAACTGATCGCCTTTGCAGCGATTGCCGGAATCAGCTGTGTCGTTGCGCTCCTGGCACCGAAGTGGACATGGCAGTGGGGCCAGCGGTTGTTCGGCTTGTCGGATGCACCTTGGCCGAGAACAACGCAATTGGGATTGGTCGGCGTCGAGATGGATATTCCCCCCTTCAGCAACCAAACTGTGCGCGAACGCTACATGGTTCCCTTCCACGACGGAACCGTGCGCGTACCAAAAGGAAGTTCGTGCCAACTGAAGATCTGGGCGGAAAATCTTCTGGCCCCGCCCTACGATACCTGCGCGATGAATTACCGAGATGCGGATGGCAATCGAGGCCGCGCAAACCTGCGCCGCAGCGCGAAGGAGGGCGCACGACAGAACTTTGTTCTCGACGGGCCCCCGCTGGAATCGATCAACGACTCCCTGGCGATGAGCCTGACTGGCGGAGATGCTCGCATCGGGAATCTGACGCTGCGCGCTATCGACGCGCCACTGGTCGCCGCCGCGAACATCGAAGTCGAGTACCCAGCCTATCTGCAGCGATCCACGAAAACGGTGTGGGGCAAGGAGACCCTCCCTTATCGCAACGGCATCCGACTCCCTCAAGGGACCCAAGTCGGACTGCGCATCGAATCCAACAACCGAATCCGCCGCAGCGAATGGATGATTGTCCGCTCCGGCCCGGATGGCGTTGTCACCCAGCCAGTCGAAACAAGGGAATTTGACGAGCCAACCCAGGAATTCCGCTTGCCCCTCGGGCAGTTGGATGCAAACCTTCTTCTGGAACTCCGATTGTGGGACGATCACGGGCTGGTCTCGACCCGCGTGCAGCAATTCGTACTGGCTGCGATTGCGGACAACCCACCCAACGTCGATTTCGTCCTCGACGGGATCGGTACCGCGATCACCGAACAGGCGCTGCTCCAGGTGCGGAGCAAAGTGAGCGACGACTACGATCTCAAGGAAGCCTGGATCGAATCCATCGTCGATGAACAACCGAAACAACGAACCATGCTTGCCATCACCCCTCGGGGAGAAGCCAATATCGATATCGATTTCAAGGCGATGCGCGACGGTGGCCAGGAAACGCCAAAAGCCGGCTCCGTCCTGTCATTGATGGTCTCCGCATCCGACTTTCTGCAACAAGGAGATGCGCCGCATATCGGCAGATCCACTCCTATTCAGCTGAACGTCGTCACCCCCGATCAACTGCTCATTCTCCTCGAACGACGGGAATTGGCCATGCGGGCACGACTCGAACAAATCTTGGTCGAGCTGGGTCAGTTGCGAGATTTGTTGGCTGCGATGAATCGTTCCTCGGACCCAAACGCCAACCCCGAGGCGGAGCGCCGAGAACCGGATGCCGAGGATCCCCAAGCTCGCCGTATGCGACTGCTGGTTCTCCGCGCCCAACAAGCCTCCGCGCAGACCGACAAGTCCGGTGCCGAACTCCAAGGAGTCCAGTCGGAGATCGGACAAATTCTCGCGGAATTGATCCACAACCGGATCGACAGCAGAGACCGCCGCGATCGACTCGAACAGAAAATTCAAAGGCCTCTCGGGGCGCTGTTGGAATCCCCGTGGAAGCCCTTCGCGCAAGGAATCGCGAATCTCGAAAAAGTGGCCGGAGAAAAAGTGGCCGTAGAAAAAGTGGCCGGAATGGACAATGAGTCCGACCGTGTGCAAAAGGTCGATCGCCTGATCGCCCAAAATGTCGAGATCATCGCTGCCCTGACCTCAATCCTGAATGATATGATCGATATCCAGGACTTCAACGAAGTCATCGATATGGTTCGTTAAATGCTCGAGGATCAGAACCAAGTGCTGGAACAAACGAAGGCGGAACAGAAAAAACGATTGCTAGAGGCGTTGAAATGAGAGCTAGCCTTCCCTGCATCCTCTGCATATTCGCTCTGGCTCTCCTCGCTCCGACCACCTGGAGTCAAGACACTCCCACGCCCGACGCGGTGAGGGAACTCGAGCAGCAACAACGTCAACTCGCAGTTCAATACGCGAAACTCGAAGAACTGTTCTTGCGGATGAGCGAGTTGGAAGCCGCCTCCAATCCGACTCGGTCCGGCTTGTTGATGCAAGCGGCGCAATTGAGCAAGCAACTTGCTACGCAGCAACGTCTGTTGCAAGCAAGCGATCTGCTGGCCAAAGGACAGTTCTCCCGCGCAATTACCGAACAGGAAGCCAGTCGCGAAAACCTGAAGAAGCTGTTGGAGTTATTGCAAAGCGAGAACCGCTCGTCGCGCTTGAAGGATGAGCGAAAGCGGTTGGAAGACATCCTCAAGGACATTCGACGCATCGAGAACATCCAGCGATCGACGCGCGGACGCACCGAAGCAGGCCAGGACTCCCAATCCGCCGCCGAAGACCAGAAAGACATCGATCGCCAACTCGAAAAGACCGAAGCGGAACTAAAACCAGAGAAACCAGAGAAACCAGAGAGGTCGGATCAGTCGGATCAGTCGGATCAGTCGGATCAGTCGGATCAGTCGGATCAGTCGGATCAGTCCGAGAAGTCCCAGCAGTCCGAGCAGTCCGAGAAGTCCGAGAAGTCCGAGAAGTCCGAGCAGTCCGAGCAGTCCCAGCAGTCCGAGAAGTCCGAGCAGTCCGAGCAGTCGGACGGCAAACCCGAGTCGCGCGAGCAGCAGGCTCGAAAGCGGGTCGAGCGGGCCCGCAAACGGATGCAGCAAGCTGAGAAAAAATTGCGGGAGGAACGCCGCAAAGAAGCCGTCGAGGAGCAGCAGCGCGCTGAGGAAGAGCTTCAAAAAGCGATCGTCGAGCTCGAACGCATCCTCATGCAACTGCGGGAGGAAGAGATCGAACGCGCCATCGTGGACCTCGAAACTCGGTTGCGACGAATGTACGATTGGGAGAAAGCGATCCGCGATTCGACCGAAAAACTCAGCGCTCTATCGGGCGAAGCCAAGGACCGGCAACTCGAAATCCAATCCAACAAACTCTCCATCGAGCAAATGAAAGTCGCGATGGAGGGGCAACGCGCCTTGCTACTGCTTCAAGACGAGGGATCGAGCCAGGCATTTCCCGAGGCGCTCCAACAAGTCAACAACGATGCCCAGAGCGTCGTCAAGCGATTGGTCGCATCCGACGTGTCGGAAATGACCCTCGCGATCGAGGATGAAATCCTAGGCGCCCTCGAAGAGATGCTCGACTCTCTCAAACAAGTGCAGAAGCAGCGGGAAGAGAACAAACAGCAACAGGGAAGTGGCCAGCAAGGGGGCGGAGGATCGGAAGAGCAACCGTTGGTCGACAAGCTGGCGGAACTCCGATTGATCAAAACGCTGCAGCTGCGCGTCAACCGCCGAACCGATCGCTTGGCGAACGAGACCAGCAATCCGAACGACTTGATTGGGCAAGTTGCGGACCCGAGATTGCTCGAGGAACTGAAGGCTCTTTCCGATCGCCAGCAGAAGATTCAGGAAGTCACTCGGGAAATCTTGTTGGAAAAAGCGAAGCAGTAGGCTCTAGCGCCTCGCGCAGCGGATCGAGATCCATCGATGCATAACCCAGATGGAGATGTCGCCTCCATCCCTCCGCCATGCGGCAACCCAGCTTCAAGCGTTGCGCTAATTCCTCGCCGAGGTCGAGCATGGTTTGGCAGTAGGAATTCAAACCTTGGCTCGCTTGCAGCCATGCCTGCTGCGATTGATGTTGCTGGAGCAATTCCATTTTTCGATCGATGACCCGATCGATGGCAACGGCGAGGTGGGGAGTAACAAACTCTCCAAGAGGATCCCGATTGCCGTGCGGTTGGGCATGGTAGATCGTCACGTCCCCATCCCAGGCTGGGCACAGCGGGTCGGATCGATAATTGGGGGCGCCTCGGGCGAATGCAGCCGTGAGAACAATGCGGCAGGTTTGCATGTGATCCTCCATGTAATCCCAGTGAGCGTGCGTCAGCACGATCGACGGACGGACCGATCGGACAATCGCGCAGACCTTGCGAATATTGGCTTGCGTGTAATCGATCTCCAGATCGTTGCTGATCGAGGGATGGTAGGTCGCGCCCAGCAGGGCGGCCGACTGGCGACTTTCCCGGTCACGGACCCTGGCCGTTTCTTCCGCCGACAAGGTGGTGGAACCGCAACAACCGTTGGCCACGTTCATGTAGTGAATTTCCCAGCCGAGTTCTTTCAGCAGGAGCAAGGTCCCGGCGGCGACGAATTCGATATCGTCAGGGTGGGCGAAAACGGCAAGTACGGAGGGCATCGCAGGTGCTGGGGGGAAAGATAGAAAAAAGAAAATTGAAATAGTTGAAAACGATCGTTATAACCAAAGAAGGTGAGGGTCGCATGCCGCAATTCCCTCCCACTCCCCGCGACATCCGAGCAATTGCAGCAACCATGCAACGATGTCGAAAGAAATCGCCCGTTTTTTTCTGGAGTCAATACGCCGTGGCTGAATGGTTTTACCGAAACCCCTTTGGTGAAGAAAAGGGGCCGATCGGCGGCGCTCAGCTTTTGGAGCTGATCCGACGCGGTGAGGTCAAGGGAAATACCGAAATTCGAAAAGACCAATCCCCGTGGGTCTACGCCTACGAAGTCAACGGGCTTTGGCAAGCCGTCGGTCGCCCCAGCGTGGAATTCAAATGCCCCCACTGCGGCAGCACGATCGCGAAACCCCCCACACGCTGTGCGGATTGTCGAAAAGACGTCGCCAAAGCGGTCGGGCATCTGGTCACACACCAGAAGCCGAAGGACCAGGAGCACACGTGGAATGGAGCGAGTGGCTCGCAGGAAAAACCGAAGGCTCCTCCCCTGGTCGGCTGAATGATCCGAACGGACCGATCGCTTCGCGCTGCATGAGACAGTTTATCGAGGAAGCGATCCGATGAACCGCACAAACTCCCTGTTGAGTTTGTCGAGGTCATCGCCGAAGCACTTCTTGAAATCCGCCAGCCGCTGCTTGGCATCGGAGGGTTGGCCAGGAGGGCGAGATTCGAGAAGCTCGAGATACTCGACGTATTGCTTGGGCCGACGCTTGATCAGGAAAAACGTCCATCCCCAGCTCTCCGCATACGCGGCCTGCGACGTGTCTCCGTTGCGCAGAACCTCGTCGCGGACGATCAGTCGCAACAGGGAATCCTCTGGGCGTTGGCTTGCGAGTCGGCGAAGGTTGTTCAGTTGGAAACGATTGACTTTTCCCGTCCCGCCCCAGCCACCCGCCTTCGAGAAGTCCGGCGATTCAAAAAAGGTCGCCATTCCCTCGCTCACCCAAAGAGGGTTATCTCCCAATCGCTTTTGAACGCCGGTGTTGAAGGCGATTTGATGGGAGGCTTCGTGCAGAATCGTCGCAACCTGCCTTTCCGCCTGGGGTCGCGAAAAGATTTCGGTGATCAATTCTTCGCGTTGAATTCTCACTCCCGCAGGAATCATCCCCTCGATGCCCGTCAGGTCGAAGGTGGCGAGTCGGTTAGCCATCATCTCGTAGTACCCGTAGGTTCCCTCGGCGCCTGCGAAATCCCGTTTCGCGTAATTCAAATACTCCTCTTGCGTGCTGAAGATCAGCGCGACCATCGGAAAGCGGGGCTCGTGAACATCGATCCCTTTTTCGCTCCAAAAACGGCGCATGCCGTTGTACATCCGCTCGTACAAATTCGCGTTCCACTGGGCGTACACGTCGGTCGTGTTGTAGCAGACCACAAAGTGATCGGTCTGAATCGACTTGGTACCCGGGGGCATCAGCGCCTTGACCTTCTCAGCCACTTCCGCTTTCGAACACGGGGTCAGGCTCCCCTCAATTTCCTGGATGCTAGCAATGGCCAGATCGGGATGTCCACCCTCAACGGCGGAAGGGGGGAGTGCGGTCATCGCGCCGTCGGCGCTGAGGATGAGTAGCCCGTATTTTGGATTTTCGGCGACCAGTTCACCAACCAGTTTGGGGCGATCGGACTTGAACTGGATTTCAACCAAGCTTGGGCGGGTCGCGGGGGGAGCTTCGGCAAAGGTTTTCTCGGCAAAGGCTTTGGAGAGGACTGGGTGATCGAGTCCGACGAGGAACCCCAGGCCGATCAGAAGAGGCCCCATTCCCCAGCGAGTTGCCGGGCGAATCACCCGGATCATGTCTCTTCACCCGACGGTTTCTTCCGAAACACGGCGACCACATCTTCGACCGGAACGACGTAAAGCTGGTTGTCCGGCTCAAAATCGACCGGAATGGCGTTTTTGGGATGGAAGATGATTTTGTCGTACTGGCGGAGGGGCATGTCTTCGTCGTGCTCGACTTGGCGGCTAATGGTCACGATTCGCCCCGTGATCGTCGGGATTTCCGCTACATCGGGGAGAGCAATCCCCCCTTTTGTCTCCCGTTTGGGCTCATCCTTGAGGACCAAAACCCGAGCGCCGACCGGTTCAATCGTTTCAAACTGCGTTTTTTTCGCCATAACCCTTCCGCCCACGCTCGGAGTCATCCGATCCCAAAGTTCAAGATAGGCCACGGATGCAAAACGACAAGGGCATTTGCCCTTGCAAAGAGGAACAAAATCGTCATACTCCGGGGCCCTGCGGGAGGCAGTTTCGGCGGGTGAGTTGTCGAGTGGGAACGAGAAAACGGGTATTGATTCAGAGCGGGTCGCAGTAGGCAATGATTGAGACGATAGAGGTTAAGAAACGAGACGTCACCGGATCGCGAGCCATGATTAAGATTCGCGAACGTGGACATATTCCAGCAATTCTGTACGGTCACGGAGAAGAAAATCTGTGCCTGACCGTGTCCCTAGATACAGTCAACGGTTTGATCAAGCACGGGACCAAGTTGGTGACGTTGACCGGAGACGTCAACGACACCGCGTTGTTGCGAGCGGTTCAGTGGAGCAGCATGGGCGATTACATCATCCATGTCGACTTCGCGCGGGTCTCGCAATCGGAAACGGTGGATGTTCCCGTCCCTGTTCATCTCTACGGCGAGGCACCGGGGGCGATGAGTTCTGCCGGTCAGTTGCGGTTCGTCACCCACGAAGTCCAAATTCGATGCCCTGCCGCGAGCATCCCGGAATTTCTGCTCTGCGACATCAGTGCGCTGCAGTTAGGACAATCGATCCACGTCAACGAACTGAAGCTTCCCGAGGGAGCGACGGCGATCACCCCAGGTGGCGTGGTCGTGGTGCAAGTCGCAACCCAATCGGCGGGTGCCGAAGAGACGGCGACTGCAACCGGCGCTGAACCGGAACTGATCCGCAAAGAGAAGCCGGCTGAAGCAGGGTCGTAATGGCGGGGGCTGGCAGCCGGGTCGGTGGACCCGAGCCGATCGGCCTGAGCCTCATCGTCGGCTTGGGAAACCCCGGCGAAAAGTATCGAAACACGAGACACAACATCGGCTTTGATTGCGTGAGCCTGCTCCACGAACGGATGGGCAGGCCGACGATCCAAGCCAAATTCGAGTCCCAACTGGTGCGAGGCGTGCTCGAAGGAAGAGACGTCTGTCTGGTTTGGCCTCAGACCTTCATGAACTGCAGCGGGCGAGCGGTTGCTCAAGTTGCTCGGTTTTACAAGGTTCCGGTCGAAAACATACTGGTCGTGTGCGACGACTTGAGTTTGCCGCTTGGCAAACTTCGGATACGTCGCACGGGTTCCAGCGGTGGTCAGAAGGGTCTTGGCGACATCCTCAACTCCCTCGGGACTCAGGATGTTCCCCGGCTTCGGATCGGGATTGATCCGACCCCGGCAGGTTGGGAAACGGCCGACTTCGTGCTGAGCCGGTTCTCCAACCCGGAAAAGGCCCTGGTCGCCGAGGCATTGGCAACGGCGGGCGATGCGATCGGTTGTTGGCTTCGGGATGGGGTCGAGGCCGCGATGAACCGTTTCAACGCCGGCCGCGGCTCATGAGCGGAATGAATATCACGAATGTTCTGAGGTTTTCACCCTTGCGAAGTTGCGGGTGGCTCGAAACAATCATGGGATATCGCCGCAACAAGGTTCGCGTTTCACAAATAGCACATTGAAAAGATTGTTCGAGGAGTTGGACGTTGGCTAAAGCAAATTACGAGTGTTTGTTCCTGTTCGATAGCAACCACTACGCCCGAGACCCGGGGGGAATTGCCGGGACCGTTCAATCCATGATCACCGATCTGGGTGGCGAAATCCTCGTGAGCCGGCTGTGGGCCGAGCAGCGATTGGCATACCCGATCCAAGGCCATCACAAAGGCACCTACTGGTTGGTCTACTTCGCGTTGGACACTCTGAAGCTGAAGGAACTCAACCGGACCTGCCAACTCAATGAAAGCTTGTTGCGATTCTTGGTGACACGGATCGACGCGCGGCTGATCAATGCCCTGGTTGCCCACGCCCAAGAGAAAGTCGTCGTCCCGATCGACCAAGTCCGGCAACCCGTTGCCGCAGCGGTCGGTGTCGATGATGAAGAAGAAGGGGAACCCGAGGACGAATAGCACTCGAAGACGACCAAGAACCAAGCGGTCGAGGAGGAGAACGTGGCGAGTTACAACCGGGTTGTTTTGTTGGGAAACCTTACGCGCGATATCGAATTGCGCTACACCAACTCCAAGATGGCCGTTTGCCAAAATGCGATCGCAGTAAACGATCGCCGCAAGAACGCCGCCGGCGAGTGGGTCGATGACACGACGTTTGTCGATGTCACGTTTTTCGGCCGGATGGCCGAGGTCGTTAGCCAATACCTAGGCAAAGGCTCTCCCATCTTCGTCGAAGGTCGCCTCAAGCTCGATACCTGGGAAAAGGAAGGCCAAAAACGCTCCAAGCTCTACGTGATCGTCGAGCGGATGCAGCTGCTGGGCAGCAAATCCGAGGGAGGTGATGGCTCGCGGAACCGTCCGGTTGCCACCGCCAGCAATCGCGTCTCAGAACCTCACAGCTACGCCCCCATGCATGATGAAATGCATACTCCCGACATCCATCCCGAGGAACCGCTCTACCAGAAGGAAGAATTGCCCTTCTAGCGACCTCCCCGGCACGATATAACCTCTTGATTCAAGAAACCTGATTTTTCGGCGATCCAAACATGACGACGACCAAGAAACGCACCCCTCAATTCCCACGCCTCCCCAAGGGTCCCAACGGCGGCATCCAACTGATGCTCATTCAGAACATTGAGCATGTCGGCAAGGCGGGAGACATCGTCGAAGTCAAGCCTGGGTACGCCAACAACTACCTTCTCCCCGAAGGTCTGGCGATCATCGCCAACGATCACCACAAGCGGATGATCGACAAGCATCGAGCCAAGCTGTTGGAAATCGAGAAGCAGCGTCTCCAGTCCCTCCGCGGACTGGCCGATCAGATCGGCAAGCAGTCGATCAACGTCGAAGCCAATGCGAACAACGAAGGGCACCTGTACGGCAGTGTGGGAGCCAAGGAAATCGTCGCAGGACTCAAGGCCAACGGGTTCACGGTTTCCGCCGACCAAATCAAACTCGATGGCGTTCTCAAGGAACTCGGACTCTACACCGTCAAGGTCCAGTTGCATCCGGACGTGGTGAGCGAGCTCAAGGTGTGGGTCGTTCCGGCCGCCGGAAACTAAGTGCGTGTCTGGCCCACTGCCGAGGGAAGAGTACGTCGAACAAGCGTACTTGTTCGAAATCCTCTGGGAGCGGTTGGGCCACGACATCACCTTGCAGGACCTGCTGGTCCATTGTCGGTATGAAGTACTAGCCACGACCAAGCTTCCGCTGGCTATCGATTTCCTCTCGACGGAACTCAAGCATTCCGGTCTGCTCGCGCCCGGCATGCGTCGCTTGCAGCATTACTTTTCTCCGTTCCAAGCCTTTCTGGTTGAGCAGGCCGAAAAGGACTCCGGTCGATTCGACTTCCGCACAGCCGTACGAATCCTGCAGTTCGAAGCCCAGTACAAGGCTAGCGATCGCATCGACCCCCAAGGTCTCTTCTTCTATCATTTTGAAGCTCTTTGCCGAAACCGGCTCAGTTACGATGCCGGATTGACCGCGATGGGCAAAGACCCGCACTACGACGACGCATGGCGCGAGTGGCTGCTGGTGGTTCGGGCCCAAGTCGGCTTGATTGATCTGGCCGATTTGATCTACGGCAGGAGCGAGGACTTCGTCGCATATCGCAAGCGTCATCTCGGAGAGGATGCACAGCCCGAGTATGCGATTTTGTTTGGTGGGCGGGAAGGGAAGATCGCGATGGCAAATCGGCGCAAGGAATTGCTTTTCCTGTTCGCGGCCATGCAGCGCCACCTCGGCTACCCGACGGTCCCCAAAAAGGAATTGTTCGACAATACCCTGGAATTGGTTCCCCAGTTGCAACGGCGCATGGAACGGCTCGAAGCCCGGATCAAATTCATGGAAGAAGAGCAACGACAGGGGATCGACATCACCAAGTTCTATGGAAAGAATCCTCCCCCCATCATCGATTTGGATGACTTCGGGCCGTGAGCTAGGTGCCCGCCGGGGGGCGAGCGTGTTACAATACTTCCGCTGCGCAGGAACCGCAGTGGCGAACGCGTTCGCATTCACTTCCTCTAGCGTGTATCCACTCATGAGCGTAGCCGAACAAGCGCAAGCGGATCTGGAGCGACTCCAGCGAGCGCGATCGCAGATCCAGTCCCAGCTCTCGAAGATCATCGTCGGCCAACAGGAGGTGATCGAGCAACTGCTGATCAGCATTTTCGCTCGCGGCCATTGTTTGCTCGAAGGGGTGCCTGGGCTGGCAAAAACCCTGATGATCAGCTCCTTGGCAAAGACGATGAACTTGTCCTTCAGCCGGATCCAGTTCACTCCCGACCTGATGCCAGCCGACATCACCGGCACGGAGATCATCGAAGAGAATCGTTCGACCGGCGGCCGGGAACGTCGATTTCTAGAAGGACCCTTGTTCGCCAACGTGATTCTGGCGGATGAAATCAACCGAACGCCACCCAAGACCCAAGCGGCCTTGCTCGAGGCGATGCAGGAACAGCAAATCACCGTCGGTCGTGTCCGCCACGCTTTGCAAAACCCGTTCTTCGTATTGGCGACCCAAAACCCGATCGAGCAGGAGGGTACATACCCGCTGCCCGAAGCTCAGCAAGACCGATTCATGTTCAAGGTATGGGTTTCCTATCCATCCTTTGAGGACGAGTTCGAAGTGGCCCGCCGGACGACGGGTCGATCCCCCTTGGAGATCGAGCCAGTGCTCAGTGGAGCCGAGATTCTCTCGCTGCAAGATTTCATTCGCGGCATCGAAGTTTCGGAAAACGTGGTGCGTTATGCACTGGCGATCGTCCGACAAACACGGGTCGGCCAAAAAGGGATCCCCGAATTTGTGCAGGAACAGTTGGCTTGGGGAGCAGGCCCTCGCGCGGTGCAGTTCCTGATCCTGGGCGCCAAGGCCAAGGCTGCCCTGTCGGGCCGCGCCCAGGCCGACACCTCGGATATCCAGTTCTGCGCCAAACCGGTTTTGCGGCACCGGATCGTGGTGAATTTCGCCGCCGAAAGCGATGGAGTGACCAGCGATAAAGTCATCGATGAACTTCTCAAGCAAACGCCGACGGCCCAGGATGAACTGCTGAGCGATGACCGATTCAAAAAACTATTTGCATCCTGAAGCCATTCGGCGCATCGCGTCGATGGAACTCCGCGCGCGAAATATCGTCGAGGGGTTCCTGTCCGGCATGCACCGAAGCCCTTATTTCGGCCAGTCGGTCGAATTCGTTCAGCATCGCCAGTACGTGCCTGGCGACGATCTCCGCCATATCGACTGGAAAGTCTGGGGACGGCAGGACCGGCTCTACATCAAGCAATACGAAGAAGACACCAATCTTCGCTGTACCTTGCTGGTCGATGGATCGGCCAGCATGCGATACGGTCGCGGGGCTCTCAACAAATTCGATTATGCCGCCACCATTGCTGCATGCCTCGCCTATCTGTCCCTCCGCCAACAAGACTCCGTCGGACTGACCCTTTTTGACCAAGAGGTTCGGACTAAATTGCCTTGGCGTTCCAGCCGAACCCATGTGCAAACGATCTGTCGGTCGCTGCAGCAAACGCAACCCGAGGACAAGACCGATCTGACCAAGGTGTTTCGGGAAATCAACGATACCTACCCCAAACGAAGCTTGATGGTGATCACATCCGATTTCCTCGGGAGCGAAAAGGAATCGTTGCGAGGACTCGGCTCGCTCCGCAAAGCCGGCCACGACATCCTCGTGTTCCATATTCTCGACGATGATGAACTCGATTTCCCGTTCAACGACCCGACGCGTTTCGAAGGGATGGAAACCGTAGACCATTTGACCTGCAATCCCCGCGCTCTCCGCGAAGGCTACCTTGAAGCGCTCGAGCGATTTCTGAACCGCATCCGACACGCCTGCGCAAGCTTGCGAATTGACTATCAACTGATTCGCACCAGCCGCAACGTCGACGCTGCGCTGACAGCCTACCTGAGCGCCCGCATGGCTCATATGAGGAAACGTTAGCCATGCAGTTCGTTTTTCAACCCTTGGCCTGGGGATTCCTGCTGGTTCTGCTCCCCCTGTTGATCCACCTGATCAATCTGGTCCGGCATCGCCGAACCGAGTGGGCAGCCATGGATTTTTTGCTCGAGAGCTATCGCAAGAATCGCCGCTGGGTATGGCTCAAGCAAGCCCTGCTGATCGCCTCGCGGATGCTCGCCATGGCCATCCTGGTGGCGATGCTGGCGCAATGGATCACCGGTTCCAAATGGCTCGCAGCATTCGGCCGAACCACGACGCACCATTTCATCATCCTAGATGACTCCGCCTCCATGGCTGACTCGGCCAACGGCAAATCGGCATACCAGACCGCTCTCGGCGCGCTCAGCACCATCGCCAGCGCTGCCAACCAAGGGTCGCAGCAACATTTGATGTCGATCTTTCGCGCCTCGCGAGCTTCGCTGGCGGCCAACCGCGCACGCGAATCGGAAAACAGCGAGACCAACGTTGCCACGGAAGCGCCCGCCGATGCGATCGCAGACCTTTTGGCGAGGACCATCCCGGCAGATGCGTCTGGGCTATTGTCAAAAATCAATAGCACCTCTCCCACGCAACTGGAATGCTCCCTCAACGAAACGTTGGCTGCGATCGGCCCGCTGCTGCAGTCCGACCAAAGCGATCGCGCGATTGTCTACATCATGAGCGACTTCCGAACCAAGGACTGGAGCAATGCGACGATCCTGCGCCAGCATTTGCAATCGCTCAGTCGCGGGCCCGTCGAGATTCAGCTCATCGATTGTGTCGAGTCGCGGCACGAGAACCTCACCCTCTCAGCGATCGAGCCGCGTCAGGAAGTTCTGGCCGCAGGCGTTCCCACCATGATGAATATCACTGTCAAAAACCATGGTGCGGCATCCGCGATCAATGTTCCCGTACGCATTCAAGCCATCGATTACAGCCGCGCGGATCGGGAGCCAAAGCCTGCGGAACCCTACTCGGGCGTCGTGACGGATTTTCCTCCTCTGGTCTTCGATCGGATTGAACCCGGCGAATCGGTGACCCGCAACGTACAGGTAGTGTTTCCCAAAAGCGGTTCGCACGTGGTGACCGCGGAGCTGCCTCCGGACGCGTTGGCAGCCGACAATTCGGCCCGTTGCGTGCTCGATCTTCTCGACGGGGTTCGAGTCTTGTTGGTGGATGGAGATGCCGGAGGCAAACATTCGTTTTTCCTGGAATCCGCGCTCGATCCGGGCGGCAATGCACGCACCGGCCTATTGATCTCCCGCGAAGGACCGGAATACCTTCGCGATACCGACGCCGAAGGCTTGAGTCCGTATGCATGCATCGTGATTCAATCCGTTCCGAATCTCGACCTCAGAGCCCTGGCCAATTTGCATCGCTATGTCTCTCGAGGCGGAGGTCTGGCCGTTTGGTTTGGCGACGACATCACCGCCAACGACTATGTGAAGAACTATGCGGCATGGGCCAAGCCGATCCCGGATCTCATCGATGATCCAACCCCACTGATGCCCTTTGGCTTGCTCGGCCCGGTCGAACTCCCGAAGGATCCGTCCGATACCACCCCCGACATCATTGCCGACAACCATCCTATTTTTGCGCCGCTTCTCGGGTTGAGCTCCTCTCCATTTCAATTCGTGCGTATCCAGCGCTACGTGGAGATCGATTCGCGCCAGGAGAGTTCGGGGCCCAGGCGATGGAGTCCGGTAGCCACGCTGAGGAATCGCAAGCCACTCATGGTGGACTACTCGCTCGGCGAAGGACGTGTCCTCGTCGCTCTGACTTCGCTCGACCGGCGCTGGTGCAATTGGCCTCAGGACCCCACGTTTGTCGTTGCAGCGCTAAAAATGGTTGGCTATCTCTGTTCGTTTCGTACCTCGGAAACCTCCAAGCCTGCTGGCAGCAGCTTGAGATGGGACTTCACCTCGCAGGAGATGTTGCCGGAGACGAAGTTGTTCTTTCCCGCTCCCGGGGGCAGAAATATCCGACCCGAGGTACAAATCAACGGCGAAGCGGTCGGCGAGAACAGCCTGCGAGCTAAGCTGGAGATTCGCCCCAACAGCGATACCGAAGATACCGTCCGGGCGCTGACCTCCGCGGGCTTGTTTGAATGGTGGGGAACGGCGGTCCAAGGAGATGCGGTCGTCAAAAATCTGGCTCGCAACACACCGCCCGCGGAAGGGGATACCGATCGAGTTACCCCCACCGACTTGAGCAACGCGCTCCCTGGCATCAAGTACACGTATCGAACCGCGGCTTCGGTTGGATCCAATCTCGCCCTGTCGGGCTTGAGCAATCGGAATCTGCTGTTGATGGCAATGCTCCTGGCGCTGCTCGCATTCGAGCAGTGGCTGGCTTGGAGCGCTTCCTATCATTTACCCAAACGATGACAACTATGCAGGACACCCGTGTCTTCTACCAGTTCATGCGTTTGGAACAGCTGGATCAATGGCATCACTGGTTCCTGCTCGCATGCGTGGTGCTCGGAATCGCCAGTTGGGTCGTCTATTGGTATCGCAAGGACTGGGACGAGCTGCCGCGCATGATCGGCTATGCTCTCTTGGTTTTGAGATTAACTGCCCTGCTCGGAATCCTGATTTTCTTTCTCGATTTGCAGAAGCGCAGCGAACGCCGCGATACCCGCGCGTCGAAGGTCGCCGTGATGGTCGATACCTCCCTGAGCATGACCATGAACGTCGACGATACCGCATCGCCGTCCGCCAATCCGTTGACCAGTCGCATCGCATCCGTGCAGCGCGAGCTAGGCCAGACCGATCTGCTGTCGCAGTTGCAGCGAGGGCATGACACGACAGTCTATCGCTTTGACCAGAGCGCTCGCCCAAGTCCCGTAGCAACTTTTCTGAAACCCCAAGGGACGAATGGATCCGCCGACGACTCCCCAGGTACCGATGGGCTGCTGTCGTTGCTGCGTTGGACGGCATGGATAGGTACTGCCATTTTGGGAATCTCCATGCTGATATTGATCGCCGGGCTCCTGGTGCGCGCCTTGAGCCGAGCCGGTCCTGCGGGAATTTCGATGGCTTGGAGTTACGCGATCCTGTTCTCCGTCGTTGGAATCATCACGGGATTTGTAGCCATGGCTACATCCGTGCTACGGGCAGACAATATTCCTTGGCAGGCCCTTTGGTCCACGGGCACCATTGCGCCGGAATCCCAGCAAGAAACGATTTCGGACGCGCCCAAGTCAATATCGCAGACCCCTGACCAAGTGCCGTGGGAAACCCTCCTGGCTGCAACCGGAACCGAGTCGCGGATCGGCGATGCGATCAACTCGATTCTCGACCAGGAACGCGGGTCACCGCTGGCGGGAATCATCCTGTTTACCGATGGTCGCAGCAACGCGGGGGCGGATCCCGTCAACAGCGTCTCGGAAGCATCGATTCAAGGGGTGCCGATCCATCCCATCGGACTGGGAACGGAAAAGAATCCCATCAATGTCCGACTGTTGGATGTGGAAGCCCCCAAGCGAGTCTTTCCGGGCGACCGATTCCGAATGACCGCTCTGCTGCAAGCCTCGGGATTGCAGGGAACGCAAGTTCCCATCCAACTCCGGCGGCGGCCAGGCGGACAATCCACCCTGGGGCCCGCCATCGAAGAGGAACGAATGGTTCCGCTCGAAGGAGACGACAAGATCACCAGTCTGGTATTCGACGTGGAACCACGGGAGATCGGTTCCTGGATCTACGAGATCCGGATCCTGGCTCCGTCCCAGGACACCAACACCTCCGACAACACCTTCGAGAGCGAGGTCCGAGTCGTCGAACCCAATGCAACCGTCTTGATCCTGGCGGGAGGTCCCACCCGCGAATACCAGTTCGTGCGCAATCTGCTCTACCGAGATGCGACCGTGCAGTCCCATGTCTACCTGCAGTCTGGCGGTGCTGGTGTCTCCCAGGAAGCCAAAAAACTGTTGACCGAGTTTCCGAAGACGCGCGAGGAAATGTCCCAGTACGATGCGGTGATCGCGTTTGATGCCGATTGGATGGCCCTGACCGATGACCAGATCGACAACCTCGAACGCTGGATTTCGGAACAGTCAGGCGGATTGGTTATTGTTGCCGGGCCAGTGGCAACCCCGAATTGGGCGGGGAGCGCCGGCAACGGAAAACGCAAGGCGGAAATCGTCCGATCGCTTGCCCCGGTGGTCATGAACAGCCGAGGTGCGCGCCTCGTTTCCGTCGGCCGCTTCGAATCGGAGACCGCCTGGCCGCTGACATTCGCGCCCGATGCGTGGTCCAGCGAATTCATTCAAGTCGGCAAGGATCTCGAAGAAAGCCAGCGGGTTTGGCAACAGTTCCGCGGCGTTTACAGTTTCTTCGCATGCTACGAACCGAAACCGGCGGCAACGATCGTCGCAAGCTTCTCCGACCCAACCACGATTGTCAACGGAACTGCGCCGATCTATTTAGCGACACAATTTTATGGATCCGGCAGGGTCGCTTTCCAGGGAGGTGGTGAGTTCTGGCGATTGCGCGATGTCGGCGAAGGATACTTTGACACGTATTACACGAAGCTCGTCCGATGGGCCGGCCAGGGACGATTGCTCAAGGACTCCGATCGAGGCATGCTGCTGGTTGACAAGGAGCAAGCGGTGGTAGGGGACACGGTGGTTGTTCGAGCCGTTTTGCGCGACGCCCAGTTCCAACCACTCATTCAACCCGAGGCGGTCGCCAAGGTTCTCGAACCAGGTGGGCGATCCAGCCAACTGCGACTGCGCCCGATCCCGGATCCCAACCAGGCCGGTGTGTATGTCGGTCAGTTCATTACCAAGCGGACTGGCACCTATGAGGTGCAACTCCCGATCGGTACGCTCGCCGACCAAATCATCCTCACCCAACAGACGGTAGTGCGAGTTCCCGCGCTGGAGATCCAGCGCCCTCAGCGCAACGACGTGCTTCTCAACGAGCTCGCCACGCGCACGGGAGGGAAGTACTGGATCGGACTGGACTCCTTGAAGAGCGACCAGGGTGCCAACCCCCAAGCCCTCTCTCCACTGGTGTCTGCGATTGAACCTCGCGATCAAACCAACTACGTCCCCAGCGCTCCGGATATTCAATTCCAGCAGCGGTTGATGACCTTGCTTATGGCGCTCATCGCCGGGGCTTTAAGCCTCGAATGGCTTACGCGTCGATTGAGTCGATTGGCATAAGCCATGCAACGAAGTTCCGGCGGGACGAACTACTTCTTGACGGGGTACGTCCACTGCCGGGTCGATTCGATATTTGGCTTCAGTTCCTCCATGGTCCACCAGGTCGATTTCATACGGCGCTGGGAATAGAGCGCCGATGCCTGATCGACGTAATGCGGCGAGTCGGCATGCCCTGACTGACCCCACGGCGTGCAAGTAAAGGATCGCACCCCGTTCTTGTCGAAGAACATGAGGATCATCGCCATCGAACCGCTGTTGGCGACCTGGACGCCGGGCCGTTCTTTCAAATCGGTGCATCGAACATCGATCAAGGTTTCCGAAAAATTCCCTTCTTTGTCACCGGCGCTGTAGTCGGCGCCGTCGACAGGAAAGTACTTGCCTCCTCGCCCAACGACGTGGACTTGCCCCCATGGGATATCCCATTTGCCGTAGCGATCTTTGAGTTCGCCGATCATTTGCTCGAACAGATCCAGCAACTTCACTCGGGCATCAGCCGCCAACGGTTCTTCCCGTCCGATCGGGGAGAGATCCATTTGCTCGCCGCAACGAAGTCGCCAGAACTTGAACAGGACCGACGCGGTCGATTCCTTGGTGTACTGGCCATCCCACGCCAACACGGCTTCCACGGCTTTCTGGATTTCCTTGTTTTCGCGACGTGCGGGAGACGCAGCCTCCCAAGCGGCGCGCAGTTCCCCTTGCCATCGCGGAGCCAATCGGTCGTAGACGTCGAAAACAATCGCCAGGGCGTCTTCGGCGGTGATGGAATCATCGCCATGAAGCAAGTCCACCGTCCGTCGACCGCGAGGATTGTTGCTATCCCAACTGACGTTGTAAATGTAGGGAGGGTATTTGTCCGGAGTCAGCGGGGAGTCGACCATCATGTTCGCGGGGCTGATGTTGCAATTCTGCATGTAGCCCTGAGTCGGGTTGACGATGCAAACCAGATCGGATTGCGGATGGATTCCCTGCCATGCCGTCGCGCTGGTGGTCCCGTCAACCGGGCGCCGCCAGTCGTACTCCTTGGGTCGAATCGGGGTGGCACCATTGCGGACGTAAGAAATATTTCCGTCGACATCCGCGGCCATGACGTTCTGTTCGTTGTATTGATGCGAGCTGAGGCTGGTATTGAATTCCTCGATCGTGCGAGCCTTGGCCATGTTGTAGAACTGCGCATACAGGCCGGTTTGCTCCAGGTAGGGAGATGCGCCGACGTAAGCGGTGCCCGATTTCAGGTCGGGTTCGCTGATGACTGGACCCAGGTGCGTGAAGAAGCCTTGGCGCGACACCGGTTCGCCCCCTGCGACGGGAATCGTGTAGTTTTCAATGGTGATCGGCTTCCACTCTCCATCGTATTGGTACTCAGGACGCGGCGCGACGTGGAACTTGATCCGATACACGTCCGAGGTGTCTGGGCCGCCCGTGGTCAAAGCCCAGCCCACGCGTCGATTGTGGCCGATTGCCAACATCGGGGAACCGATCAAATAGTAGCCGTTCATGTGCAGCTCTCCGCCATGAAAGCGGGCTTCGTAGAGAACCGCCAAGCCTTCCCAGGTCAGGTGCGGGTCCGAAAGCAGAATGGCGGAGCGGTCGGCAGAGCGGTTGGGCGAGACCGCCCATTGATTGGACCCCATCGGCGGTTTCACGCGATCGGGCCGATTGTTCAAGTCGTCCATCATCGTTCCAATCGGCCATCGCAGGATCATCGCCCGCCCTACGGCGAGTGGGTGCCACGGTTCGATCGGAATCGCAACGTCCGCCGCCTCGCTGGGATGCTCGTCGATGTAGGCCTGAATACCGGCGGTAAACGCGGTCAAATTCTTGCGGAGTTGCTCCGGTGCCGAGGCGAGGTACGGTGCGTGGAGGGTATCGTTGTGGGTCAACCGCATCATGTAGTCCTGCTGGACGAAGTCCTTCCCTTTGACTTCGGCCATACGACCCACCCCTGTTCGGATCGCCAAATAGATATCTTCCAAACGATCTTCCGCCTGCGCGTAACCCAGGGCATACATTCCAGCGGCTTCATCGTCGGAGTAGATATGGGGAACTCCCCAAGTGTCTCGGTGGAGGGTGGTATCGGCTGCGAAGGCAGTGCACCCGACGAGCCACAGAAAAGCACCTCGTAGTAAATACTTGAACAGCGTCGACATGGATACAATCCGGGTTGGCTAACGAGAAATGGATTGGAAAAAACGTCCGAGGCTCTAATATGGGCCGTATCGCGAGGTTTTGGAATAGTCCAGCCGTCCGTTTTGCCCGATCTCGGCGAGCCCGATCTCGGCGAGCCCGATCTCGGCAAGAGGTGTAGCAAAACTCGGCCCACCGTATCACAATGAGACGATGCTTAGAAAATTTCTTCGATCCAAAATTCATCGCGCGACGGTCACCCAGGCCGACCTTCATTACGAAGGATCGCTGACCCTCCCTCCGGATTTGATGCTGGCCGCCGGGATCGCACCCTTCGAATCGGTTCACGTATGGGATGTCACCCGCGGTACTCGCTTGGAAACCTATGCGATCCTCGGCGAGGAGGGATCGAGCGACGTTTGCATCAACGGGGCCGCTGCGCACTTGGTCCGCCCCGGCGATTTGATCATCGTCGCAACGTTTGGGTTCTTGGCGGAGGCGGGTAACGAGTTGCGAATCCCGGAACCCAAGGTAGTGTTCGTGGATGCCAACAACCGGATCACCTACACCGGTCGCGAAATCCCAGGCCCGCGACGCCGAACCCCAGGCGAACCGCCGGTCGATTCCTGTTGCTGAGGCCGATATGCTGCCGCGCACGCTTGAACCCGAGGTCATGGAAGATCGCCAAGAGGCGATCGAATACAACCAGATGGATCATCGAACGGTCAACGATCGGTTCGTTGCGGAACTGATCGACGCCGGTCCGATCGGACGCGATGTTCTGGATCTGGGAACCGGGACCGCCCTCATTCCCGTGGCGCTGTGTCTACGGGACCAAGAAGTGCGAGTCATGGCGTCCGATGCTTCGACCGAGATGCTGGAATTAGCTCGCTACAATATCGAACTCAACCACCTGCTGGATCGCGTCCAACTCAATCGCTGCGATGCCAAGAAACTGGTCTTTCCGAATTCCTACTTCGACACGGTGATGAGCAACTCGCTGGTGCATCATCTGCCAACATGCGATTCGTTCTTCGCGGAAGCGATCCGGGTTTTGCGCCCAGGAGGTTTGCTGTTCGTTCGGGATCTGTGCCGTCCCGAGAGCGATGCCGATGTCGAGCGAGTCGTCTCCCTCTACACCGACGGCGAGACGGATTACTCCAAACAGTTATTCCGTCAGAGCCTGCATGCCGCCCTAACGGTTGCGGAGCTGCAGGAAATTGTCTCTCCGCTCGGAATACCTAGCCAAGCAGTCCAAATGTCGAGCGATCGACACTGGACTCTCATCTACCGCAAACCTGTTTGAAAGGCGGTGAGGACCGGAACGACTCCAACGTCGTTACGGTGTCTCAAACTTGTAGATCATCTGATTGCGGTTGGTGTCGACCATGAAGTAAATCTCGCCATTGGCATCTTCCCCGAACGCCATGACGGGCATCCCACCTCCAACAATCTGTTCGTTGCGAGAAGCTTCCTTGGCCCCATCCTCGTAAGTCAAGGCCCAGAGTCGACCGGATACGTAGTCGGCATAAAGATATTTGCCCTGCAACGAAGGAATTCGCTTGGATCGATAGACACGTCCTCCGGTGATCGATTTGCCCGCAAGATGGTCGTAGGCCCAAACAGGATCGATGGTGTTGGCTGCGTCGGGACCAGCGGTGCGATTGCCGAAGGAATAGCTTCCCTCGCGAAGCGACCACCCGTAATTGCCTCCCGCCTTGACCACGTTGACTTCCTCCCAAAGCTCCTGGCCGACGTCTCCACACCACAGCAACCCGGTGTCTCGATCAAATGCGATGCGCCATGGATTCCGAAGACCGTACGCGAAGATTTCCGGACGGACTCCTTCCTGGTTCACAAACGGATTGTCCGCCGGAATGCCGTAGGGCAGGTCGCCCGTCTTTTGATCGACATCGATGCGGAGTATCGTTCCCAGAAGTTGCGATCGGTTTTGGCCGTTGCCGAGCGGATCGTTGCGATTCCCTCCATCCCCCATCCCGATGTAAAGTTTGCCGTCGGGTCCGAACTCGATCGATCCTCCGTTGTGGTTTTGATACGGTTGGGGGATCGCCATGAGGATTTCCTCCGAGTTGGCATCGGCGACAGTTCGACGCGCGGGATCGACACGGAAACGGGATACCACGGATTCATGGGTCTTGGGGCGCGTGTAATTGACAAAGAACTGGCCATTGCGATGGAAATCGGGATGCATGGCCAATCCAAGAAGCCCTTGCTCATTGGCGATGGGCCCTTCGCTCCAAACACTCACGCGTCCGCGCAGGTCAAGGAACAGCGACGCTTGCTCGACGTCCGGCCGGTTTTCGAAGGTGAATATGCGGCCTGCTTGGTCCAATGCGTACAGTCTCGATGGCTCGCCTCGAGCATACGTCAACTCCAGGATACGGAGGGGCCGATTGATCGTGCCATCGTCGTCCATCGGTTGCCAACCTTCCCAAGTCAGGTTTGGAAAGGCGGGGGTTGTTCGGAGGGCGAGTTCTCCATCGATCGGAGTTTTGGCGGACCCATCTTCCGCCAGTTCCCGGACCTTGATATTGCGAAAGGCGATCCAGTTTCCATGGTCTTGCAAGCACAAATGTCCCTCGCCCGCTTTTCCGAAGATTGCGTACTTGGCGAACTTACTTTCGGAGACCAGGCGATCCCAGCGATCGTCTCCCAACCGAAATTTGTAGTAGGTGACTCCGTTCATGGAGACCTCGCAGCCTGCGGGAGAGATTCGCAGATAGAGTTGGTTCCATTGCCCAGGCGGACGCGTAGCATCTATCGTTACTTTCTCGCCACCCACGTCTTGGGTACCCGGTCGAAACATTTGGTACAACCAGCCCGCTTTCTGCGGATCGCGACCTTCGATGTTGTCTTGAATTTGGACCTCGGGTCCGCTCTGCCACGGGGCAGGGTTGTCTTCCGTGACATGGAACATCAAACCACTGTTGCCACCCTTGGAGATGTTGTACTCGAGGGACAGTTCAAAGTACTTGTACTTGCGATCGGTGATAATGTCCCCGGCTCCCTTGCCCTCCCGCACCATCGTGCCGTCGATGATTTTCCATCCATCGGAGACTCCCTCCCTCTTGTAGCCGCGCCAACCCTTGGTCGACTCGCCATCGAAGATCAGTTTCCAACCGCTCAGGATTTCGGTTCGTGTGAGTTGGTTGGGAGGATTCTCGGCGCGAACGAACGGGACTCCCATCGATACGCCGAATAAAATCGAGGCGATGAAGATGCGCGAGAGGGATTTTGGTTTCATGTTGTTGTCAGACGAAGAAGGAATGAGAGACACGATAGACCTGCCAAAGACCGCTGGAATGCTATTGTAACGAAGCGACCTTAGAGCGTGTGAGACTGGAGCTCTTTGATTTTCGATTCCCATTTCGGGCGGAGCGAGGGGTCGATGCATTTCACAAGCTGTTCTGCGTAATAGAGCGCGGAATCAAACAGCGCGTGCTCCTCCGCGATCGTCGACGCCAGTTCCAAGGCTCGCACACGGATCGCGGGATCCGGGGGAGGGGATCGAAACAACGCAGCTTTCCGAAATGCCGCCAAAGCTTCCAAAGGACGAGCCAGAAATTGGAAGCACATCCCCAACTGCAAACTGGCCCGCGCGCGAAGCGCGGGCACTTGGGCAGCTTGCGCGAGCAAATCGACCGCTTCGTCGTGCCTCCCCAATTGCCTCAGAGCGATCGCCCACGGAACCAATAGCTCCTTTTCGTCAGGGCGGCGAGCAAAGCGATGGGAACAAATGCGGATCCGTTCGTTGGCCATGTTGATTTCCGCTTGCTCGAGCTCGTAGCGGTTCTCGGCAGTCGGTTTCTGCGCACACCGCGCCTTGGCTTCTTCGACCAGTTGGCTTGCGAGCAACAGTGTCAGATCCTCGCGCAACAGCAACAGCGGTTCGTTCTCATTGCAGAATTGCACGCCGGAGTCCAGGACCCGCTTGGCATCGTTCCATCGCTCTTGTTCCAGATAGATCCTGCCTAGCTCAAGATACGCTTCCGCATTCGCAGGCGCATGCTTGATCGCCTGCTCCAATTCCTGGAACCGTTTCAGCGGAATGGGTGCGGGCTTGGAGGGACGGACGTCTTCCGACGGTGTCCGCACGAGCAATCCCTCAACATCCGCAAACTTCGACAAAAGCCGATTGCCGACTTGCGAAGGAGAATGAGAGTTAGGATTGGACTTCGAACCAGGCTCTTCCATATCCCTGATTGTACATATCCCTGATTGTACACGCTCGATGAGGAATAAAAAAACAGCCCGTTTGGCAGTTCGCGGCAAATGCGTCGGAGAGGCTGCCAAACGGGCTGTTTCGAAAACCAAACGCTCGAAACGTTGGATCAAACAACCAATTCTGGATCCTGGCCGGGGGTCGGGATCCAGTACTTGCCATCCGCTCCCGGCTCGATGGGGGCCTCGTCGTCAAAAGAATCGAGGGCATCGAAGTTCGCGAGCGCGATTTTGCTGTTCAGGCACTGATCCCACTTCAATGGCTTGCCGGTGTAGGTTGCCATGCGTCCCATGATGCTGGTCATGGTGCTCGTGGCACCGTAATCTCCTTCGTTGGGAATCTCGCCGCGACGAATCGCAGCGAACATATCGACGTGTTCCTGAGCCCAGCCGTTTTCACCCGCCGGGGCTCGCCACACGATTTCTTTGTTTTTGTTGTAAATCTTGCCGCCGCTGATGTCGCACCAGCCGTTGGTCCCATGGGCGAATTCGGTCACCGAATTCCAACAGCCAGGGATATGGCGACACTGGCTCAGCAACTTGGTGCCATTGGGATACGTGAATTCGACAAAATGGTGGTCGAAGATTTGGCCACTGTCCTCGCCTGTCCGGACTTGACGCCCCCCTTGGCCTTGTGCCTCAGCAGGATGGTCGTTCATCAACCAATTGATCACGTCGAGGTTGTGAATGTGCTGCTCGACGATATGGTCGCCACTCAACCAGTTGAAGTAGTACCAGTTGTTGAGTTGATACTCGAGTTCGGTCTGCCCGGCTTGACGGTTGCGTGTCCAGACCCCGTCTCCATTCCAGTAGGCCCTCGTCAGGATGATTTCGCCGATCGCACCATCCTGAAGCATCTTGATCGTGGACTTGTAGTCGGATTGATGCCGTCGCTGCAGACCAACTTGAACAACGAGATTCTTCTCCTTGGCAATCTTGTTGGCCTCCAAGACGCGGCGAACCCCGGGGGCGTCCGTGGCAACCGGCTTTTCCATGAAGACATGCTTGCCCGCCTTCACCGCTGCCTCAAAGTGGAGGGGACGAAAGCCAGGTGGCGATGTCAGAATCACCATGTCGACGTCCGAAGCCAACACCTCTTTGTAACTCTCGACACCCAAGAAAACTTTGGCGTCCACATTCTTCTCATGGTCCTTCTTGAGTTCCTTGAGAGCTTGGTCGGCGCGGAATTGGAATGGATCGGCCATCGCCGTCAGCTTGACCCGATTGGAGTCGCTGTTGGTGTCGAGCGCTTGCTTGGCAGCACCCGTCCCCCGTCCTCCGCAACCGATCAACCCCAACCGGATCGTGTCGCTCCCCTGGGCATGCGCCGAACGCGCAATCGGAAGCGCGGCAACTGCACCCGCAATTGCCGTACTCTTCAGGAATCCGCGACGCTTGGCATCGATGGAATGGGACGCCGTAGAAGGAGTGGAGATTGGTTTCGAACTCATCGGTGCTGAAACTCCCATCAAAGGTGGTTGTGATTGTCGGATCCCTTGGCCGAGAAAAAAGGAGTGTTTCACGAAGGACCTGTTCGGTGAGGGTACCGAACTCCGGAGAAGATAAGTCAGGTTCGATCGGACCAACGTGAAACACCGGCGGGCTTAGCCTTGGAGATGAGATTGGAAATCCAAACTCCCAAAACCCACTGCTAAGGGTTGCTCTCAGCAACCAAGGTGAAACTATAACCCACCCCACCAAGATCGCAATGGAGCACCCTACTACCCCGTACCCTCGAGCTACCCCGTACCTACGAGGCCTTCATTAGATCCGCTAATCCGAACTGCCGGTTCGGAGCCTCAGCCACCCAAGATCCACTGAGCCAGCAGCGCGGGCTCGCATTCGGCAATGTCGTCCGGAATCTTGGGACCGAACGACGCAAAGCCCACCGGCAAGCGGGCGTCGCTCAAGAACGAACAGAAACCTCCCAACCCACCCGCTTCGTCGAGCCGCGAGAGGAGCAAATGGGTGGGGGAGAGCCCCTGGTACCAATCCAGCAAACGACTCGCGTGGGTCGTGGCCGTGGTCGCGCTCAGAGCCACGTGCGTTTGCGCAAGAGCGAGTTCGCTGACGATCGAACGCCACATCTCCATCCCATGGATGTCGCCGATAGGAATGCTCGGAATATCGATCGCGATCCAATTTCCCCGCTCGATACCCGCCGCTACCACAGCCGCCAACTTCGGTGCATCGATTTGTTCGTACCCCCAGCCCATCAGGTCGCAGTAGTCGGCCAGCCGTGGGTGGGGAGGTTGCGAAGGGTGGAGGCATGCGATCACCCTAGGGTGAAACCCGCAATGAATCGCGGCGAAGTACGCAAGCTTGGCAACAGCGCTGGATTTCCCGTGTCCCGCCGGTCCGACCACGGCAACCGCACCGGTTGCATCCCAGGATCGCGATGGACAATCGGTAAGGATTTCGCGCCGAAGTATCTGCGCCAGGTGCGCTCGCAACACCCATGCATCGCTCACTTCAGCACCCAGTTGCGACATCGCTTCGCCGAGCCAGGCTTCGATTTGTTCTTTGGGCACGTCGCGAAGGAGGAGATCCGCCGCAACCTGGATGTAGGTTCGAGGATAGGAGATTGCCTGGTTGAGAGTCGACCCGTTCATTAGGCCAACCCCCGGCAGCCCGATCGTTTCCTCCGGTTGCGGGGAAGTATCCTCGGGGGTATCCGTCCCTTCGCTCTCCACCGGCGCCGCCGATGACGCGGTCACTTCGACGCGAGGTCGATACCAGGAGAAGCGGGACCGAGGCTTGAGCTTGGTCTCGAGAATGATCGCATCGGGCCCCAGCTCGAGGCGAATCTGGCGGAGGGCTTCGGACAGATCGCGCGCGCGAAACGATTTGATTCGGATCGGAGCGTTCATGCGGTGGACTCGTCGGTTACCATGCCAATCGATTCAATGCTCGTATCTCGCGACACTTCGTTGAAGGACAAAACCCGCAGGTCGGGGATCGATTCGTGGGTGATCTGGCGGAGCGCGAGTCGGATCTTCGGCGAGACCAAAACACAGCGGGGCCGACCCAATGCGTCGAGCTTTTGAAGGTGCTCGGCGATCCGAGCGCAGATTCGGCTAGCCGCGTCCGGCGAAAGTCTCAGAAACACGCCCCGTTCGGTTGTCTCCGCGCTAGCAGCGATACGATCCTCGATCACCGGATCGAGAGTGATGACGCGCAGCGTTCCCGCCTCGTCCCGATAGCGATGCGAGATCGTTCGAGCCATGCGATGGCGCACATATTCGGTGAGCCAGAGCGGATCCTTGACGCGGTGCGCGTAATCGCCGAGTGTTTCGATAATCATCCCCAGTTGCCGGATCGGGATGTCTTCGCGCAGGAGATTCTGAAGCACCTGCTGAACCTCGCCGAGCTTCAGCGTTCCCGGGATCAATTCGTCGACAATGGTCGCGTTGGTTTTCTTGAGTTGGTCGATCAGTTGCTTGGCGACCTCGCGGGTCAGAAGCTCGTCGGCATGCTTGCGCGCTGCCTCTTGAACGTGGGTGGCCAGAACCGCGCCGCACTCGACCACGTGGTAACCGTACATTTCCGCTTGCTGCCTGGAGCGCGGGTCGATCCAGAACGCTTTGCGACCAAATGCGGGGTCGGTCGTCTCCTCTCCTTCCGGAGTTCCGAGCGTGAGTCCCTTGTCGATCGCCAGCAGGCGATCGGGGCGAAGGTAGCCTGAGGCAATCCGATTGCCGGCCATCGACAGCTCGTATTTCGTTTCGGGAAGGCTCATCCGATCCTTGATGCGAACCATCGGAAGAAGAATTCCCATTTCGGTCGCGAGGGTTGCTCGAACCGTCGAGATGCGTTTCATCAAGTCCCCTCCCCGATTGGGATCGGCCAGGACGATCAGACGCGCTCCGAGTTCGAGCCGAATCGGATCGACCTCGAGGTACTCCTCCACCTTTTTCTCCGGGACGGCTTTCGCCGCTTGGTCGGCTTCTTGCTGGCGACGAAGCGTTTGCTTGGCTTCCTCTTTCTGTTGGCGTTGGAGCAAGAACGCCAATCCGATGCATCCTCCACCCATCGTCAGCATGGGAAGAGCAGGCAGCTTGGAAAACACGAGCAAGCACAAGAAGATTCCCGCCACCACCAACGCGGGGGGCTTGGCGAAAATCTGCCGGATAAATTCGCCGGAGAAATCCGACTTCTGCGTGCTCCGCGTGGTTAGCAACGCGGCTGCCAACGAAATCAGAAACGCCGGAACCTGGCTGACCAGTCCGTCGCCGATCGTCAATTTGGAATAAACCTGCGCCGACTCAGCGATCGTCATGTCGAAGTACATGTATCCCATGTACAAACCGCCGACGAGGTTGATGAAGGTGATGGCGATCCCCGCGATGGCATCTCCCCGCACGAACTTGCTCGCTCCATCCATCGCCCCGTAGAAGTCTGCTTGCCGCGTCACTTCCTCGCGCCGACGCTGGGCTTCCTTCTCGTCGATCGCACCCGCTGCCAAGTCGGCGTCGATCGCCATCTGGCGACCCGGCATGCCATCCAACGCAAAGCGCGCAGCAACCTCGCCAATTCGAGTCGCTCCTTTGGTGATCACGATGAAATTGATCAAGAAGATGATCACGAACAGAATCAAGCCAACTTCGATGCGGTCCCCCGCGACGAACTCGCCGAACGCTTCGATCACCCGCCCCGCCGTCCCCGCACCAGCACTGCCGTCACGGGTCAGAATCAATCGGGTCGTCGCCAAGTTGAGCACCAGCCGCGACAGCGTCGTCGCCACCAGCATCGCGGGAAAGATGTTGAACTCGAGGGGCGACCCGACGTAAATCGTCGTCAGCAGGATGATCACCGCCAGAGCGACGTTGGCCGACAGCAGGATGTCGAGCAAGCCGGTCGGCAGCGGCATCAAAATCACCACGATGCACGCGATGATCGAGACCGGAACGATCGCGTCGCGATAGCGGTAAAACAGTTGGGTCCAAGCCCCCATGGCTCACCATCTCTAGCAGGATACCGAAGTTGTGCCGGACGGATCCGGCGAGCTAGGAAACTACCCAGAGCGTCCCCCCGATGTCCATATCGTTTCGGGATCTGGCATTGCAAAACCCCGCCGTTCCCTCGATAACCTCAGGCTCTCCCTACCCCACCTCGTGACTCACCCAACCACTCCAGGGATGTCCAAGGAAAAAATCAAAAACGCGAACTCCTACTCCCTCGTCTCCCCACGCTTCTGGCATGGGATGCGGTTCCCGTACTGGCTCAGCCTCCTTCGGAAAAACCGTTTTGATATCGCCTGGTCCCGCGCGCACTTGGCCGCCGGCGTGTCGGTCTTCGCTCCATGGAATGATTTGCTAGCCTTCATTCAACACGGGCTGCACGGGAGAGCGATCGAGCAAACGCCATTGGCAGGCCCACCGATTTTCGTGCTCGGGCACTGGCGAAGCGGGACGACGCTCCTGCACGAATATTTGGCGCTCGACCAGCGGTTTGCGTCCCCGACGACATTCCAATGCTTCGCCCCCTGGCACTTCTTGCTGACCGAAGGGTTGTTCACTCGTTTCGGAGGCTTTTTGTTGCCGGAGCGAAGACCGATGGACAACATGAAGGCGGGTTGGTCGCTGCCGCAAGAAGATGAGTTCGCGTTGATGAACTTGGGGGCGCCGACTCCCTACCTCCGCATCTTGTTTCCCAATCATCCAGTCCCCTACGAAGGGACACTCTCGAGCGACTCCTTTTCACGCGAGGAATTGGAGGCATGGAAACAGAAGTTCGACTGGTTTCTGCGCGCGGTGACTTACAAGGTCCAGAAGCCATTGATCTTGAAAAGCCCGCCCCACACCGGTCGCCTTGGGATCCTGCGGGCCATGTACCCTGAGGCCAAGTTCGTGCACATCGTGCGCGATCCTCGCAAGGTGTACCCCTCCACATTGAAGCTGTGGAAAACCCTGGACGAAATCCAGTCGCTTCAGTCTCCGACCGACGAGACGCGGATTCGGGAGTTCGTTTTGCGAACGCTCCCCACCATGTACACATCTTTCGAAGCCGACCGCATCGGACTGCCGGACTCGCAGATCATCGATCTTCGCTACGAAGATTTCATCGTCGATCCCGTGTCAGCCATGCAACGAATCTATGAGCAACTGCAACTCGGCGGCTTCGAATCCATGCGTGATAGAATTGTGGAAAAGACTTCCCTCGAGCGGGATTACCAAACCAACCGGTTGGAAATGACCCCCGAGGAAGAGCGGATGGTGATGGACGCCTGGAGCGATTACGCGCGCCGTTACCACTACGATCGCTAGCCACATTTTTCAGCGCCCCAAACCACCCCGGTTCGGACCGAACGTCCAAAGCGCCAACCCCAGCAGCAAAACGGGCCCCAACATCAGCCATGCATTCAGGCTCAACTTTTGGGTCGTCCACGGCGGACCGAGAAGGGAGGGGGGCCCCAGCGGCGGTGCGGTGGTGTTCGTCGCGGTGGTATTCGTCGCGGCTTCGGGTGGAATCGGCGCGGCGACTGGGAGACCGGGAGGGACCGACAGGTCCGCCGACGCATTGACTGGCGCTCCGGTTTCGACCATCGGAAACTTCACCATCCCCAGCGCGGGTAGCAACAAGGCCAGCGCGCTAGCGGCACAAATCAAGATCAAGCCTGTAAATTTCATCCTGGCATCCGGGGAATCGTTTTCTGCGAACCTCTCGGTATCCGATAGCAAATTCGCCCCATGCGAGGAAGACCAGTGGGTGAAACGCTCCCTCCGCGGCGGTCGTTCGCCGTGCAAGATTCAGCGATCTGGATAGAATGTGTCCGCGTAGCGATCATTGATGTCATTGACTTGGAGCAGACCGATTCCTTATGCCCCAGCCCTCAAGCCACTTTATCAACCGCGAACTCAGTTGGCTCGAATTCAACCAGCGGGTGCTCGATCAGGCCCTTTATTCGAAGGTCCCGGCGCTCGAGCGGCTCAAGTTTCTGGCGATCACTTTCAGCAACATGGACGAGTTCTTCATGGTTCGCGTCGGCGGTCTGCAGCTCCAGCAAGCCCAGGGAATAGATTCTCCGGATCCCAGCGGAACTACGGTCACCGGTCAGTTGTCGGCGATCTACGAGCGGGTCAATACGATCATCCGGGACCAATACGAGTGTTTTTTGAATTCGATCGAGCCGGCCTTGGCAGAGGATGGCTTGGAACGGGTTACGGCATCGATGGCCAAGGCGCCGCAGCTCGACGCCATGCATCGGTTCTTCGACGAAGAGGTCTATCCGGTGTTGTCCCCGATGGATTTGGATCCCGACGCGCCGTTTCCGCTCCTGTCGAATCTCGGTTTCTATCTTTGTTTGCGGATGGCCAGCGGAGATTCCGAGTCGCCGCATCGATTCGCTTTTATTCCGCTCGGGAAAGCCATTTCGCGGTTCGTCACGCTCCCGAGCGATCGCGGCTACAGCTATGCATTGCTCGAGGACGTGATTGCGCAGCATGCCCATCAGTACTATCCTGGGAAACGGATCGACGAGTGCATCGCGTTTCGCGTCACTCGCAATGCGGACATCTCGGTTCGCGAGGATAGCGCCGCCGATTTGATGATGGGGATGGAGCAGGTGCTGACCTCGCGGCGTTCGGCGGATTTCGTCCGCCTGGAGATCGCACAGGACGTCTCGGACATCACCCTCGATTTTTTGAAATCGTGCATCGGGATTCAAGATCGGGACGTATTTCGGATCCCGGGTCCCCTCGACTTGTCGGTCATGATGCAACTGACCGACATCGAAGGCTTTCCCGCCCTGCGCGATACGGCGTGGCCTCCGCAGCGATCTCCGTTGCTCGATCCGTCCAAGTCGATGTTCCAATCGATTGCGGACCAAGACATTCTGCTCTGTCATCCGTACGAGAGTTTCGAACCGGTGCTTCGATTGATCGAGGAAGCGGCCATCGACCCGGATGTGTTGGCGATTAAGCAAACTCTGTATCGCACCAGCCGCAAAAGCCCGATCGTCGAGGCTCTCAAGAAGGCCGCCGAGCGGGGCAAGTACGTGACGGCGGTCGTCGAGTTGAAGGCGCGATTCGACGAAGCTCGGAATATCGAATGGGCGAGGGAGCTCGAACGGTCGGGCGTGCAAGTGGTCTATGGAGTTCGGGGGCTAAAGACACACGCCAAGGTCTGCATCGTCGTGCGGCGGGAATCCTCGGGGGTGGTGCGGTACGTGCATTTCGGGACCGGCAATTACAACGAATCCACCGCTCGGATGTACAGCGACATCAGCTACCTGACTTGCGACGAATCTCTCGGCAAAGACGCCTCGGCGTTCTTCAATGCCGTCACCGGATACAGCCAACCGCATCCCTATGAAAAGCTCGAGTCGGCGCCGTTGGGGCTGCGCAAAAAGCTGATCTCGCTGATCGATGGCGAGACCCAGCGGAAACAGATGGGACAAAAGGCCTACATCGTCGCCAAGATGAATTCGCTAGTCGACTCGGAGATTATCGAAGCCCTTTACCGCGCCAGCCAGGCCGGTGTCATCATTCGACTCAATGTGCGAGGCATTTGCTGCCTGCGCCCAGGCGTTCCCGGGCTCAGCGAGAACATTCAAGTCATCAGTATCGTCGATCGCTTTCTCGAGCATGCGCGCATCCTGTACTTCTTTCACGGCGGCGAGGATGCGGTCTTTATCAGCAGCGCGGACTGGATGCCTCGATCGCTGGATCGCCGCATCGAACTGCTGGTCCCTGTGGAAGACCCCGCGTCGCAGCGCCGCCTGGTCGAGATTCTCGACACCTATTTCCGAGACAACCAAAACGCGTGGGAATTGCAGAGCGATGGCCGCTACCGTCGACTCGAGTGCAAGGGAGGACAATCCAAGTTCCGGGCGCAGAAGCTCATGTATCAGAATGCCGTCGAAGCGGTGAAAATGGCGGAACAAGCGGCACGAACTCGCTTCGAACCCCATCGACCTACGGTCGCCAAAGAGTAACGCGTTATCGCTTCGGATCGACTGGGAACTGCAGACGGCCGATCTGCGTTGCTCGACCGTTCAGCGGATCGGCATCGAACCAAGTGGCAGATACCCGCACGTCCTCAGTGGCAACATGGAAGGTATTGGGGTCGAAGGTCAGGGTCGTACGAAGTACCGGTTCGATCTCGCGGCCCAGAATGCTCCGATACGGACCGGTCATGCCGACATCGCACTGGAACGCAGTACCCCCTGGAAGAATTTGTTCATCGGCTGTGGGAACATGGGTGTGGGTTCCAAGCACCGCCGTCACCCGTCCATCGAGGTAGTATCCCATGGCTTGTTTGTCGCTGGTCGCTTCGCCATGCATGTCCACCACCCGAATTCGAACTGATTCAGGAAGCTCCGCCAAGACGCGATCGGCCGCTTCGAACGGGCAATTGACGGGTCGCATAAAGACCCGGCCGAGCAAGCTCATGATCGCGATCGGGATCCCATCTGCAGTTTTGACGAGGCAGTGATCCCGGCCGGGTGCTTTGTCGGGAAAATTCGCGGGCTTGACGATATTGCTTTGGGACCGCAGCGCCTTTTCGATCTCCCGCTTCTTGTAGATGTGGTCGCCGAGCGTGATGGCATCGATCCCAGCCGCCACGAGTTGTTCGTATTGCTTGACCGTCAACCCCGCTCCATCGGCGGCGTTCTCGGCATTGGCAACGATCAAGTCGCATCCAGCCTCGCGCAGCATTCCGACCGCTGCACAAGCTGCCGTCATCCCGGGCTTGCCGACAATATCGCCAATCAAGACGACGCGGAGCTGGCCTACTGCTTTTTTCGGAACATCCAAGGGCATGGCGATCCAGGTTTTCTTCGAGCAAAGGATTAGGGAGCGGGAGGACCGCATTATATTCTCCGCCAGCGAGCCTCGGGGCGTTTGCAGATCGCCGGATGCCCAATTCTTGGAATTCCACATCCGACAACTTCAGGAATACCTGGTGAGGAGACTTGCCATCGAACGCGAGACGAACACCGCTCGGAGGATTGCCGATTCGAATTCGTGGTGGAGTATAATAGAAGTTGTCTTTCTGACCGTTCCAGGAGCTTGAGCCATGATTCTCCGCACCTTGCATTTGAGTCTCGCCGAATACGATGCGATGGTTCTCAAGGGAGCCTTCGATGTTTTGAACCGGCGGGTCGAGTTGATTCGAGGAGAGATTGTTGAAATGAATCCCGCAGGACCGCTTCATGATGATTACATCACGTACCTCAACAACTGGTCATCGGATTCGCGCGATAAAAAAGTGACGCAGATCACTTCTCAAACAGGGATCGATATGCCGGAAGTGCAGAGCCGACCCGAGCCGGACGTCTTTTGGGTGCGCCGAGCGCGTTATCGCGATGGCCATCCTCAAGCCGCCGACGTCCAGCTTGCCATCGAAGTCGCCGACAGCTCGCTGGAGAAGGACCTCGAAATCAAGCGTCATCTGTACGCCGAAGTCGGCATCGTCGAGTACTGGATCGTGGATTGTCAGAACCGATGCGTCCATGTATTTCGGGATCCCGAAGGAACCGATTACCGATCGCATCGGATCGCATCGAGCACCGAAACGATCTCCCCCCGCATCGCACCCGACGCCCATCTCGACCTAGACGATTTGTTCGCAGGTGAATAGTCGAACAGCTGTCCTCAGCTGTTCCTACACTGCGTTTCTCATCGCCTGAACGCCCCCATCTTGCCGTGTTACTGCGAATCAGAAAATCCTCGGCACGGTGGAAGAGCTCGCGACGACTTCCTGTTGGCCACGCTGGGTACGAGCCCGCCACAGGCGGATCTGAGACAGTTGAGGACAACTGCTCTACGTGGGACACGCTACTTCTTTTCATCGGAGCCTACCGTGTTCAGCAGCGCTC
>JBKDXO010000172.1:0-8087 GCA_046306195.1 Planctomycetota bacterium | reverse complement strand
GCTGCCGGTCCGAATCTGCGCGATGTCTTGCAAACGACCTTGCGCGATCAAGTGTTCGACCCGTTCCTTGATGGAGGTGTGCGGGGAGTGTTCGGGCAAACTGCAGATGCCTGCCGCAACGGGGTTCAAATCGATGTAGGCAGCGACCGTCAGGATGGATTCCTCGTCGAGGATCGCGATGGATTTGTAGCGTCCTTCAAAGAAGGTGCCTCGGCAGTTCTCTTCTAGGTTGCATTTGCGTGAGAGGGGTTCTTTCAGGCATTTCATGAACCAACTCAGCGAAGCCAGCCTCGCCCGTTTCTGCTTGACCCATTGCTCGTCGGCTGCGAAGCATCCAGTTTTTCGCCGAGTTTTGGATGATAGTGACTCATGTCGTGCGGTTGAGTATTCATGGCTTTGTGGTGGGATTGAGCGTTGAATAACGGTGTGTCGATTGCATGAATGCGGCAACATGCTTGCAGTGGATTTATTTGGAGGGGAGTTTCATTTCGCAGTCAGCGTCCAACGGCACGGCGAGGCCGCTTTGATTCACGGGATGAGTGAAGAGGTAATGGAAGACATCATCGAAAACCCAAGTACCGATTGCATCCTTGCCACCGGGGACCACGATGTTGTGCGCACGACCGGCATCATTCTTGACATCGATGCTGGTGATTAAGCGGCGTGTGTTGCCGTAAGGAGGTTTGGCGGTGTCGATATTGACGAGCGGTCCGTGGTTATGCAGCTTAAGCAATTGCCACGAACGGCAGTAATGATCGGCCGTCCAACCTCCGTCGAGCACATGGGAGAAACCGAAGAAGCAGTTGGAAGGGGTCGCAGAAGCTTCGCCCTGCCAGATCTCGGTGTTATCGCGAGGGCCGGAAAACATCACTACGCGGTCCACTTTTTGGTGCATAGCAAAACGGGCCGCCGTGGTGCTGCCATGCGAAATGCCGCTCATGATGACCTTCTCCCAGCGTAGGCTTTGGCCGTCGTCTGCAATGAATTGCTGCCACTTCCCATCTGGATTTTCCTTGGCGAGCCATTTAACAAACTGCAGCGAGCGCTCCATCATGCCGTCGGCCTTGGGGATGTTCACCAGGGGGCTGAAATCCTCGCCCGTTGCGGCTTCCAGGCGAATTTTTCCAAGCACCGTGCCGCTGCCATCCTCGTATTTCGTTTTCGTGATGCCTCCGAACCAACCATTTGCGTAATGCGGCTGGATGCCATGATAGCCATAGCTCGAAATGCGATCAAACAATCCCTGGTTATGCCCCATGAGCCAAATCACTAGCTTGCCCTGTGAAGGCACGCGCGTATCGACCACGGCATGTTGAAGATCAGCTGGCGTTCCCTTTTTGTCCGTAAAGCTGAAGTTGATCTCCGAATGTTCTTTTGTCCGCGGGTCGATTTCGCTGGCTCGTTTACTGAGGTCATATCGTTTTCCCTCTGCGGCGCAGAGTTGGTTACCGAGCAGGAAGATGATGAGGAGGATGTATTTCACGGTATCACTGGTTTTGCTGAAAGTTGAGAATTGCCAAACCTATTTGGTGTGAAATTCTTTGCTGTTTACGAGTGCTTGAATAGCCTATCAATCGAACCCGGCCTGCTTTTCAGGGTTCGCCGGGGAGCCGTCGAGTTCTGCAGGTCGAGCGGATTTGTATTGGTCTAGTGCGGTTTGCAACCGCCTCGCAGCAGCAGCCGCCTCACCAGAAAGCGATTCTTGCCTGAGTGGATGCTTTTCGTCTGCGTCGTTGATCAGGTCGAAAAACTCCCCCGTGCGATACAACTTGTAATTTCGATCGAAGGCAAATTCACGAACTTTCCGGTCGTCCCCTTGGCGAGGCGAGTACCACGAGTAGATCCACTTACGCGGCGAAGCACTGCCGTCTCGCAGTTGCGGCAGAAGACTGTGGCCGTCGAGAGTCAGGTCGGTGGGCGGCTTCACTCCGGCTGCGTCCAGCAACGTCGGCAGGAAATCGGTGCTGTCGACCAGATCGTGACTGACTTTGGATGACAACTTCCCCGGCCAGTTCACAATCAGCGGAACATGCATGCCCGCCGCGGTCGTGGTCCCCTTGCCGCCAATGACGACTCGATTACCCATCTGCGACCGGGTTCCCTTGCCCGTTCCATTGTCACCGAGAAACACAATCAGAGTCTTCTCGCGCAAGCCGAGCGAATCGAGTCGCTCGACGAGTTTTCCGATCAGCTTGTCCATGTACTCGACCATTTCACCAAAGTGCTTCTCGTTTTGCCTCTCTTTTTCACCCATGAGTTTTGGGTCCCACGACCCGCTATCGGGAGTTGGTTGATAGGGAGCGTGAGTCAGCATCAGCGGGTAATATAGGAAGAACGGCTCACGCTGCTTCCGCGTGACGAAGTCGATCGCATAGTCATTGACCAGATCCGGACCATACTCACCGCTTGTGTAATCCTTCTCGACGCCGTTGATTTCGAGCCCGGGATTGGCGTATCGCGGCGGGCGTCGCGTGTGCTGCCAGAGGCACGATTCGTCGAAACCAAACTCTTTCGGCAAATCCACGTCCTGGCCAAGCTGCCACTTGCCAGCGATGCAGGTGGAATATCCAGCCTGCTTCAGCATGTTGCCGAACGTCACCGCACGCCGGTCGAGCACTCCAAATCGAATGTAATTCCGAACGTTATACTGGCCGGTCATCAACTGCGCACGAGTCGGCGTGCAAAGCGGTTGGACATAACAGTGAGTGAATCGAGCTCCGGTCGCGGCCAGTTGGTCGAGCACCGGCGTCCGATAGCTCGTGCCGCCGTTGGCCCCGATCGTCTCGTAACCGAGATCGTCGGCCATGATCAGAATCAGGTTCGGTTTCTCAACGGCGTCTGGCGGATCCGCTGCTCGCGAGGTCGGTACCAGAACCAGCATCACCAGTGCGAACCAAGAGATTCTCGTAACACTCATCGCTTCCTCCGTTGGAAAAGCCGGACTGTGTATCTTAGCTCGACCTAGATTATCCCCACGAATCAATTCGACAGGTCCCGTTTCGTCTGTCCCTTTGTCTGCGCGGTCGCGGGATCGTAGGCGGCGTTCGGCTGGGACGGGATGAGCGCGCTAGTGTGCTGGATCCAGGCCAGGAGGACGTTGAGCATCGCATCGCGGCGGGCAGGTTGCTCTTGTGCGAGGTTGCGGCGCTCGCCCACGTCGTCGGCGAGATGGTAAAGTTCGACGGCGTTGTTTGTTGCGAGTTGTTCCCATCCCCCGTCGAGTACCCACTCCTCATGGAAGAGGTGAAGCTTCCAGTCGCCCTGACGAATTACACTAATCGGACGTGAGCGGAAGCCGGTGCGCACGTCAAGATCCCGGCCGCGATTGACTGGTGCTCCCAGATAGCCTGGGAAGTGCCAGAAGATGGACTGGCGAGCCAGCATTCCCGTGTTGCGAAAGAGCGGAAGCAGGTTCTCGCCGTCAAGCACTTTTCCCTCAGGCACAGATGCCCCGGCAACAGCAAGAAAGGTCGGGAACAGATCGACGCTGATGATCGGCACATCGCAGCGAGATCCGGGCTTGATCTCCGCAGGCCAGCACGCAATGAATGGCTCACGGATACCCCCCTCGTAGTAGCTGCCTTTGTTGCCACGCAGCGGCTCCTGCGAGGATTGCTGCGTACCGCCGTTGTCCGAGGTGAACACGACCAGTGTATTTTTTTCCAGACCGAGCTCAGTGAGTTTGTCCATCATCTGGCCGACGGCCGTATCGAGATCGTAAAGGCAGGCCGCGTACAGTGGATCGCTGTGCTGTGAGCCGGGCTTCTTTTTCTGGAATCGCGCAAGCGTCTCGGGCCGGGCCTGGTGCTCGGTGTGAATCGCGTAGTGAGGAAGGTAGAGGAAGAACGGACGGTCGCGGTTTCGTTCCATGAACTCCATCGCGCCCTGCGTGAGCGAGAAGATCCCCTTTGGATTCTGCGGAGTGTCTGCATTGGCATCGCTCCACTTGTGGTGGGATTGATGCACAGCGTCGAAGCCCTGCTCTCCAGGCTCCGTACCCTCGGGGCCATCAAGATGCCATTTGCCGAAGATGCCGGTCGCGTAGCCGGCAGCCTTCAATGCGTCGGCTACTGTGACATTGTCCCTGGAAAGGCCGCTGCGATTCGGGATCGGGACGAGGCGGGATGCATTCTTCGGTCCGCGACTGGTGGACTCCACCGCATAGACATGGTGGCGTGGCGTGTAATTGCCGGAAAGCAGGCAAGCCCGGCTTGGAGCGCAGTTACCGGCCGCAGCATAGGCATCGGTAAACACCATGCCGGAAGCTGCGAGTTTATCAAGGTTCGGCGTTTCGTAGAAATCACTTCCCTGCCATCCCACGTCGCGCCAGCCGAGGTCGTCTGCGAAAATCAAGATAATGTTCGGGCGACCGTTCGTTGCCGGATCTTCGGCGAAACCCACGTTCGAGCTGCCAAAGAGCAGTATCAAGATGGCCAGAAAATGGGCACGCACACGAATAGCAGCCGACAGCGACATAGCGGTTCTTTGCATTGTTATACTCAGAGGTTCAAAAAAGTCCGACGTGCTGACGAAGGATTGAATCGTATCATACCCAACTCAAATCTACCGGGCCTCCATGCTGCGTCTAATCAATTGCTGCAGGCCAGAAGGGCGAAGGTGTCCGTGCTGTCTTCAGAAAATTCAGGATTTCGGAGGTGACCTCCGGGTGATCGGCAGAGACATCGTTTGCCTCTCCGATGTCGCTGGGAAGGTGGTACAGTTCAAGGTCAGCTCGCGGGTCATGACGAACGGCTTTCCACTGCTTCCATCGGACTGCCTGCCGCAACGCCTTTGAGTCGCCTTCAGGCAGTTCCCAGTACATGAAGCGGTCTGGGAGTTTCTTTTTGTGGTCCAGAAGTGTGGCAGTCACATCGATACCGTCGATGGCCGCTGGAACGGTCGAGTTTGTCAGGCGGACCGCCGTCGGCAGGAAGTCGGCGAAATACCAGGCGGTGTCGTTTACGGATCCGGGAGGAACATTGCCCGGCCAGCGGACAATCATGGGGACACGAAGCCCCCCTTCGTATAACGAAAACTTCGTATCCCTCAATGGGCCGCAACTGTCGAAGATGCCTTTCCATTCCCTGGCTGCACCGTTGTCCGACGTGAAGAAGACGATGGTCTTCCGATCCAGATCGAGTTCCCTGAGGAGTGTCAACATCTTTCCAACGTGCGAGTCCATCCGGGTCACCATGGCCGCATAAGCCTTTGCTTCATCGGGCCAGGTTTCGTCCGCGTACGGCGCCAACTCAGGGACTTCGTAGTTTTTGTGTGGAATGGTTGTGGCCACGTACAGAAAGAATGGACGATCTTTTTCTCTCCGGATGAATTCGAGGGCGACATCCGAGAAGAGATCGGCAGAGTACGCGGTTCGTCTGCTCTCCAGATTTCCGGCGATGACCTGCCGCTGCCTGTTCCGCCAGAGATAATCGGTGTAGTAGTCATGCGCATGTCCCTGATTCAAATAACCAAACCATTCATCGAATCCGTGATCGTTCGGAAGTCCACTCGAACCCGGTTCTCCCAACCCCCACTTCCCTGTGATACCTGTTGCGTATCCCGCCCGTTTCAGAAGTGTGGCGACCGTTGTGTCATCGGCATGCAAAGGAATTCGATTCGCCTCACCGTCGTGCCTGGGTGCGTTCTGACCCTTGTTACCGCGAACTGTCGTATGCCCCGTATGGAGTCCCGTCATCAGCGAGCATCGGCTCGGTGCACAAACCGACGCGCCCGCATAACATTGCGTGAAACGCATACCCTCCGCCGCCAGCCGGTCAATATTAGGTGTCTGAATTCGCTTCTGGCCGTAGCACCCCAGATCGCCGTAACCGAGATCGTCGGCCATGATGAAGATGATGTTGGGACGCGCGGGTGCACGCCCCTCTTCCTCTGCCACCGCGGGGCTTGTGGTAGCGAGAACCAGCAGGGCTGTTACCGTTTGTATGATACGTCGTCTGTTCATATCGCATATCCTGTATAATGAAGAATGTCTCGATTTTGGGACTATTTCCCTTCCTTTGCCCAGGCCTTCATCTGCGCAATGTTCCTTTGCATCTTTGCGATGTACTCGGGCTCGTCTTTGCGTGAGCCCATATACACTGCCATATCGGCATCATAGACTTCTTCGGTTTCTGGTGTTTGCCCCTGATCGTTTGTCACGCGAATCCATGTGTCGAGAGTTCCACGCAATTCCGCGAGCGTTTCGGCGTGCTCCGGGTCATTGGCCAAGTTCCTCAACTCCCACGGATCGGTGCGCCGGTCGTATAGCTCTTCGCGGGGACGTGGTACGGTAAACAACCGTTCTGCCGGATGGCCGGACAGTTTGCCCTTCGCGTAAAGCTCTCGCAAGCGACTCAAGATTGGCTTGCCGTCCTTGTATGCGTTTGGTTGCAGGTGCGGACGTTCCGGATAGAAATTGCGGATGTAAGTGAATGTTCCCTTGCGGACACTTCGAAGCCGTTCGATCGTTTCGTCGCAACGATCGCGTGCCGAAATGACAAACTCACGCGGCTGGCTTTGTGGGCCGAAAAGCGGACGGGCTTCCATGTGTTGCGGAGCAGTTATGCCTGCAAAGTATAAAGAAGTGGCCGCGATATCTATATGCGACACCAGATCGTGGCGAATCGTTCCGGCGGGAATACGGCCAGGAGCCCAAATGATTAGGGGAATATGTGTCCCCTCTTCGTAGAGGAATTGTTTGCCGCGTGCGTGGCTGATCCCATGGTCCGTGGTAAAAAAAACCACCGTGTTCTTCGCGAGGCCATCGGCTTCGAGACTCGCCATGATTCTGCCGACTTCCTGGTCTACATACATCACCGAGTTCAGATAAGTCGCCCAATTCTCCCGCATCACGGAGTCCTGAGGATAATAGGGCGGTAGGGTCACTGCGTCAGGTGACACCGCGTGTTCCACCTCGGCTTTGCGGCGTTTGCCCCCCTGCAATTGAAACTGCATAAAAATCGGCTGGCCTGGCGAGGCGCCGTTGTAATGGACACCATCGTAAAGATTCGAGGGATACTCAAAATTGTAGTCGGTCTTGCCCGACTCACTCGCTTCTGACCTTGAACCATTGCAGGTGTAATAGCCAACGGCCTTGAGAAACTCGGGAATGGCGCAAACCGGATCTCGCAGATTGTTCTTGATTCCACCACGGAAACTACGGTGGTTATGTGCTCCAATGGTCGTTTGATACATACCGGTGATCAGGGCCGACCGGGCGGGTGAACATACTGGGCAGGTGGTGTATGCGGAATCAAAGACTGCACCTTCCCGCGCCAGTCGGTCCACGTGGGGCGTCTTGACCAACGGCTCGCCCTGATACCCGAAATGACAAGACATGTCTTCTGCAATAATCCATACGATGTTTGGTCGTGCCTCAGATTCTTCGGCATCGCTGTGTACTCCGCCAAGCAGCGACAGGACCCCGACGCATAGGGTATTCAACAACGTATTTCGAAGCATGATGTTTCGGACTCCTGAGTCTCTTGTCGACAGCGTGATGGAGAAAACGCGGCGACTGCAAATACGGAAACGTGACTACTGCCATGGCTTTCGACGCTGGCCCAGAAATTGCTGCGTCATCTCGTCGCCGGTTATCTGTGACCCTCATAGTACATTCCAAAATCTAATCGAATGCAAGGTTCGTCAATACGTGCCGTCAATACGTGCCACCCACCTATTTGACATGGCGGGTGGGTTTTGCTATCCTGCCCTGCCTTGGGAGGAGAGAGAATGCCTAGACCACTGCGTGCTGAACTGTTTGATCCCAACGAAGTGGGGATCGTCCATTGCATCCAACGCTGCGTACGACGTGCGTTCCTTGCCGGAGAGGATCCGGTTACGGGGAAGAATTACGAATTCCGTCGCGAATGGATCCGGGCTCGGCTCGAGTGCCTAGCCTCGGTCTTCGGGCTCGATGTGCTGACTTACGCCATCCTTTCGAACCATATGCATGTTATCCTGCGGACTCGGCCCGATGTGGTGGCTCAGTGGTCGGATGAAGAAGTCGCCCGGCGGTGGCTGAGCCTGTTCCCCGGCCAGCGTGTCGATGAATTCTTGGGTCAACCCACCCAGAACAGTATCGATGC
>JBKDXO010000171.1:0-8318 GCA_046306195.1 Planctomycetota bacterium | reverse complement strand
CGCACTGCAGGAGAACTACATGATGATCTTTCAGAAGCCTGCGACGGAAGTGAAATCACTCAAGTAGAGCACCTGTCCTCAGCTGTCTCATACCCTGCGCTAATCATTTCCCCTGCGATCCTATCTTAAAGCCCGCTTGCTAATCTCGGGATTCCTCGGTTCCGGGACTTCGCTCAGAACCCTTTCCGGCTGGCGACGCTGGACGGGAGCAGTTGAGGACAACTGCTCTACAGAGGGTACGTTCCTCGCGTTAAGCACGCTCCAACTCGGGTACCGACAACCCTCGCATGTTGGCCAGCAGATGCCGGTATTTGGTGCTCAAGTGGTTCAACCACAACCCGAAATAGACGTTCAAGATAAATGACAGCACCAAGAAGAATGGAACCCAACTTCCCGGACGGGTCGAGTTGAGAACATCCCGGCCATCATCCTGGTCATTCCGAGAAGGCAGTCGCCATCCACTGGTTGTCGAATTGTTGTTGGATGTTGATGGAAGCAGATTTGGCGGCGGTAGGACCGGGCCTTGTGCATGCGTCATCGGGGGATTGGAAAGCGAGCCGTTCGTAGCGTAGGTTGGCCCGTTCGCCGAGACGGGTAAACCGTAATTGGGGTTCGACGGGAAATTGGGATTCGGATTGAAGAATCCAGGATTGTTCGTGGGAGCGTTTGATCCGTTCGGCAGCACCGGTTCGTTCACCGGTGGATAAACACCCGTGTTGGGATTGCTGGCTACCATGGGTACGTTACTACCAAAGGCATTGGTCCCATATTGCGTGTTGCCGAATTGGTTGTTTCCGTACTGGGGAGCTGCCGCGTTACTGTATGGCGCGTTCCCGTATGGCGTATTGCCATAATTGTTCCCGCTGTAGTTCGTGCCACTATAGGTCACATTTCCTTGAGTCCCTGCCGTGGAGGCATAGGGAGTTGTCGATGGTCGCGCGCCGAAAGGCATCAAGGATTGGGGTACCACGCGATTGTTGCTCGGAGCAAACGAATCGCTGGCTGGCGTTGCGGTACTCGGTCTCGACGGTGGAACGTTGTTGTTCCAAACCGGTGGAGGCGAATTGACCGCAGGCGGGCTCGATGTGGTACCCGGAACCGACGATCCCGGCAAAATAGGAATTTGAGTGGTTGACGCAGTTGGAATCACTTCGGCGTTACGAGGCGAATCAATCGTAACCGGAGTTCGCCGATCCAATGTCGCGATCTGGGGAGTTTGCGAGGATGCACTCTGCGTCAGTGGCATGCTCGCCAGTTCGGATTCCGACGGGAACTGCTCCACCGGCCCAGTGCCGAACCGAACGATCACCTTCTCGATACGATTGCGGAGCATGGGCGGGATCCTGCTCGTCAGTTCCTGGCCTCGTTGCCCGGCAGCGAAGGTTTCGATAGCGGCAGGCGCAATCTGGATGACCATGTACATGGAGTTATCGGACGGATCGACTCCCCAACCAATCTTGGCTTCCTGAGTCGGTACTCCTGTAGGTACTGGGGCGGACGGGGGCGGTTGTGTCGTGGTCGAAATAAGTCTCGTTGTCTCTGCGGGCGAAGCGATATTCCTCGGCGCCGGGAGTGTTTCACCCAGGGGAGCGGGGCGCACCGTCGTTTTCGGGGGAGGACTGGGTGCGGGCAGGGGTTCGTCGAATAGAAAAGACGCCACCAAAAGAATTACAAAACCGCTCATTCTCGTTACCTTGGTCCGACCCCGCGGTGGTTTATGGGCTTTTTAGGCTAGCGTCCTGCTAACCGATGTCCGGCGCATAATAGAGGAAACGCAGGGACTGCGTAAAGGGAAATCGACAGGCGAACGACGGTAAAATCCTGAATTTTGGCAATCTGGGAAGGACTCAGAAACGAAAAATGAGCTCTTTTCGGTTGAGGAGCAGGTGGGCCAAGGCTTTATAAGATTCGCCGGCATTCTCGAATCCTCCGGTTCGCAGGAACCCGAGCGTCTGCTCGATCTGCAGCGAGGTTGGCTCTCGTAACGAGATTTGCCGCAACATCGCTCGCACGCGATCTTCGTCGTTGCCATCGGTGCCGAGGATCCGGTCCGCCCAACGTTGACTCAACGCGTGCACGAACGGATCGTTGAGTAGGATCAGGGCCTGGGCAGGTACATTCGAGACGTTCCTGCGTCCCATCGTGCTGAAGGGATTCGGCATATCGAATGCTGTCATCATCGGATGGAGGAAATTGCGGCGAACTTCCAGATAGAGACTTCGCCGGCCTCGACCATCCATTGGCCCACTCCGATTGGGACGACCGCGTCCTTCCAGGAAGTCGGTCAGATGGACAGGCACGCTTGCTTCGTTCTCTGGCATCCATCTCAAATCCAATTCGCCAGTCACTGCCAGCAAGGTATCTCGCACCGCCTCGGATTCCAAACGACGGACCCGAGCATGCGAAAGAAGTTTGTTGTCGGGGTCCCGCTCGAGCGACTGCGGAGTTCCCCGCGAATCTTGTTGGTACGTTCGCGACAGACAAATCGAACGGATGAGAGACTTGATGGACCAACCGCGATCGATGAAGTCTTGGGCGAGAGTGTCGAGCAATTGGGGATGCGTGGGTGGCGTCCCCAACACGCCAAAGTCATCGGTTGTCGCAGCCAGACCGCGACCGAGCAAATGATGCCACACGCGATTGACGAGCACGCGCGCAACCAAAGGATTCTCTGGGGCGACCCACTGTTTGGCCAAAGCCAACCGGCCACTCCCCATTCCCTCGTAGGCTTTCTTTTCCGGAGCGAGCGCCTCCAGATTGCGTCTGGCTATTTCGTGTCCTGGCCGCAAATGGTTACCGCGAATCAGGACGGTATCATCGATTCCGCTTCCATCGCGCATCGCCATCGCCAACTTGGATTCCCACGGCAACGAATCCGCGAGTCCACTCTCTGCCGCTCGCCATCGCGCAGCGAGCTGCCGGAGTTGAATGATTTTCGGATGCTCCGCACTGAACCACGCATCCGATCGATTGAGCAATTCATGCAACACCGCAGCGCACCGGGCTCGTTGGTTGTCGTTCAATGCGTCGGGCTGATCGAGCCAAGCGACAACCGCATCTCTTGTCGCTTCCAGAGATCGCGTGTCGACGCTGATCTGCGAATCCTCGGGCGGTGCCGGGGGGATTCCGTCGATGACCTGAACGACTGAGAAATCGTTGTCTGCCAGCGGTGAGAATTCGACATGAATCGTTTTGCCTGCGTAGCGATCTAGCGAGTGAGTGACCCATCGATAGATGTCGTTGGGTCCTGAGTTTTCGAGCAGCGTTTCGCCGTGCAGGGGACCAGCGACCAATCGATGCGAATCGACCGATGCGAACGCGCGAAAGGAACCACGAACCAAATACGACAGCTTGCCCGACCGAAGCGGGAATGCTTTGGTCGGCAGAATTTTTCCGGCTTCCGCGATTTGTGGATAGCGATTCATACGATTCACCGTAGCCACGGTCTGTGTCATCGGATCCCAGAATCGATCGCGAGTTCCTTCATGGAAAGGAGATACCCACCATGCAGACGCAGGCGTACGAAACGAAAAATTCGCAGTCAGCGGAGGATTGCTTGTGTGTCCATACACAATGCCATCCGATTGCCACAGCATGCGGTCCGGGGTTCGCGTGTCAAACAGAACGCGAGGGTCGCTTTCGGGCAAGCGTGTAGACTGCGTCGACGACCAGGCTCGAACCCGCTCGAGCAACATTTTTGCATGTTCCGATTCCGCTTGAGGTGCAGCGGATGCGGTCAGCCAGTCCCTCGCGAGTGCTTGAAGAATCTCGCGAGACTGTTCCCGCAATGGTTGTCGCAGCGATTCAAGTTCGTTCGCCGCCGCGCGATGGGCTGCATCGGTTTCGTAGCGAATCAATCGGTAATGGCTGCTTCGCAGAAACCCGAACAAGGCATAGTAATCTTCGGTGCTGATGGCATCGAACTTGTGATCGTGGCATCGAGCACACGCGACCGTGACCCCGAGGAACGTCTTCGAGGCCACATCAACCATGTTGTCGAATCGATCGGTTTCGTCCTTGCGAGTGTCAACCGGGGAATGGACCCAATCCCCAAAATGCCAAAACCCGGTAGCGAGGACCGATTCATTGCGGCCGTGAATCGGATCCAGACGGGGTGGATCGATCAAATCGCCCGCGAGATGCTCGGTAAGGAATTGATCGTACGGAAGGTCGGCATTCAGGGTCCGCACCAGATAATCTCGGTATGCTTCGCCCGCGAGAATGTCCTCATCGAATTCGTGCCCCCGAGACTGCGCGTAACGTATCAAATCCATCCAGTGCCTGGCCCAGCGGACACCGAATTGAGGATTCGCCAACAAATCGTCGATGACGGCCGAGTCCCAATCGGGCCGAGTATCGTTGACGATTCTCGCCATCTCATCGGGGCTTGGGGGGATACCAATCAGATCCAAATACATGCGCCGGACCAAGGTAACGCGATCGGCTGCGAGGCTGGGCTCGAGCCCAGCCTCACGCACGGAATGCGCGATGTAACTGTCGATGGCGCTGTGTGCCCAAGTGTCCGCTGCGAGTTTCGAACGGCTGGTCGTGTCGCGAGGCTGCCATGCCCAATGCGCAGCACGGCGCGAAGCCAAATCAAACGACCCGCGGTTCGCGCGATCCTCCGGCAACGGTTCATCAGGCCACACCGCCCCGCGTTCGATCCACAATCGCAACACCTCGATCTCCTCTGCTGGGATTCTCCCATCCGGAGGCATCTCATAACCCTGGTAGGTGATCGCCTGGTAGATCAAACTCTCGTCGGGCTTGCCAGCCACCAGCGCTGGTCCGGAATCACCACCCTTGCGGATCAGCGTCCCATGATCCAGTCGCAAACTTCCCTTCGACTCCCCCGCTTCGCCGCTATGACAGGTCCAACACCGATTCGCGAGAATGGGCCGCACCTTGGACTCAAAAAATGGATCGAGATCGACCTGCTGCTGGGCCGCTGCGGTCACTGTAGTGACGAGCCAGCCCGAGAACATGAACAGCCAACGGCGGACTCGAAACGAGCCTCCAATCGATGGGTGGCGGGAAGCTTCCATAGGGACGTCAATCGGTGGGATGGGACTTGCGAGGCGGGCAACACCTTATTGTAGCCAAAAATCATGTTTTTGACGTTGCGCTTTTGGCTCTTTCGCACTGTTGAGATAACGTTTTCCCTGAGATTTTCAGAACCCGACGCGTGAGCGAGGGAAGAATGAGCGGAGACTTCATCGGCGTCCTGAGTTCATTCCTCGCTTACGCTTCGGGTTGGGATCGGGCCTCGATCTCAAAGGGGTTATCCCAGTATGCGTCGCGGCCATGCAGCCACTGCCAACATCCGCTGAGCAGATACGCAGGAACAAACAACACGCCCCAGCGTTCGTATTGCCGAACATGGACCATTTCATGCTCCCATGTTTCGTGAAACGCCGATTCTGATATGGCTAGAATCGTGTGCCCGAGGGTCAAGGCAGCAGCCCCGCCGCGAATTGGAGCCAAAGCCAGTAGCCGCTGTACGCCCGGCCCCACAATCCCGATCGTGCCGCGATACGCGAACCAGCGTCGCTGGCCGCTCCAGGGTGCCAGGATCAGCCAAAAACCTAAAACCGTGTAAGGGCCCGGCCATCCGTAGCGCCAAGCCACACTCATCCATCGCGCGATGCGATTCATGACGCCGACGATTTGGGGCGACTTGCCAAGCCGATGATCAGCATGACCAACGCCAGGACACCGAAGGCACCGAGAGCGACCCAAGTGTTCTCCAAAATCTCCTTGGGAATCAAACCCGCAACCAACGAGTCGGATTTGGCACCATCGATTGGAACTGGTGCCGCGAAATCGAACGCATTGAGAAGGGCTGGGCGAAAATTCATGAAGGAGATCAGCACCGCCGCAATCGCACCTCCGGCGATATAGCCCGAACTCAGCAACACCGCTGGACTGGAATCATCCTCGCCGTCGGCTGCTTTGCGATGCCAGCGATCCACAAACCATCGAATCACTCCACCCGCAAAAATAGGAGTTGATGCGGCGAGTGGAAGATAGACACCGACGGCGAAGGGCAAACTCGGGACGCCACTCAACTCCAAGGTCACTGCAATCAGCACTCCAAACAAAACCAACCCCCACGGCAATCGCCGATCGAGGATTCCATCGATGATCAATTGCATCAAGACCGTTTTGGGAGCATCGAATTTATTGCCGCTCAGATCGTTTCCCTGGTCATCCTCCTTGAGCATGCCGTTGATCGCCGGATCGACAAGGTATACCGGCTTGCCATCGGTACCGATCAGATATCGACCAGGCGGCAGTGCTCCGCCGGTTTCAGCTCGTCCGAGATTAAGCACGAAATACTCGTTCTTGTCCTCGGTCGCATAATCGCCGGAATGCACCGTATCCTTCGGAAGCCCAGCGACATCGACAACTACGTCCTTGTAGGGTTCGATGGCTTTCTTACTGTACGTTGAATTCGCTTCATTCATCGCGAGCAGGACCAAACCGACTACGAGTGCCGAGGTGAACGCGCCGACCAAAATGGCGATCTGCTGCGATGCAGGAGTGGCCCCGACGAGATGCCCCGTCTTCAGTGCTTGCGCCGTGCTTCCTCCGTTCGACGATGCGATGCAGACGACGCCAGCGATCGTCAGCGCCGTCAATTTGATGGTCTTATCGATCGCGATCCATCCCAAACCTTCCATGCCCAACAAGATCAAGCATGTGAGCAGGAGTGTCGCAACGGTCATCCCTGAGATCGGGTTGGACGAAGAACCGATTTCGCCCGTCAAACGAGAAGCCACGGTCACGAAAAGAAATCCAAAGATGACGATCATCATCGCGCCAGCTATTCCCTTGGTATCGAAACCGAGTCCCAATTGAGGAACTGCCATTAATCCGATAACCAGCAAAATACTGCCAGCCAAGATCATGGGGAGGGGAAGATCGCGATCGGTGCGGCGTGTGGCACCTGCGGACTTGTCTCGCGACGCGAACAAGTCTCGAAAGGACGTAATGATCGCTCCGAAAATAATCGGCAGCGCTTTGATCATGCTGAAAATACCGCCAGCGGCGACCGCTCCAGCGCCGATATAAAGGATGTAGCTGTTGCGAATCTCGCCGTCTTTCATGGCGCTGATCAGTTTGGTGCCCGGTTCCAGCGGCACCGTTAACTCGCCGCCGAAGAAGACAATCATGGGACTGATGACCAAGTAGGCGAGTACGCCCCCTGCGACCATGATGCTGGCAATCTTGGGACCGATGATGTAACCCACACCCAGCAGTGATGGGGACAACTCCATGCTCAGGGTGGCTCCCTTGAGTCCCACAGTCTTGCCCGCGGCACCTGTCCAACTCAACGCCGACGCGGCGACCTCTTTCCAGAGATGCAATGCCTGCATGCAGACCTGGTAGACGAAGGCGAGTCCAAATCCTGAGAAGACCATCGACGCAGTGGCTCCGCCCTTCTCCCCTGCCACCAATACCTCCGCGCACGCCTTTCCGTCCGGAAACGTGAGCTTGCCGTGTTGCTGGACGATGAACGCTTTTCGCAAGGGGATCATCAATAGAATGCCAAGCAGGCCGCCAAAGACGCTGACCGTCATCACGCGGATCACGTCGATATCGAAGCCGAGCAACAGCAAGGCAGGCATGATCAATCCGACGCCGAAGGCCAACGATTCTCCAGCGGACCCCGTTGTTTGAACGACATTGTTTTCGAGAATCGTCGTGCGTCTCAGTCCGGTGACGTTCGAGATGACGCGAAAGAGCGTGATCGAAAGAACCGCCACAGGAATCGAAGCGGAGACCGTCAATCCAACCTTCAACACCAGGTACATGGACGAAGCCCCGAAGACGATGCCGAGCAATGCGCCCATGATGATCGGGAACCAAGTCAGCTCCGGAATATTTTCCTCATCAGCGACGAACGGCTTGAACTCAGGCTGTGGTGACGACGACATCGTGGAGAACTCGCAAAATCAGTAATAGAACGCAAAAATTACGGATGCCAAAGCAACTCGCAGTCTACCACAAGCCAGCCTGGAATGAATTGCCGGAATAGCAAATTTCAAACTGCTGCTAGTTCGTTCGGCATAGCGATTGGATCAGCGCCAGGCTCTCGCCCAATAGCGGCTTGATTTTCGGGGCGTTGAGCTTCTGATTTTCGCGAACGATCAAGAGATGGCGATTCAGCAAAGCGTAGGTTTGCTTGGGATCGCGCAGAAAAGCGTCGCGGCGTGCCGCGTTCAGAAATTGGCGAATCGCCTCCGCGGCGTTCCCCTGAATTACGACGGCCTTGGAGACCTCTGGGGCCTCGGGAATGAGGATGTCCTGAAAGC
>JBKDXO010000170.1:0-52563 GCA_046306195.1 Planctomycetota bacterium | reverse complement strand
GAGCAGGCCTTTTTTATTGGGATCTTCTCGAGATCAAACCCGATTGCTTCTCAAGGCCGCCAGAAGCCAGTACACTTTCTGGGATCGAAACATTTCGATCGCAGTCCCGCTCGCGGAAAAGGACTCCGGTCGTCTGCCTTGCGAAGGACGGGTTGCAGATAACCCGATCGCTATATGCCGAAAATGGCTCGCTCGCTGGAGCGATACCCTGCTCGGGTGACTACCCTGGCTTTTCTTGCCCTTGTCCTCGTCGGCGGTTGCGCGCTCCGGTTGCCGATCTGCAGCGTCAGCGGACGACTTCCGATTTCGTGGCTCGACGCCCTCTTTACGTCCACCAGCGCGGTTTGCGTGACCGGGCTCTCTGTGCGCAGCACCGTGGATGATTTCAGCCTGATCGGCCAAATCGTCATCCTGTCCCTGATCCAACTCGGTGGCGTGGGGATCATGACCTTTACCTCGTTCATCATGCTTACCCTCGGAGGCTCGGTCGGACTTCGCCAGCAGGCACTGATGTCGGAAACGTTGGGAAGCCGCGGAGTTACCGACGTTCGAAAGATTCTTCGACGCGTATTCGCGGTTTCGCTCTCGATCGAGTTTTTGGGGGCGGCTCTGCTATGGATTCGTTTCAGCTTCGACATGCCGTGGCCCAGGGCCGGCTGGTATGCCTTGTTTCACTCGGTGTCCGCATTCTGCAACGCCGGTTTCGGTCTTTGGAACGATTCGCTGGTGGGATACCGAGGGGACTGGTTGGTGAATATCGTGATCTGCGGCCTGGTCATCCTCGGAGGACTCGGTTTTCCTGTGCTGCTAGAGTTGTTGAACCAGTTCCGCAAATCAAAGCGGTCCGCGTGGCTCGATCTCTCGTTGCACTCCAAGCTGGTCTTGATCGGCACGTTTTTCTTGATCGTGTGGGGCTATACGACGCTGACGATTCTCGAATGGGACAACGGTCTCAAGAATGCGACCGCATCGGAGCGAATCTTGATTCCGTTCTTCCATAGCGTCATCTGTCGCACGGCGGGATTCAATTCCATCGATCTCAATGACCTGACCAACGCCAGCTTGTTCGTCTCGATCATCCTCATGGCGGTCGGAGGGGCACCGTGTTCGACCGCAGGTGGAGTGAAAACCACGACGATCTCGCTGCTGGTGCTCAATGCGATTCGCCGTTTCCAAGGCTTCCGCACCGTCAGCTGTTTTCGGAAAACGATTCCTCAGTCGACGATCGAGCGCGCTGCGGCGGCAACAATCGTCTTTTTCGCAATCGCTGCGCTGGGCTGCTTGTTCTTGATGTTGATCGAGCAATCCGGCAAAAGCCATCGCGACCAGCAGGATTCCTTCCTGGATTTGCTCTTTGAAGTCGTCTCGGCATTGGGGACGGTTGGTCTGTCGACCGGGATCACGCCAACCTTATCCTCGTTCGGGAAAATCGTCATTATCGTGTTGATGTTCCTCGGCCGGTTGGGCCCTGTCTCAGTCATGATTGCCATGTCGCGGACTCGTCGTCCACCGAAGGTCGAGTATGCCCACGAAGAACCATTATTCGGATAGAAAACACAGGTAGACAGCAATGGCAGAGGGAAAACGATTCGTCGTCATCGGTCTTGGAACGTTCGGCGCGGTGGTCGCCAAGCATCTGAACAAGAACGGCATGCGGGTTACCGGCATCGATGGCGATACCGAGACGGTCGAGGATATGCAACAATATCTGTATGAGGCGGTCATCGGTGACGCCACCGATCGCGAGGCACTCAGCACCTTGTCGCTCGATACCGCCGACGGCGTGATCATCTCGCTCGGAGAAGACATCACGCGATCGTTGCTGGCGACCCTGCACGCGAAAGAACTCGGGGCGAAGCACATCATGGTCAAGGGAGTCACGCCGGAACACGGCAAGCTGCTCCAAAGCCTCGGGGTCGAACGGGTGGTATTTCCTGAAACGGAAATCGCCATGCAGTTGGCGGATCGCCTGACCTGGCCCAACGTGTTGGAATTTCTCGCGATCGATTCCGATTATCGATTCGTGGAAATCGCCATGCCAATGTCGATGGTGGGGCGCAAGCTGCTCGAGACCGATCTGAAGAAACGGTTCGGACTTTGGGTTGTCGGAGTCAAAGATGTGATGAGCGGCAAGCTGACGATGTTTCCCGACAGCGAATTCCGATTGCTGGAAGACCAGATGCTGCTGCTGGTTGGCAAGGACTCCGATCTGCGCCGTTTCCAAGACCAGGCGTAAACTTGGAAATCGCGATCTCAATCATGACCTGACTCCATCCCTCGCTTACGCTCTCGGGTTGGGATGGTGCTCCGTAGAGCCGAAGGGGACTGCACGTGCCATCATTTTGTAAGTGGGAACGTCCAGTCGACTTCCAGTCCGTCGATTCGGTTAGAACGATGGTCTAAAAGTCCTTCGTACCAAATGGAGTGGGAAATTCGCATCGGATCCAGCCTGTTCCATCAGTGCCTATTCCATCGTGCTTCGGTTCGTAGTCCCAGCGTTCGCCGGCGAACCCGAGAAAAACAGTGGCTAACACTTCACCACCGCTTGGCAGCGGTAGCTACGCGTGGAACGCTATGCCGTTACGGAGCTTCACCCCTCTCCGATCAGCGTTCGATCAATGTTTATCAATGGTTTTCCTTTCGACGCGATGCTCGTCATCCTGGATCCTAGTCCGGGATTTCGCCAAAAAACGGGCGGCGCGCCGAGCAGCCTTGCACTACCGCTTGATGCTTGTTTTGTCGAGATAGAAGACGATTTCCACGGAAGCAGAAATCGAGATCTGCCCTGCGGCGAAGGCCGAATCATTGGCCATAGCGCCGCTGAATGGGTCCGAGAGAGAGTTTTGGGTCACCATGCGTCCGAACCCAGCACCATCATGTTTTTCCAACATGGTTTTGATCGACGCAATCTCTGCCCCCAACTCGCCCGCCATCGCAACCGCTTTCTCACGAGCTGCACGGACGGCATTCAGACGGGCCTGATCACGGTGCTTGCGAAGTTCCGAGGTGCGAAACTCAATCCCCTGCACACTATTGATGCCGCGTTCGACAAGCCCCTTGTAGACGGACTCGAAGTTCTTCAAATCCATCACAGTGATGGCAAATTGTCGACTCGCCAGATACCCAACGATCTTCTGGTCGGGGGCCACCAAATCATCGCTAAAAGGATCTGCAGAGTTATTCGCCTGAGGGGGAACCGCCTGCTGAACCCCTTTTCCACCGTAAGGAAATTTCGTTCGAAAAATAGGGGCGATCGAAATAAACTCTGTTCGAATATGCTTCTCTTCGATCCCGGACGTCTTGAGGAAATCAAGGATCGCCTTAATCTTCGCGTCGTTGTCCGAGACCGCGTCTTTCACCGTCGGCATCCGCGACTCGATGCCCGCGGAGACAATCACCTGATCCGGCACAACTCGGATTTCAGCTTCCCCGCTGACCGTTATGGTTGGTTCATCGGCTCGCGCTATTGCGGTTGCGTGAGAAGCAGCAAAACAAAGCGAAAACAAGAGGAGGGCGAGATTTCGGATGAATGGAGCCATGGCTTTCGATTCTTTCTTCTAAGGACGGGGCTACAGATCTGACCTGAATCCCATTGTATGGATTCGATTCGAATATCAATGCCTTTGAAAGACACTGGAGCTGAATTATTATTGCTCCGCTGAACGGGTCTGTCGCATTCATCGCGAGCCGTAGGGGCGACTGGCCCGCCACGAGACGCCCCCTCTCGGCATGCAAACAACTGACTACGGGATGAATACAATATTGCCAGTATCATCCTTGAGCGGCACGCGATCGTCTGAGAACGTGTTGTTGCTGACAAGACCGTTGGCGCTGTTATGAATGCTGATGTGACTGTTCGTGGATGGATAGCAATTCAGGTTGCTCAAGCCGTTTTTCATGAAGGTGTTGTTGAGCACCTGAATTCCCCCACCCGGCCCCCCGACATTGGCGGCAAACAACCCGGCCCTAGACGAATAGCCGATAAAGTTGTTCGTGATCAAGATGTTGTCCTGAAGTTGCATGCTGGCTGGATACACAGGATCATACCCATAGGGACATCCCGTTTGCCAGGGAGGCACTTCCCCATCCGCCCAGGCGATCTCGATCGCCCCGGTGATCGGCATTGTCTCGTCGACATTACCGCAATGATCGATCGAGCAACCGTCGATCGTCAGGCCAAGCATCGGAGTGCCCGTCCCGTACCACGGATAGCGGTCTATCAGTCCACCTCCGGCGTGTACCCCGGCAATGCTTGCTCCATGGATCCTGCAAGTTTGAACGTTATTGAAGCCCCCCCGTAGCTGGATGCCGACACCCCTCGGACCGACAACATTGCAGTTGAGAATCGCGCATCCAAGGATGGAAGACTGCGCGTTGAACACGAGGTACTGTGTTGTTTGGTTTGGATTGTTTGCGGCAGCCAGCGCTGCCTTAAAATTCGGCGTTGCTGCTTGCCAGGTGTACCTATAGATTGCGGAATAAGGCTTTCTTGGAATAGCAACCAGAGTTGCGCTCGAAATCTGGGCATACTCCCAAGCGTTGAAGGAAGGATTGTTTCGGGGCACGATCACGATCCAGGCACCCGGCTTGGGCCGCGACGGCCACTGATTCAACGGCGAAGCCGATCGTACGTCGAAACTATTGTTGCTTTGGGAGTTGGGCACCACGTGACAAAGCGCTGTCGCGTTCGAGACGATCGCGTCGTCGCCCGGATAGATGACTTCGCAGTCCTGAATCAAGACGCTTGCGGCCTCCACATTGATTCCATCACGGGCTACCGAGAGTCGACGTGTATTTATTGCGGGACGAGCATGGACTCGCTCCACAGCGACATTTTCGAGGTTTCCTGCCTGGATGAATTTTCCAGGCAAGTGCTCCGCCACGATGTCCCGGAAGACAGTGCGTCCATTTCCGTGATAGACAGTGAAAGCGTAGCAATCCGTCTTATTGAGGATGGCGACAACCTCTTCGCCTAGCCTCCATTGCTGGTAGCGGCCACCGGTCGAAAAAGTGAACTCCACGGTTTGCACTCCACCGCTCGGCGGAGCAACGGCCCGCACCTTGCCCTCATACATGGCCCTCTGACCAGCTTGTTCGTCATCGGAAACCCATGCCCAGACCGTAGGGAAGCAGTTGGGTGGAAGGAAAAGATCCGGATCGTTTACCTGCATACGAACAGTACCTACGCCCGAAGTAGCCGTCTGCGTCACGACGCCCTGCAGGAAAGCATGGCCCATCTTGGAGGGTACGGGACGCGTGGTCCCACGTGTTGTGATGACCAGCGGATCGGTCGGGCTCGCTCCCAAAACTGAGAAGTTGTCGCAATTGTAGATTTCGAAGATGTTGCGCATGCGTCCACCCGCAAGGGAGCGATCGAAGGTTGGGATCTCCAGACGGACTCCTTGCACGCATGTTATGGTGATGTTCGGCTTGTTCTCCAGCTTGAATAGAGGAGGCCCCTGCGATGCCCCTGCAGGGTCGGTCTTGCAATGCAATTCGTAGATCCCGCCGTTATCGAACAACAGCGTGTCACCTGCTTGCAACGCGGCAATTGCAGCGGCAATACCTCGGACATCGTCCATTCCGTCATTGGGCATGGCACCGTACGCACTGACTCGAATGACGCCGGACTGTGCCAGCGTTCTGGAAACGCAAACCGACGCGATGAATCCGGCCAGAAGGAACCGTAAGAAAATCTGAGAAGCACGAGTTGTTGTCATGAATTTTTGCCTTGTCGGGGACTCTGATGGGAAGAAGCATCGTTGGGCGTTAAGAACAAACATCAACTCAGCCCCAGTATATCGAATTCGTTCAGCAATCGCATCCGATCCTTGCAGTTGGAACATGTGAGGCAAAAAAATGGAACCGATTTGCTCCATCATTTTTCCTCTTCCATTTTTGGCCTTTCGATCCCGTCTCTGCCTCGTATCACCAGCCGCAATCATCGCTTCACCACCGCTTGGCAGCGGTAGCTACGCGTGGCTCCGATCGAAGCGTCCAGATCATAGTTCGCATATACCGCCGCACGTTTCGACGGGGCTCGTCCCCGTCGGACGACAATCGCAACCAGCGCTTGGCAGCGGTAGCTACGCGTGGCTCCGATCGAAGCGTCCCTGGTCATAGTTCGCAACCAGACGGCCGTACGTTTCGACGGGGCTTGTCCCCGTCGGACGACAATCGCAACCAGCGAGCGTAAGCGAAGCGCTATTCATCACGGCGCGGGTCTACCCCCGTCGGATGATGATCCGATGATCGCGCGCCGAATCTGAGCATCGCTCCACGTGGGCAAGCCACGCGGAGGCGGCCTCGCGATGGGACCCGCCTTCTGGTTGCGATCAGGGCTCCACGCGGGCAAGCCGCATGGGGGCCTTCGGTTGCTGTCCGGACGTGATCGAACGAACGATCCGGCTCTTCCGAACTGCTCGGTTCGCCGAAACGTTCGTTGGACCGGCTCCAGGCGGCGGAAGCAAGAAAAACGGTGGCGAACACTTCACCACCGTTTGGTAGCGGTAGCTACGGTGGCGGCTATGGCAGCGGTAGCTATGGGGCGATTCACTGCGAGATTTTGAGTTCCTCGCCGAGCAATACCCAAGCTTTCGCGGGTTGATTACCGGCCCAGTCGATCGAACGGAAGAGCAACCGCGTCGAATCCGCGCGGAAACCTTGCTCCTTGAGCATCGCTAGCAGTTTTGATTCGAGCAAGCCAACCAGTTTACCGCGTGACAACTCGCCAGCCTGATCGTCCCACAGGCCAGCGATAGCGATATCGATTTCATCCTCTTGCCCACCCAAAAGCTGGCCGAGATCCAGACCGCTGCTCGCCTCCGGACGATGAACGACTTTGTAGCTGTCGAGCTTGGCTCCCTTGGCAACCATGGCCAGTGCATCGTCGAGCCCGCCGATTTGATCGACCAGGCGATTCGCCTTGGCTTGCTCGCCCGACCAAACCCGTCCCCCTGCGAGCGACTTGAGCGTCTCGACCGGAATGCTGCGTGAGGTGGATGCAATCTGCAGGAACTTGTCGTAGATCAGATCGATGAAGCCTTGCACCTTGTCTATATCTTCCTCGGTCCAAGCTCGATGAATCGCCTCCATCCCCGCCGCCGGATCGAGCGTCACCGACTCGACATGAACTCCAACGCGGCGCATCAGTGTCCCCGCGCTGACCTTCAACGAGAAGACACCGATCGATCCTGTGATCGTTCCGTGTTCCGCAAAGATCGGTTGGCCGATGCAGGTGATCCAATAACCTCCGGACGCAGCCATTTCTCCCATCGAGTAGACGAGCGTCTTCTTCTTGGCCAACGTATCGAGCGCCTGCCGGATCGCTTCACTGGCCGTGGCGCTTCCCCCTGGCGAATTGATCCGGACCACCACTCCCTTGACCTTGTCGTCGGCAGTCAAGTCTTCGATCAGCTTCACCGTCGGTCCAGAGACGATCGAACCTGGTTTCGCGGTTTTTCCATCCTCAATCGCGCCGGACAAATGGAGCACGACGATCGAGTTGTCCTTGAGCTTGGACGGATCCTTGGGGGGAGCCATCGCTTTGCCCAACAGTTCAAAAATGGAAACCTCTCGCTTTGGTTTCGATTTGGGGGTCGTCCATTCATAGTCGTCACTGAGCCCCTCCATGATCGTCTTCTTCATCGCTCCGTAGGGCACGAGTCGATCCACCAGACGAGCGGACAGCGCTTCGGTCGGAACGAGCATCCGTTTCTTCTGCAGTTCACGAACGGCTCCGACCGATAGACCTCGCCCCTTGGCGATGCGAGTCACTTGCGCACTGTTGATCGACTCGAGCATAGCCAAGTAATGCTCTTTGAGGTGCTTGGACATGTTCGCATTGAGGTAGGGCTCGACCGCTCCTTTGAAATCACCGGCCCGAGTTACCGAGGCCTGGATCCCGAGCAGATCCATCGCATCGCGGTAGAACATCGTCTCCATCGAGGAGGAGGGCATGTCGATTTCTCCGAGGTCCGCGAGCAAGACTTCGTCGCATGCGGCAGCGATCGCCAATTGAACGTTGCTCGCAGATTCCAGCCAGGCGATGCACTTCTTGCCGTGGCTTCGCATGTGCTGCACTCGCCGCGTCAATTCATCGAGTTGGGCAGGGTTCATCGACAGACTTGCCGCAGACAGATCAAAGACCACATGGGTCACGAGTTCCTCGTGGCTGAGCTCATCGAGATAATCGCACAGCTTGTAGAAGGACTTGGGTTTTCCGAGCCCGCCTCCGAGCAGAAGGTCGGTCGGGTTGAAACCGCCCTGAGTGGGTAAGTCTTCGTAGTTGCCGCTGAGCGCCAAGACTCGCACCTGCTTTTTCGGCGGAGCTTTGACTGTCTCCTTCTTGGCGTCGTCTTTCGCGTCGTCTTTCTTTGCGTCCGGTTTCGCTTCCGCAGGTTTTTCCTCGGGCTTGGCCTCCGCAGCAGGTTGGCTCGCCAGTGCCGTTTCGGTTGGCTTGTCCTGTGCCACCGCTAACCGGCCCGAAGCAACCGAGAGAGAGAAAACAAACAAATTCACAGAAAGCAAAAGGACCGAAAGATTATGGATGCATTTAGGAGAGGGCATATTGCAACTCGGAGTAAAGAACGAGGGATAAATCAATGTGATTGTAATCGAGCCCACAGGCTCCTTGTAGGAATGAGGACAAAACCAATTCGACGAAGGATAGGAAACCTTGCTTTTTGAGGGATCCGAATGATCAGGAATTCGAGGAGACTAAAACAACTCCTTCTGAATGTAGCCTCCACGTTGGCTCCGTGCCGGCACGGAGGATGCCGCTGGTCCATGGCCCGTCAACCAGGTCAGGATGCGGCCCGCCATGGAGCGACCGCTTTCGAGCGCTCCCTCGATGCCCGTTCCGACCGTCCAATCGCCGCACGCCCCCAAACGGTGGTCGCGATCCCAATAACATGCGGGCGCATCATGGCCGTTCTTCGTTTGCGATGTGCCTGCCGCCGACTTGGCGTACCGCCAGCGATGGATTTCCTGATGCGATATTCCTGGCATTGGAGCAAAGCCCGAAGCGCCTAGTTCATCGACGATCCGTACCGCGACCTCCTGAGGATCATGATCGATAATGCGAGCGGACCAGTCAGCCTCCATTTGAATCACCCAGGTGTCTGGATCGGTCGGTCGGCCAGGTTTGCTCGACTCTCGTCCTAGCCATGCAAACGCGCTGTTCACGCACCGTGCTCCATCAAAGGGCAACTCCCAACGCTTTTCGAGCACCGCCATCATTGTCCAACAAGGAGCCAGCGACGAGGTGGGGATCGAGTCTCGCCATGAGCACGACTCCGGAAGCATTCCGGGCAGTTGCTCGGCCGGTATCGCGAACACGACGGCGTCGAAGGTGTCCGATGTTTTCGTGATCCCTTGCGATTCGGGGTCCGACGTCTCGAATTGCAATCGATAGGAGGTTTCGCATGCCTCGATGCCAAGAACCCGCGTTTGGGTTTTGCAAACCAGATCCCTCCCCAGATGTTTGCCGATCGCGTTCATGCCTCCGATTCCGACCCAACGTGCACCATGCGATGGCAAGGGGCGAGGTTTATCGCCAGAGAATTCAACGACGGTGCCGATCCAGGGCGCGATCACTCCGTCGTCCTGCCAGGAACGGACCCACCCATCCCAGCGTCGGTCGGTGAATTCGGCGAATGGGGCCCCGTGATCGACCAGGACCGTTTCCCAGATACGACGGGTCGCGCAACGGCCACTAGGCCCACGCGATTTCTCGAACACCACGACATCGACTCCATGATCCGCCAGGGTACGTGCGCACATGCACCCCGCGATGCCAGCCCCAATGACCGCGACGCGGGCACCTCGGCCACTGATGGGCCGTCGGACATGGTCCTCGTAGGCATCGAGCCGCAGGCGCTGGGCGTGCTCACGCGTCGGGCGATCGCGAACGGTGCCGAGAACCGGTTGCTCGGGATCAAATGGGCGATCGAACTGTCCCAAGCACCATAGGATCCCTCCATAGGACGCCGGATCGCGGCCGTCGAGGGCATAGCGATGATTGAGATCGATCAACAGTTCCAATGCATCGTGCGCGTTGCGAGTCCAACTCAATAGGGCCTTGCCCCATGTCATGCGCACATTGTTGTGCAATTCGCCGTGCCGCAAGAGGCTTTCCTGGCACGCATTCCACAACCGATCTTCCGTGCGACCGCGAGCGAGAGTATCCCAAGAGTAAATCGCCGATCGCGGATCCGACTCATGGTCCTGCAGAGTGCGGAGCGCCCACGCTGGCAACGCCTTGGTCGTAGCGTATTCCGGTCGATAGAAACAAAACCCGTAGGCCAACTCTCGCCATATCAAAAGCTCGTCCAGATACTTGTCCGCCTTGCGGGCGCTGGCGTCACGCGTCAATCGCATCGGCGAGACCATCCCGTAGTGGAGGTAAGCCGACATGCGGCTGGCGACACCCGACAACGGATCGTTTCGTTTCGCCGCGTAATGCTTGAGCGGCCCTGCGACAAAGTTCTCCCAGCGTCGATACCCTTCGACCGATCCTCCAATCGTATCGGCCACCGGTGCTACGCCATGATCGATCTGGCATCGCGCAACCAACTCCTCCAGATCGGCCGATTCGATCGAAACCGGAGCAAAGGGCAACTCATCCGCATAGGCTTGCGGTAGAGTTTCCACCGCGGGCCAAGGTCGGTCGATCCGCTCGGCATATAACCGCTTGGTGGCATCGCGAAAGGCGAAGGCTCGATCGAACGCACGTTGCACCAATCGCATCGGGACCACGCAAGCGGTATCGACCGCGAGGAGCGGAAGATCGGGGACGCGGGCGATTCGCTCCACCCATCGATCGGTGGGCTCGCCCGGAAAATCTTCCGTGACCATGACGCTCGCCATCTGGGCCAGTCGCAGCAGAGAGGGCGTCGTATCGTCGCATGTTTCCACATGGAGCGCAAAACGAATACCGAGCTCGCGGTAAGCATGATCAAGCGCCCGCGCCGATTGCAACTGGAAAAGATGATGTCGATCGGAAGCGTAACGATAACGCTGACTAAGTCCTTGGTAAACAAGGAGGGGGCGATCCAATGCCGCAGCCAAGATCCTCGCGACATCGAACGCCGGGTTTTCATCGACGCGCTGCGCATGGTGGGTCCAGTAGACGACAGGTCCGTCGGCGATCGCTCGTGAGCCGGCGTTCTCCAACCCGCGGGGCCCATGCCGCTGGGGAACAACCCGGATTCGCTCCAGCAAGTGCGGCGGAAGCCGCGCGATCGCCTGCGCGAGAAGTTTTGGAAGCGATTGGATTGCAGGGTCGTGGTCCATCATGACTTGCCAAACCGTCGGGAGTCAACCGAACTTAACTTCGGCGCACCGACTTGTTATGAAATGCACAGTGGAGTCGCAGCAGTGCCGACTCGAGTTCAGCTCCGATCGATCTCGCGAGGGTTCATTCCGGTCGGTACAGGTATCGGCCGCAACTGGAGCAGGGGACTGGGTTTCCGAGTCGCAGTTGGTCCAGGAGTCGTGGTGGGAGGGTGGTGTTGCAACCGCCGCACGATTTCTCGTCCAGGGGTGCCATGGCTTCGGCGCCGCGGGATTCGACCAGCCGTTGATAGATATCGATGAAGTCGGGGGGGATACCTGATTCGGCCTCTTTCAATTCCTCTTCAGCGCGTTGCAGATCGCCTCGGAGTGCCGTCATGCGTTCTTGAATTCTGGATTCCGCCTTGGCGGTATCGGCCTGGACGACGACCAGTTTTGCTTCCAGTTCGGCCAACGTTCGTTGCGCTGCGTCGAGCGATTCCAAGATTTCGAAAATCTCATCGGACAGGACGCTGTTGGCTTGGGTGTCGGCCGCGATTTGCTCCTTGATGGCCTGGAACTCGCGGTTGTTCGTAGCCGCGTTCATTTTCCCTTGCCACTCGTACAATTTCGCTTCGATTCCGCGCTGTTGCAGCTGTTTCCGATCGGTCTCCATCCGCTTTTGTTTGATCGATTCCTTGCTCTGGGCGACAGCATCCTTGGCGGCCTGCAGTTGGGACTGGGCGAGTTGAAGTTGTTTGGGTCCCCGGTCGATCTGGCTCCGGATATCCGCCACTCGCATCAGAATTTCGTGCAAACGCCGCACGACCGCGTCCGAAACAGGCATATTTGGGTGTCCAGAGGATGGGAATGGCGAGCCGAAGCCCACCGGGAAGTTGATCGTGAAATCAACCGGAGATTTCTGGTATCTTAATGCTCTTCCCAAAGGCTGCACTACCTCATGAGGACAGAGAATGAAAAAACGTGACTTTCGTGCCCATCTTTGGCGTTCAAGTTCCCTAACGATGGTTCTGGTAGCGGGAAACGCGATGGTCGGTCTCGCCCAGGAACGCAGTCCCAAGACGGGTTGGGGCGATCAGGAAGTTGTAGAATCCGCCAAAGCGAGTGTGGCTCCCGACTTGCAGTCCCTCTTCGATCGCAGCAACCGGGCTGCGACGGTGATGGAATTCAACAGCATTATCGAGGGAAGCCGAACGATTGCCCGGGACACCACGCGCACCAACGCCGAGCGGGATTACGCGAGAAAACTTTTGAGTTGGGCGGCCAATCGCCGCGGGGAATTCCGAACCGACACGGCTGCCCAGATGGTGCGAGATGGTCAACTGGAGGAAGCCAGCGCGATGGACCGCAGCGCAGCCGATGATTTTCGATTGGCCATTCAATTCGATGAAACCCGATGGCGGGCGCACCACAATTTGGGTGTTGTTCGTGCGTTGATGGGTGAAACCGATGCTGCGGTCGAATCGTTCGGCAAAACGATCGCTCTGCAACCGGAATTTGTGGACGCGTACTTCAATCGCGCGGAGCTACGGGTCAAGCAAGACGATCTTCCAGGAGCCCTTCCGGACTATGACAAAGCGATTGCGCTGTCTCCGGACGATGCGGAAACGCGCTCCGCGCGCGGCCGCGTGCATCTGGGACTGAAAAACTTTGATCAAGCGCTCGCGGATTTCCAAGAGGCGATGCGATTGCTGCCCGAATCCGGAGCCGCAGCAGGCGAGTACGCCGATACGTGCCAACGGCTTGCTCGTTGGAAAGAGGCAGCGGTCGCGTACCAGAAAGCGCTGCAGTTGAGTCCCGACGATCCCAAGATTCTTCAGAACGCCGCGTGGATGATGGCCACGTGCCCGGACGAGTTCTATCGCAATCCGGAAACCGCATTGAAAACCGCCATGCGGGCCGTCGAAGCGGGCAACGGCCCCCTCTCCGCGCATCGGTTGCACGTGTTGAGCGTGGCGCAAGCCGCCTCGGGCGATTTCGCCGCCGCCATCGCGACGATCAACGAAGCCCTTTCGCTGACGAGCGACCCGGTGCTGAGGCAGGAATTGTCGCAGCACCGCGCCTTGTTCCAACGCAAGAAACCGTTCATTCAGTCCGAGTAAACCGGACTGAGTTCGCCAGCCTACACACGCTCACTCCGGCGTTTGCGATTCCGCATCGATATAAATCGATTCCGGATAATCAACCCGCTCGAGACATAATCCGCGAGCGGGGGCGGTCTGGCTTTCGGTGCCTCGTTCGCGCGAGGCCAACTTGTCGCGAATCCATTGTGGGGAGAACCGTCTCCTGCCGACTTGGACCAACGCGCCGACGATGTTTCTCGCCATGTTGTAGAGAAAACCGTCGGCTTCGATCTCAATGTCCCACTCGATTCCGGCCAACGCGGGTCGCTCGAAGAACTCCAATCTGCTGACGGTTCGGGTCGTCGTTTTTCGAACCGACCCGAGCGTTTGAAAGGCTTTGAAGTCGTGTGTCCCTAACAAGTGGATCGCTCCCGCTCGCATCGCTGCGACATCCAGCGGTCGAGGTATCCACCAGTGGTACGTATGCCGCATCGGATCCGGCACGCGCGAGGTGCGAATGCAATAGCGATACTGTTTTCCGATCGCGCTGCGGATCGGATCGAACCCCAGAACCACCCGCCGGCTCGCGAGGACGACGATATCGCGAGGCAAGTACCCGTTGATTGCCTGGGCCATGCGCCACGCGTCGACTCTCCAGGTTTCCGTGGAGAACGCGGCAACTTGACCGATGGCATGGACTCCGGCATCGGTTCGGCCGCTCCCTTGGACTTGGACAGGATGTCCGACCACCTTGCTGACCGCGTCGGAGACGACTTGTTGGATTGCGAGGCCATTGGGTTGGATTTGCCAGCCCGCATATCGCGTTCCATCGTATGCAATCGTCAAGGCAAACGTCTTGCGCCGGTCGATCGCGGCATCGCCGATCGCGGCATCGCCGATCGGGGCATCGTCGATCGGGGCTGTCATCGATCCACGCGAATCGTCAATCGAGCGATTCGAAAATCAGGCAGCCGCGATTGAAGCGAGCGAAGGATATCCGTTTTGCGGAACTCCAACTCGGTCCGGACCACATGGTTGGGGACGAAGACCAGCAGTGCACCGCGAGAGACGTTGCCGACGCGTGTTTGGCCGGCTAGAACTTCTCCGACCGCATCGCGCCATGCGTCGCGAAGTGCATCGGCCGCCTGGACCGCGGCGTACCCGCGCTTTTGGATTACTTTTTGGAGCAGCGTCGAAACCTTCGTCGCCCCGAGCCGGGTCGGCAGGGGTTTGGGGATCTGGCTGAGGTAATATTCTTCATCGTCCATGCCCACTAGTTTACCGATTCCTCGATGAAAAAACATAGATGACCATCCCGATACCGAACGTCGCGATACACAGCCAAAACTGGTAGGGTTTGACCTGCATGGCAGCGAGCAGCAGGACTCCCGCGCCGGTGACGTACAGAAGCAGCGCCGCGTTCTCCCACCATCGCACCGGGCGGATCGCGTTCATCTCGCGGTAAGCAAACCAGAGGGTGCACGTTGCCACCGCACCGCACGCGGTGAGGGTTAATCCTAGATAATCGATCAAGTCCTTGACGCTCGCAATCCATACAAAGGCGATCGTTACGATGGCTTGCGCTATCAGGGCGATGCGCGGAACTCCCTGCTTCGACGCAAACATTTCTGGCAAGCGGCGATCCTTGGCCATCTGAGCGTAAACGCGGGGGCCGGTCGCAGTCATCGCCAAGACACTGGTTGCCGACGAGATCGCGATCGTCGCGCGCATCAGCCACTCGAGCCAATCCCCACCGACATCGCGTGCCACGACCGACACGAAGTAATCCCCTCCCGCAATGATTTTTTCCGGCGTGCTGCATGCCAAGAACATCGCGTTCAACACGAGATAGATGAGGGTTACGAACACACATGCCGCGATCATCGATTTCCAGACGGCAGGGGATGGGTCACTTTCCGGAGCAGACGGTGTCGACGGATCGACCTCGCGAATCTCCTCGGCGAGGTAGATGCTGGCGTTGAAACCGGTATACGACAGAGAAATAAAGAACAATTGCACCGCGATCACCAACCATAAGCTCGGTTCTAAGAATCGGGCAAGGTAGCTGGGTTCGAACCAGGAACCTCGCAGTGCGAATTGCTCGCGTTGAACGGGCTCCGCTCCCCAAAGAAAGATCGCGCAGGATGCGACAAAGACCGAGAGCCCAATCAGTTTGAGAGCTACGACACCGTTGTTTACCCAAGACCCAGTCCGCAGATCGATCCAGTGAAATGCAGTGCAAGCAACAATCCACGCCGTCGCGAGCCATCGGACTTGTTGGGTGGGTTCAGGAACACCGATCGTGTATTCTCCGAGAACGAGCGCCGCGGCTGCGACGGGTGCGGCAAATCCCGCGGTTAATGAAATCCAGCCCGCCATCAAACCGATCGCGGGATGGACGAAGCGCGAGAGAAACGCGAATTCGCCCCCCGAGAGTCGAACACGCCGAGCCAATGCCGCGTACGCGATCGCCCCGCAGATTGCATGAAGTCCTCCGATCAACCACGCGACCAATACCAATCGGGCATCTCCGAGCGCACCGAGCGCGTACGAGCTGGAGATATACACTCCCGATCCGATCATGTTGCCGATGATCAAGCAGACCAGGGATACGAACCCGATGGTGTTGGAACGGTCACGATGTAGGTTCACGCGGATCTCTTGGTTTCCGGTGGCAATGCCATCATGGATTGAAGGAGTGGATGCGGAGCATCGGGGACTCGGAATCGCAATCCGACATGCCTCGCGTAACCACGGAGGAATTCGGATCCGCTCATGGCCCGCTTGCCAGCGGGTTGCACGGACTCGAGCACCATCACTCCGTCGCGGGCCACGACGGCCAGTCCTCCGTCCGAACCTGGCAACCCGAGCCCTCGCGTTTGGTTTTCCGGAAGCAGATCACCGATCTTTCCGAGTCTCTCGCTCCCTGCGTACGGTACGGGTGTCGCGCGATGAACGATCACGCGAATCGACTTGCCATCGGGCAATTCGAGGTGGGTAAAGACTCCGGGCCACGGTTGCAGGCCGCGGATTTGGCGATCGATCCAGACGACCGGATACTCCCAATGCAGATCGCCATCGGATTTCTTCAAACGGGGTGCGCGTGTGGCCAGCGCGCGATCTTGAGCGATCCCCGACGGATGGTCGTTCTGTTCCAGCAGGTCGATCGCGCGCAGCGTGGGTTCGACCCCGAGCTGGCTGAGTCGGCTCTCGAGCATGCCCGCATCTTCGCCCGGCTCCACTTTGGTCTGTGCGGTCGTCAATACGGGTCCTGCATCGAGAGCGGGTGTCATGTGGATCACGGAAACGCCCGCCAATTCGTCCCCGGCGAGGATCGACCACTGGACAGGTGCGGCACCGCGATGGCGAGGCAAGAGGGACCCATGGAGATTGATGCCTCCGAGCCTCGTACTGGCAAGGGCATCGGGCTTGAGGATCTGCCCGTAATCGCAAACCAGCAACAGATCCGCCTTGAGGCCGGCAAGCCACGCGACGGTTTCGGGATCGTTGATCGACTGGGGAGTATGGACGGCCAAACCGCGGGACCGCGCCCACGCCACCACCGGGCTTTCCGGCGGACCTTTGCCTTGGCTCGGAACGGCAGGTCGAGCCACCACGCAGACGATTTCCTGCGAGGACGAGGTGACGCGATCAAAGCTTGGGACCGCGAACGGCCCATTTCCCATCAGCACAATGCGCATGAGGAACAATCAAGTAGGAAAGAGTTCGTGAGTGGTTGTTTCATTTCGAGTGAATCGGACGCGGGCTCGCCGCATTGTAACGTCGATCGATCCCGGCAGTTGCATGCGCCGAGGGTGTGTACTCGGCTCGTTCGCTTGAAGGAACCGTTGCAGTCGATCCCAATGCCGGGCGGTCATCTCTTGCAGCGGCCAGCCGCATGCATGCCAGATCTGAACGAGCCCTTCGCGAACAACGCACCACGGAACCTCGAAAAACGCGGTTGACGCAAACTCGACAGTTTTTCGGTCGTCGCTGATGTTTCCAGAAGCCAGCCAGCTGCGGGCGCTCGTTTCAACCAGCTCGTATGCTTCTCGAATTTGATTTGCGGTCGACCACAATCGCTGATCGAGATTTGCTGAGCCGGCGAATTCGCGCAGAAAGGGAAGCAGTTGATGCCGGATCCGGTTCCGAGTGTACAAATCCGAATCGTTGGACAGATCGGTTCGATATTCGAGGCCATTGCTTGCGAGATACCTCAGAATCTCGGCTCGGTTCACGGACAGGAGCGGATGGGCCAAGCTCAGAGTCGGTGTGATGGCGCGGATGGGAGCGATCGATGCCAGCCCGCGCGGGCCGCTGCCGCGCAGCAAACGATGGAGCAAGGTTTCGACCACGTCATCCGCATGATGTCCGGTGACGATCCAGGAGGCTCCCCGCGACTGGGCGATCGCTCGCAGATGGCGATGCCTCGCTTTGCGCACTCGTTCTTCGCTTGGGCGGGGGGGAGTTTCAGTTTGGTCCGCGAGCCGGACGACTTCGCAAGGGAGATTCCAGCGATGCGCCAGGCTTTGAACAAACTCCCGATCGCCATCGCTGTCGGCGCCTCGCAGACGATGATCGATATGGGCGACTACGAGCGAGGTCTTCGTCGATACGAGGTCCCGCAGCGCATGGAGCAGGGCGACACTATCTGGTCCGCCGCTGACGCCAACGACCAGCGTGGAATGCATCCAAAGGTCGAGCGGCCACAGGCTGCGGATCGATGCATCTAAAGAAGGCATTGCACGGGTTACTCGGAATCGCCTTTCCCCGATTTGACCGGCGTCGGCTTGGCGAAATCTCCAGCGGTTGCAATGACAAGATAGTCGGGCGCAATGAACTCCTTGATCGCTTCGTTGACATCATCAACCGTCAATTTTTCGATTTGCGATTCTAGTTTTTGGTAATAGGACATGTCGCGGCCTGCGAAGAGATTGTTGGCGAGTACTCGAGCCAGAAACCCATCGCGCGACCGGTTGAGCGTTTGGCTTTGCAGGTACCCTTGGGTCGCATCGCGAAGCTCTTGCTCCGTGATTCCTTCGTTGACGATTTTGCGTATTTCCTCGTCGATAGCGCCGACGAGCGCATCGCGGTTGGATGGATTCGCGATCGCGGTGATGGTCAGTTCGGCGAACTCGTCGATGGCGTTGGCTCGAATCGCGCTGTTGACGCTGTAGGACAGGCCATCTTTTTGGCGGACGCGATTGCCCAACCGCGACGAGAGCGCGCTGGCACCCAGGATGTAATTCCCCATCAACAACCCCGCGAAGTTCGGATGATCATCTCGCAGTGCATACTGTTGGCTCGCATGGTAGACGGCGGTGTCCTTGTCCGGCGTCTCGATCGCGATCATTGCCGCTTTGACGTCGCTGAGCGGAGTGATCGGGACGCGTTGGTAGGGGATCTTGGAGGTCCAACCGCCGAGCATCTCGGTTAACTTACTGACGACCTCATCGGGTGCAAAGTCACCGACGACCGCGATTTCCCCTTCGCTTCCGGAGAGGAATTTTTGGTGAATGAGTTTTACGTCGCCGACTTCGAGACGGCGCGTGTCTTCGAGGTCTTCGTCGATGGTCGCCACGTAACGGACATCGCCTCGTTCGTAGGGATTCAAGGTTCGTGCCACCGCGAGTTCCGCGAGGGTACGAGGATCTTGGCTCAGATTTTCGAGTTGGGCGATCGCTTGCTCCTTGAGCAGATCGAATTCCTTGGTATCCAACGATGGCTCTCGGAGTACTTTTTGGACGACGTCGAGAACCTCCAACAGCGTCTCACGCTTGGTTTCGATCGCCACCCTCAAATCCTGCTGCTGTGAAAACGCAGCGACATTGGCATTGAGTCGATCGAGTTGATCGTTGAGTTGCTGGAGGGTCATGCTCTTGGTCCCTCGGACCATGAGCGGCCCGAGCAATTCGACCGCAGCCATCTTTCCCGCCAGTGAGGTTTCGTCGCCGAAACGGAGGTTGATCGTGACGTTGACGGTGCTGCCTCGCGTCTTCTTGGGTAGGAGTGCGTAGGGCACGCCGTTTGAAAGTTTCCCCTTAAGGATTCGGTTTTGGATGTTTTGCGGAGACGGGTCAAACGCTTCTCCTTGGCTGGTCGCCTCGCGTCCTTGGTAGTCCGTCAAGAGTTGGCCGAGATCAGGTCGTTCGGGGATTTCGATTCTTTCCGCAGCCGTGATCGGTTCAAAGAGGCCCACCGTGCGGTTGTTTCGGACCAGGTATCGCAGCGCGGCTTGCTGAACGTCTGCAGCGGTTGTCCGTTCGATACCATCGCGATGCAGAAAGTACAATCGCCAATCGCCTTGGGCCGCCCAGTCGCTCAGTTCGATCGCCAGGCTTTGCGTCTTGGCGGCCATCATTTCCCTTTGGTTCAATACCTGCCGCCGAGCGCGTTCCACTTCCTCGTCGGTGATGGGTGATTCGGCGAGCCCTTCGAGAGTTCGAATCAGGGCCTCTTTGGCATCCGACAACGATTTGCCTTTGGGGACTTGGGCCATGAAGCTGATCGCCCCAGGGTCGTGCAGCGCCAGCGCGCCGCCCCCCACGCCCGTTCCCAGCTTGCTTTCGACCATCGACTTGTACAATCGACCGCTCGGCTCATCGGTCATGATGATCGAGAGGAGTTCCATCGCCGGAAAAGACGCATCGGAACCCGCGGGTATGTGATACATCGCACCGACATATTGCATGTCGCCGACGCGCCGAACTGTGGTCAAGCGATCGCCATCCTGCGGGGGCTCGACCGTGTAGGTGCGAGGGAGAGGAACTGCGGGTTTCGCGATGGCTCCGAAATACTCCGAGATCCAACCCAGCGTCTTCTGCTCGTCGAAATTCCCAGCGACGATCAGCATGGCGTTGTCAGGACGATAGTACTTGCGATAAAAGGTCCGAAGGCTGTCGATCGGAACGCGTTCGATATCGCTGCGATTGCCGATCGTGGACTTGCCATAATTGTGCCATTGGTAGCAGACCGACGCCATCCGCTGCTGCAGGACGCGAACCGGACTGTTCTCCCCGCGTTCGAACTCGCTTCGCACGACTGAGAATTCCGATTGCAAATCCTCATTGCGAATCTTGCTGTTGACCAAGCGATCCGCCTCGAGCCGGATCGCAAACTCCAAGTTTTCGTCCGATGCAGGCAGGGTCTCGAAATAATTGGTTCGATCCAGCCACGTTGTGCCGTTGTATTCAGCGCCGCGATCTTTTAGTTGCTTGGGGATGTCCGGATGAAGCTCGGTCCCTTTGAAGAGCATGTGCTCCAGGAGATGGGCCATCCCCGATTCGCCATACCCCTCATGACGCGACCCCACAAAGATCGTGCAGTTCACCGTGACTTTGGGTTGGCTGCGATCCTGAAAGAGCAGGATCCGGAGACCGTTATCGAGAGTGTATTCAGTGATTCCTTCGACAGTAGTTACCTTGGTGGGCATCGGGTTATCAGCGAATCCGGGGAGCGAAAGAAAGAACAAGACGACGACAAAGCATACCGTCCGCTGGCAAACGCACAGATTGGACATCGCATACGACTCCGGGCAAAACCCTTAACAACACATTGAATTCCTCGTTATTGTAAAGCATATTTTGGATTTGCGATGGAGGTCATTTTCTCATGGCTTGGCACGAAGTCTTGGATTCCCGCAACCTCGCCGAAGGGCAAGGGGTCGAGATTCTGCACCAAGGAAACGTCATTGCCGTCTTTCGGCATCGGGGGCAGGTGTACGCCTTGGACGGGTTATGCATGCATCAGGGGGGCCCGTTGGCTCGAGGGAAACTCGCCGACGGCACCATCCAGTGCCCGTGGCACGGCTGGATGTACGAGTTGGAGACCGGAAAAAACGCGGTGACCGGCCAACGCATGTTGCGAAGCTACCCGGTCCACGAAGTCGATGGAAAAATTGCAATTGACTTCGAAAGCTAGGAGATTCTAGCATCCCACGGCAAGTTGGAATGAGTCTAGGATTTCACGGTCAGGAGGACCGAAGTGCAAACCATCAAAACCGCAGTTGTCGTTGTTTTGTTGTTGTTCGTTCTCTACGGCGGTTATATCGCGCTCAATGGAACGGACACTCCCATGTCCGAGGAACTGCAGAATCTCGTGAGTGTGGGAGAAACATCCGCCGATGTCTCGATGCCTCCCCCCTTCCAGCCCACGGCTCCCGCAACCGTCGAAAGCTCCAGCGCAGAGGATCCATTCAAGAAGTTTGCGTCGTTGCCAGTTCCCAGCTTCGTACCAAGCACCAATCCGACAACACCAGGATCGCCTCCCCCGTTGCCGACCCCCACGACGATCGCCCCTCCAACGATTCCAGAGATTCCCGAAATCGACATTCCCGAGTTGGATCGCTCCAGCCCGAATCTACCCAGCCCGAATCTACCCAGCCCAAATCTGTCGATTCCCAAAGATGAATCGTCGGGCACGTCGCTGGAACGCAAAATCAACGCCGATGAGGCATCAGCCAACCTCGGGGTTCGGTCAAAGCAGGACCCCGGTTTTGGATTGGCTCTCCCATCGGCCAAGAGCAAAGACGTTCCATTGTTGCCCAAGGCATCCCCGAGTTCACTTCCGGCGGCTCCGAATCTGGACCTTCCCTCGCTGCACGGCGATGCCCAAACCCTTGCTGACGCGACTTCGCCCAAAACGGATTTCGTCACAGGCCCCAATGAGTCGTCGATGCCTTCCTCGAAACCCAGTCGTTCCTTTGACAATGCCAAGCAGCTTGCCATGGATCAAATCAAAGACGGGGATTTGAAAAAGGCCTTGACCACACTCTCTCTTTTCTATCATGCGCCTGAGTTGACCATGACTCAGCGTACCGATCTTACCGATTTGCTGGATGCGTTGGCGAGGGAAGTCATTTTCTCGCGACGTCACTTGATGGATTTCGCGTTCGTGGTTGCTGCGGGAGATCATTGGGACCAAATCTCCAGTCAGTACGATGTCCCCGTGGAGATCTTGGCCCGTATCAACGGCTTGGATCCATCGCAACCTCCACCGCCAGGCACGAATCTGAAAGTCGTTCCCGGCCCGTTCCGTGCGGAAGTCGATTTGACGCGGAATGAGCTCACGGTCTTCGTGGGAGATTTGTACGCGGGCCGCTACCCCTGCTCCTTCGGTCAGGAACCTCAGCCGATCCCCGGCGTGTATCAGGTGCAGGGCAAAGCCAACGACCGCAATTATTATTCCGCGAACGGGGCGTCCATCGCTGCGTCGGATCCATCGAATCCCTATGGCGGATTTTGGATTGATCTCGGTCAATCGCAGTCGATTCACGGTTCCCCGAAAGCGGACGGAAGTCCGAATCACATGGGCTGCGTCAGCCTCTCACCGCTGGATGCAAACGATGTTTTTGGTATGCTCGGCGTAGGATCGCAAGTGACGATCCGTCGCTAAGTTTCCTCAAAAGCACGAGCAAGCCTTGCAATACGACAAAGATCTCTTGAAAGCATTGGTGCGCGAGCACGCGCTGCAGTTCGGACAGTTCACATTGGCCAGCGGAAAACAGGCATCCTTCTACCTGGATTGCCGCAAGATCACTCTTCATCCGCAAGGCGCCAACTTGATCGCGGCCGGGATGCTCGATGGCATCACCAGCAACCGATTCCCGAATCCGCCTGACGCCATAGGTGGCATGGCGATCGGTGCTGACCCGATCACAGCTTCCATCGTCGTTTTGGCTGGCCAGCGAGGATTGCCGTTGCGGGGCTTCATGGTTCGCAAAGAAGCGAAAACCCACGGCACCGGCAAGCTCGTGGAAGGACCAGTCACCTCCGGCATGAAATGCGTCATCGTCGAAGATGTGATCACCAGTGGCGGCAGCGCTCTTCGCGCCGTGGAATCCGCCAAGGACTTCGGCATGGATGTGCTCGGGGTCTACGGCGTAATCGATCGTCTCGAAGGAGGCCGCGAGGCGATCGAAAAAGCTGGGTTGCCACTGACGACTCTCCTCACGATCAACGACTTTCGCTGAGAACCGGCCCCAAAGATCTCGAAAAGCCCGGGATGGTCATCCACGGGCGGATCCTGCGACGGCCAGGACCGCGGATGTTTTCCCGCTCGGCGTCAGTGGTTGTGTCTCGGAATGGTTCGGCACACGTTCCGAAATTCGCATGCAAACTCCAAGCATCCGCCAGTGTGCAATTGTCCGACATGCCCCCGATACAAATGCTGCCACGGTGTTGCTGTCGGACGAACTGCCGGATTCGATGCATCGGCAGCATACTCGGTCAGCATGTTTGTGTTCATGCCTGGTCGCGCATTCCATTCCGCTTCGCTTACCAAGGCATCCACGCGTCGTGCCGCCAGATCGATTCGGACGCGATCACCGGTCTTGAGCTTCCCTAGCCCTCCACCTGTAAAAGCTTCTGGCGATGCATTCAAAATCGATGGACTGGCCGACGTGCCGCTTTGGCGACCGTCTCCCAGCGTCGGCAACTCCTTGATCCCTTGCTTGAGGAGCGCGTCGGGGGGTTGCATATTCACAACTTCTCCACTCCCCGGAAAACCGAGTGTTCCGCAGCCTCGAATCACCAGCAGCGTATCGGCATCGATCTCCAGCGTTGGATCATTGATCCGATCGTGATAGTCTTCCGGGCCATCGAATACAACCGCGAGGCACTCGAAGACTTGCTCATCGCCAGGGCGATTGAGGTAGCGATCGCGAAAAGCGCTGCTGATGACACTAGTCTTTATCAACGCGGCATCGAACAGATTGCCTCGGAGCACGAGAAATCCCGCTTGCGTGCGGAGCGGCCGATCGACCGAGCAGATGATTTTCTCGTCGGGGCACGGAGCATCCGCAAGGTTCTCGCGCATCGTACGACCGGTCACTGTCGCGATCTCACCATCGATTCGTCCCGCGCGCAACAACTCCTTCATCACGCACGGCAAGCCGCCGGCATGTTGAAAGTCTTCCGCCAAATAGCGACCAGCAGGTTGTAAATTGACCAGCAACGGAACGTCGTATCCGGTCGTTTCCCAGTCATGGATCGACAGCTCGATCCCGGCATGGCGTGCGATTGCGAGCAGATGAGGCGGACAGTTGGTGCTGCCGCCGATCGCGGTATTGACAACGATGGCGTTGAGCAGCGAGGATCGGGTCAGGATCTTCGACGGACGCAGGTCCTCGCGCACCATCTCGACAATCCGTTTCCCAGCTGCGTGCGCCGCTTGGGCTCGTTCGCGATAGGGAGCGGGAATCGCCGCGGAGCCCGGCAGGGCCATCCCCATCGCCTCCGCCAAGCAGTTCATCGACAGTGCCGTCCCCATCACGTTGCAATGCCCGATGCTCGGTGTTGCGGCCGCCAGGAGCTGCAGAAAGCCGTCCTGGTCGATTTCTCCGGCCCCGAGCCTACGTCGGGCTTCCCAAATGATCGTTCCGCCACCGGCAGGTTCGCCGTCGATGGTGCTGTTGAGCATCGGGCCTCCGTTAAAGATCAACGAGGGAAGATCGGTGGTCGCGGCGGCCATCAGGGCAGCCGGCGTCGTCTTGTCACAACCCGTCGTAAAAATCACTCCATCGAGAGGATAACCGTACAGGATCTCGACCAGGCCGAGATAAGCCAGATTGCGATCGAGCGCCGCCGTTGGCCGACGCGTGGATTCCTGCAAAGGATGCATCGGAAAGACCATCGGCACACCGCCAGCGTCGCGGACGCCATCGCGCAATCGATCGATCGTTTGCAAGTGGGCTCGATTGCAAGGCGCAAGGTCGTTGGCGGACTGCGCGATACCGATGATCGGTCGGCCTGCCCGCAACTCGGACAAGGTCATTCCGTAGTTGAAGTAGCGTTCCAGATAGATGGCCGTCATCCCCGGGTTGGAGAGGTCATTGAACCATGCTTCCGATCGCAATCGTCTGCTCATCACACGTTCCTCGCTGGGCATCGCCAGCGGTTTATGGGTTCTCTGAAACCAACGCCACGACCGCAGTACCGCGTTGAACACTCAAGCATCCTATCCATCGCCCACTGGATGATTCCAAGACCGGTGCCGAGTCCAACTCCGCAGGGATCGGTATGCGCGAATCGATCTGCCAACCTCGGGGAGTCGCCGTGAGCCGCCCTGCGTCGAGCACGAGACTCTTCGATGAATCGGGCGCAGCTACCATCACATCCACGGGCAGCCTCTTGTTGGCACCTTGCGTTTCGAGTTTTTTCGCCGCGACCGTACTCCCCATGGTCACGTTACTCGCCTTGAAGCGACCGACAGAGCCCAACTCCTTCGATGCGATCGGGATCTTTACCAATCGATGTCCATCACTCAGGAGGCTCGCTGCGATGGGCTCCGCGATCGCTTGGGATTGACCAGCGAACTCGAAGCTTGCGGAATCCTGGATGGCATCCTTGGGTGGGATGCAAAGGTCGTCTCGGCAAACGAGGCTGTCGTCGTCCAAGATCAATCCCCAACCGAGTCGCTGGCGATCGACGGTGAAGCCGAAGGATTTCTCCTTCCATCTCAAGGCCACGCGCTGGGACTGATGGGCCTCAAGCCGAAGGTTATCCCATCGAGCACCGTAGGGAAGCGAGGGTTGCCAGTCCAACCACGCTTCGTTGGGTTCTTCGTACAGTTCGAAACGCGACCCTGTCGCCGCGATCGTTCCTTCCGCATTCGGTGTCGCAAATTCGACGCCTCCGTAAAGAATCTCGCCGAGGCTATCGGCGTTGACACGGATACCTCGCAATCCCAGATCGAATCGCCAACCGCTTCGGACCCAGAACTTGGAATTGCTGCGCACCAGCTCATGGTACTCGGGATCGATCGCGGCTCGCATGATGACACTCCGAGCATCGCTGGCGAGTTCAACGCTCAGCACATCGCCGACGCGGAAACCTCGATGGAGGATCGGGGCACCGCTGGCCAAACCGTGGCGTTGTTTGCTGTCGAGAACGATTTCTATCGCGCCTTCTTTGGGATGGATCTCAGGCGGAGCTTCCAAACCGATGAACCGTCGTGCGTTGGACTCGTTCCCTTTGCCCGGTTCCATGGCGATGTACTTGGGACCGATCACTGTCTCCAATCCCTGAATCGATTCGAGTGAGACCACCGGTCGCACGATCCAAAACCGAGTTCCTTCCGTGATGACCGCTCGCGCGTTGGGAGTCAAACGAACGACAGCCAATACGCCAGGCGGATGGGAACGCAAATCGATTTTTTCTACGCGTCCGATCTCAATCCCTCGAAATCGCAAGGCATCGGCTGGCTGAAGTCCATACCCTTGATCGAACTCGATCTCAATCAAGTCACCTTGGTTGCGATAGGCGCTGAAGATGAGCCAAAGACTTAGCGCTGCGCAAGCGAGCGTTAAAAGCCAAACGGCACTCGGCCGCTTTCTCGAGGCGGGCACAGTAATCGCGGAAGGGAGTTCCGGCAGCGGTTTTGCGGCAGATGCATCGGCCATGCGTTGGTTTCCACGGAGTGTGGGGTCGGTCAAGGCTGCACCATTCTACGCGGATTCTCCCACGGAAACATGGGACGCCGTCGATGTAGGAACGACATCGTACGGAGGTCTGCGCAGGTGGACCCTGGTGTGTTTACCCGAACGAATGCACTGCAGATCTCGCGATAGGCCGCGAGCGGGGCATGCACTCCCTTCGCAACCAATACATGAAATGATCGCGGATCCAGCCCGCAACTGCGAAGCTGCTCGAGGCTGAATGGGACCATGCGACGGGTTGTCAGCATGATGGTGAGCGGGGAGTCGATCGTTCTCACGATCGCCGTGACGCCTTGATCGAACTCTCGAATCCCTCCATGCCTGGCCTGTGGTTCAGAGAACTGACCCCGATGCATCGACGCCACCTCGACTTGCAATGCAACAGGAATGCCGTGCTGTCGATCGAAATGCCCGCCGATCTCTAACATCAAACGGCTCCCGACACCCGACGCACTGCATCGCTCGACCGCGCTGGGGTCCGCCAGGCAAACAAAGCTGGGGCCCAACTTGGTTTGATGCAAGGCAGCGAGCAAGACCGTGCCATCGCCGGATGATCCACCGCCCACATTGTCTCCCATGTCGAGCAGACAGACTCGCTCCGTCGCTCGTTCTTTTGCAAACTGAATCGCTTCCTCCACACTGACCAGATGCCCTCGCATCGATTCGCGATCGTCCCAGAGTTTGGATGCAAGATCCTCGGCCAGGCGATGGGCCAGTTCCGGGTCGTCGTCCGTAACCACCAGGGTCGATGTTCCCATTTCCGGCACGTCCGCGTACGGAAATCCCAGCAAGATGCTGTTGGTGAGAACGCTTGGCGCGCGTCGTTGGCGATCCGCGAACTCGTACAGAGGTTGCAAGTGCGGTTCGGCCGTCCCCTGCCGCTCGATGTTGATCACCATCGGCGGAAACGCTGCCGCCATGGTCGGTCGTATCTCCTGGCGAAGGGCTCGTATCATCAGGCCTGCGGCCTCAATCCCTCGCGCCCGTTGATCCAGGTGCGGGTTCGTAAGGTAGGCGACGAAGGCATCGCAGGCGTTCACCATATCCATCGAAAGATTCGCATGGGCATCGAGGGTCGCGATGATCGGGATTCGAGGACCGACCGTTTCGCGAACGCGACCTAACCAGTACCCATCGGCATCCAAATGATCTTCGGCCACCGCCGCACCGTGGACCGCAAGGAGAAGCCCATCGAGTGGTCCCGCGTTGGAGATCTCGAACAACAACACCTTGAGCAACTCGTCCAACAGTCCGGCGCAGAGAACTCCGGAAGGGGTTGCGCGAAACGCTGCGAGGGGAACCGCGTCGATACCCACGTGGTTCTCAGTCCCCGATAGCCCTTCGAAAAAACCACCCATCTCGTGATGGCTGGCTCGCAGTCGATTTGCAACCTCGACACCTGTGACGTACAAGTCCTCTCGGAAACGTTCCCGAGTGGTCGCCTCGGTGATGAAGGTATTCGATTCGTGCATCAAGGCAGCAATGCCGACTCGCATCGGGGATTCCTTCCGGAGGAGTGTTTCTGGTCGCGCGAATCGATCGCGCGACTCTTTCCCTATCTTAGCGGCAATCTCCTATAATGCGGACATGCGATCGAGCCATCGAAGGTGTCCAAGTCACCCCTGAGGAAAAAACAACAATGAATCAGCCTGTCTCTCCTTTGGACGCCCTGCGCCGCAGCCTGTATTCGGCCGTGGTCAGCGACGCGCTGGACCAAGTTGGTTTGCAGCATCAATCACCGCGCATTTCATTTGCTTGTTCGACTTGGACGCTCGAGTCGGGACGAAGTGTCGTTGTGGGACGCTGCCGAACGATGCTGTGGGTCGACATGCACCATTTGGATACCAAGCCTTACGAATTGGAATTGCAATCGGTCGATGCCTGCCAACCAGATGATCTGATTGTGGCTGCGACAGGGGGATCCTTCCGGTCGGGGATATGGGGAGAACTGTTGACGACCGCTGCGATGCAACGGGGATGCGTGGGAGCGATCATCGATGGAGCGGTTCGCGATGTCGACAAGATCGCAGAAATGGGCTTTCCCGTTTTTGCGCGAGGCACCTCACCGTACGACAGCCTGCATCGACAACGGGTCGTCGAGATCGATATCCCGGTGAAGATCGATGGCGTCAACTTCCATGCCGGGGATCTCGTGTTTGCAGATCGGGACGGCGTCGTCGTTGTCCCTCGTCAGGTCGAGCAGCAGGTCCTCGAGCTTGCGCTCGCCAAAGTCCATGGCGAAAATAAAGTTCGCGATGCGATTCGCGGGGGGATGTCGGCGACCGAGGCTTTCCAAACGTACGGCGTGCTTTGATCAAGCCGCGTTGCGATCGTTTCCTTGCTGGCGTCGCAAACGTTTGCGCTCCGCCTTCGACATGTAGCGGTAGTCGTTCGACCCATCATCGTCTTCGTCGTCGCCCTGGGTTTGCGATGGAGGGTTCGCGGGTTTGGCCGAGGTGCTTGGAATAGGAGTGCCCGACGAAACGATCGGCTTCGGTCCTGCTTCATTGCCACTGTTTGTTGACGACGCGCTTCGGACTGGGGAGGCATCATCCACAGGTGGCTTGAGCTTGAGGCCATCGAGCCAGCCGAAAATTTTCGAAGCGATTCGCTTGGTGGACTTCGTGTCCGAGGAGGCTGCGGGTTTGACGGTTTTCGGTTTCTCTTTGGGAAGTTCGGAGGACTTGGTCGCGGCGGGTTTGGTATCCGCAGCTTTCGCGGTTGCGCCGGTTGATTCGACACGTTTTCGAAATGGTAGCCAAGATTTCTTGGACGCCTTAGGCTCCTTGGCTCCCTTGAGCTCCTTGGCTTGATTAGATTCCGCGGACTTCGGCTCAGTCTTCGCTGGAGTCGCGGCTTTTGCGGCGGTAGCGTCCACCGCACTCTTGGAGCGACCAAATGCAGGGATCCACCCTCGCTTCGTAGGATTGCTCGCAGGTTTGGGATCTTGCTTGGTTGGATCAGGCTGCGCTGCAGGCTTGGGCGCGGGCTTGAGCGCAGATGCCGATGCGGAGCGGGTTTGAGGTTCTGTGGATTTGTTCCCGCCGAACCCAAACCAGCCCGATTTCTTGGTCAAGCCGGTGTCCACCGGGCCACCTGAATCTTCCGCGATCGGCTCGTCGACCAGCAGTTCGTTGGCTTCCATGCGGCTTGGAAGCATGCCGAACAGTCGCATCGGACGCTTGGGTTCTTTCGGAGGAGCGGCTGATTTGGAGGTCGCGGACTTCGTCCCCTTTTTCGCATCCAGCTCCTCGACATCGGAAGATTTTCGTCGCCAAGACAACCACGTTTTCTTCGGGATCGCATCGAGGATATCGTCGTCTTTCTCGCCACGCCCCTTGTCCTCGTCGTCTTCGTCGTTCGCGGCCTTGCCCTCCGTTAACCTGGTTCGCGACCATGGCATGCTCGGCATCGAGGGCATTCCAACGCGGAAGTTGGTCGGTGCAGCGATCGCTCGTTCGACGAATCGTTTCTGGGCTTGAAGATAACAGTATCGCAAATACATTCCCGCAGACTGGAACACCAGGAGCACTCCCCCCAACCAGCATGCACCCACGGTGAGATCAATGGTACCAGGGCTCCAATTCAGTTTTAGCAAACCCGTCCCCAGCAGCGCGGCGCACGCCCATGCCACGAGCCCTCCGAACCAGAAGGCGACTGCGGTCGGAGTTCCCTTCAATTCGCTCGATAGACGGAGCCCCATCAGCGCGACGAGGGACGCGTAGCTGGCTAATACCAGTGGCCAACCTCCATACCCGATTTCCTTGCGGGTCCAACCATCGATCGACTGGCCGAGCAAGTAGAGGGCGGAAGTCGCGGTATCGAAGCTGGAGAACAGAGCGATGCACGCGAGAACAATCCAGATCCGATAACGCGCGCGGTAGTCGTCCAGTTTATGCTGTCGAATACGATAGATCATCCAAGCGACGATCGCGGTCAGCATCCACAGTTGGCAAGTCATCCAGTTCGCAATGCTATGGGGGCTTCGAACGTCGAACAACTGCAGGATCAGCAAGCCGGAGCGCCCCGTCTCGTTGCCTCGCACATGAAAGAAGTAATGGGCCAACAGCAGCAGGCCCCATATGGTCCACATGGTACCCAAGACCAAGGCCAGAGAGCCTGGCCGGATCGGGATCAATTGAACCATGCGTTGCTGGCAGGTTTTGCGAACCGATTGGCTGTATCCTGGGTCTCGGTAGCCGGTATGCAAAGTTTCCGAACGATCGTCGAGCGATGCTCGGCGAGCGCGCTTTTGAGCCCGGGCCGATTCGACCGCGAAATCGGAGTCCGTCGCGATCGATTCGCGGATCACGCGCCGGCGACGGTCATTGCGATGGGATCGAGAAAAGGACATATCGGCTCGGGAGGCATGGGAGCGCGATGAGCCGATCCGCATCCGAGTGGAACGTCCAAAGCCCTCGCCAACCGGATGCTTCGCAGAATCCTTGCAATGCGTCAAGGTGAGTTCGACTGCTGCTCAGCAATCCATGCCCCGATCCTCCATGCCCCGATCGGCTCTTGCTAGCAAAAACAAACTAACTTTGCGTGCCATCTACCGATCAGTAGCCATCGTAGACACAGCCGACAAAAATGAGCCTGAGGCGCTCGCCGAGCTCGTTCGACTTTCAAAAATCGGCTATCGCCTCAGGCTCATGGAAACGAAAATCGACTTTTGTCGGCTGTGTCATCGTAGCACGACGCTCCGCGTCGTGTTTTTAAGTCTCGCGCGACGCGTCGGGGCCAACCCGGTTCCCTCGATGACGACGGCGAAGCGTCGTCCTACACTAGCGCATTACGCCCTAGCGCATTACGCAGGTTGGCCACCGGTCATTTTTCGAGGCTGTTCGCAGCGATCGAACAGGCTCATTAGCTTGAATTGGGAAACCAAGCCTACGAGGATTCCCAATCCGATCAATGGCTCGCGGCGTCCGATGGGAATCGCGGTCATGACAAAGCAAATGTAAGCAAATAGAGTGCTTATCAGCAGCAAGGAGAGCGCGACACGGAAGGAACGGAACCACCAAAGGCTGAGGCAAACGATGACATTGAGAATTGCTGTGATGAGCAAACCGACGATCGCAACGTGCAACAAGGGGGACGTTCGCTCGTTCCATGGCTCTTGGATCAATCGCTGAGCATCCGCCACGGCGGCGATCTCTGCGGGGACAGCAACGGGCGTTGCAACCGCTCTTTGTGCCAAGATACTCTCGGCAGGCTCACGTGAAATCCGGACCGAGTTGATGGTTAATCGCACTGCTGGGCAATGCTCGTTGGAGGGGACTTTTTGAAACTCTTCGATCACATCCCAACCTGCGAGCAGTTCTCCAAAAATAGTGTAGTTACGATCGAGATGAGGGGCATCTCCGAGCAGAATCGAGAACGATGTGTCCGCGCTATTCGGATCGCCATCTGCTCTCGCCATCGACAAGACACCGCGGCGATGCAATCGCTCGGAAAACTCCGCAGGAATCGGATGGATCAGCGCCGCTTGGTTGCTTTCCATCGGAATCATTCGGTCCTCGGCGGTCGAGGTTTGCAATACAAAACCAGGGTGCAAACGATAGAAGTGCGTCCCATCATAAACCCCCGCTTCGACCAAGCGAATGAGTTGCGCGACATGCTGGGGCGCGAGGTCCGGGTAAAGTCCCAGGACAAGATCGCCGGCGATTGTTCGCATCACGATCTTTTCATCGGCCAGCCGCGGACGCTCTTCAGCGCAGGATTGCCCGGCGAGCATTTGCGTGACCAACAGCAGGCCGAGAAGCATCGATGTCAGCTTCCGGAAAACCCCGAAGTTGAGCAACACACAAACTGCTTCGGCGGATGAAAAAATGAGCGGCATGACTGGGATCCCACTAGGAGGGTAGAGATTGAAAGATGCGTTTTGCATTCATCATCAAAGGCTGGCAGACCGTCTGTCGTTTGAGTTTCCAGATCACACCATCCACGAAGAAATGGTGGAGTTGCACCGCAGCTGCGGAAACTCCGAGTGCGAGATAAACCGGGATTCCCAGCGTCACTTCCAACAGGATTGGGAACAGCCAAAACAAACCGGCGCCCAGGGCAACAACACCCACGCACCACAAGAACATCGACTTGGCCACATTCCACTTGGCCGGAGAGTATTCCGACTGCTCCACGATTTTCATCGATGATGCAACCACCAGATACTGGAGGCTGTGGAAGAAGGGAACCATTTCGTAAAAACCCGGCTGACTGCTCCCGATGACAAACCAGAACAATTGGGCCACGCTGGGAACCAGGATGATCAACGGGAACAGTTTGCGCTGAGTATAGGATTTGTAAAGAAACGACCAAACCAGATAGGCAAATCCACCCCACATGAAGGGAGCGACCAGGAGAGGCGTCCAGTCAGGGATGCCGAACTTCGGATACCGGATGTCGTAGTAAGTTTCGGTTCCCAAGCTCGACTCCGACAAGGCGAGCGTGTAAAAGAAAGTTCCAAATACAAAAAAGGATAACGCGTAACGGTCCAACGAATTGAACGTAAAACCTGATCGTCGGGCGTAGATGAGTGTCACCCCCACCGTTTGACCGCTAAAGTGGTATGGAGACCAAACCAGAAACAACAGAACGTAGTAAGGAGCCACTGTCTCAGGCCAGTAGAGTGCCGCGAACATTCCCGCCAAAATTACAATTGGGATCACCGTCGCCGTCAGAGGATACTGACGGATCGCGTTGCGGCTGGAATAGAGCCGCAAATTGGTTGCAGCGAAGTGCGGCCAGTTCACCACCCAAGCCATGACGCCGGCAAAGTACATGAGCGACACGGTGAACTCCCGTGACGCCATGAACATCGATACTGCAAAGTAAAAGATGATTGAGAATCCACCAATCAACATGTAATCGATGAACGGGCCGTAGAAGAACCGATCATCGGTACGAGTTGCAGTAAGCGGCACTGGATGAGCAGCAACAGACATGCTTGATAAACCCTTGACAAATGGATGCGCAGGATCGCTACGCTCACCGCAAGCGGAATGCGCGCTACGGAAAGTTGCCTCACCCCACAAATATTGTCTAGGCAGAGTCTTCAATATTTCCGTCTTATTCTTGGGTCCCGGCAGACTTGTGCAGGCTCAACCCTCATTCTTCGCATGACCCCTCCAACCGTCATAGCCCTTGCCATGGGGGGTGGATAATCCAGGAACTCACGTGCGCCTTGTGCCAGGGGTACGAGCTACAGGCGGCTGCGAATATCTTGGTGACAGCGCAAAAGAAAAGCCTGCTCGGAACGAGCAGGCTTTTCTTTAAGCTTGATGCGAGTCGAACGATGGTTGACTTACTTCTTGTCAGCCTTGGCAAACTTGGCCTTCTCGAACGCTGCGTCGCCGAAGAGCTTTTCGACCTTGTCGTCGTCGCTCATCTTCTCGGCCTTGCCCTTGCAGTTGTTGCAGCAGAAGCCGATCTTCGCTCCCTTGAATTCAATGCTGGCATCCTTGTTGAGTTCGCCACCAGAGAATGGGCATCCGCCTTGAACCACTTGACCCGAGGCGATCAGTTGGTGATTGGCCTTGGCAGCGAACGCCTTGGAATCGTCGGTGAACTTCTTGAGGCAGTTGCCACAGCAGAAGTAAACCTTGCCACCCTTCCAATCGGCTGCTTTATCTTCTTTTGCAGCGGCGCCCGAGATCAAGCACTTGACCTTGGTGATGTCTGGCTTGTCAGCCAAAACACTGACCGCCGAGAACGCTACCAAGAACGCAAAAGCGCTAGCAATAAAACTCTTCATTCCAAACCTCCCAAAGTGAAATACATTCGAAACCGGTACCGAATATGGTAGGCCGATCACGTAGCGTGTCAACCGAGGCGGAGGACGCGGCCTAGGCCATTCGGGCCATCAAAAGCTCACGCTGGCAAAGCAATTCCTTTGGCATATGGTGGTAGAGCTTCAGGAAAAACTCCTCCTGGCTCATGATTTCGGCGAGCCATTCCTCGCGAGAGAATTCCATCGCGGCGTCGAAATGCTCCTCATCAAAGCCATCGAGCCCATCGACGCAGAAGTCGACCCAGTCGGGGGTCCAGCCGATCGGGGTTTCGTGCCCTGGGATGCGACCATGACATCGATTGACGATCCACTCCAGGACCCGCATATTCTCGCGAAAACCGGGCCAGAGAAATTTCCCTTGGGCGTTCTTGCGGAACCAGTTCACGTGGAAGATGCGCGGGAGGCGCTGGATGTATTTTCGCATCTCCAGCCAATGCCCGAAGTAGTCCCCCATGCTGTAACCGCAAAACGGAAGCATGGCCATCGGATCTCTTCGAACCGTGCCGACTTGGCCCGTTGCGGCCGCCGTGGTTTCGGAACCTTGCGTAGCTCCCAAGAAAATCCCGTGCGTCCAATCGAACGCTTGGAATACCAGAGGCAGCGTCGTTGGCCGGCGTCCGCCGAAGACGATGGCATCGATCGGTACGCCTTCGGGGTTTTGCCAATCGGGATCGATGTTCGGGCATTGATCCGCCGGCGCGGTGAATCGGGAGTTGGGATGCGCCGCCAAACGTCCGCAATTGGGGGTCCAATCGTTGCCGGTCCAATCGATCAGGTGCGCAGGCGGGGACGAGAGACCCTCCCACCATACGCCGAGTTCATCGGTCAGCGCGACATTGGTGAAGATCGTGTTGCGAGACATGGCCTGCATGGCACCGGGATTGGAGTGCCACGAGGTACCTGGCGCAACGCCGAAGAAACCTCGCTCTGGGTTGATGGCATGCAGTTTGCCCGTTTTCCCAGGCCACAACCATGCGATATCGTCGCCGACGAGGGTGGTTCTCCATCCTTGATCCCGATAGCGTTCGGGGGGAACGATCATGGCCAAGTTGGTTTTTCCGCAGGAACTCGGAAACGCGGCCGTGATGTACGTCTTGACTCCATCGGGCGCTTCCAAGCCCATGATGAGCATATGTTCCGCCATCCAACGATGATCGCGCGCGATCGTGCTCGCGATTCGCAGGGCGACACACTTTTTTCCGAGCAGCGCATTGCCACCATAGCCACTGCCGTAGGACCATACCTCGCGAGTCTCCGGGAAGTGAACGATGTACTTTTCATCGTTGCACGGCCAAGCGGCATCCCGTTGCCCGACTTCCAATGGAGCTCCGACACTGTGCAAGCATGGAACAAACGGTCCCTCGGAACCCAATTTCTTGAGAACAGGCTCCCCCATGTTGCACATGATGCGCATGCTGATGACGACATATGGGGAATCGGTGATTTCGACTCCCACGAGCGCGAGCGGGCTGTCCAGCGGGCCCATGCAGAACGGCACCACGTACATGGTGCGACCTCGCATGGAGCCGCGGAACTTCTCGATGAGCAGGCTTCGCATCTCGTCGGGATCCCGCCAGTGGTTCATCGGACCGGCATCCCCCTCGCGACGCGAACAGATGAATGTGCGATCCTCGACCCGAGCAGTGTCGGAGGGATGGCTCCGTGCGAGAAAGGAGTTCGGGTGAAGCTGGGGATTCAATCGGGTCAGCGTCCCTCGCTCGACGAGTTCCTCGGTCAATTCATCCCATTCCTCCTGGGAACCATCGCACCACCGAATGTGGTCGGCTTCGCACAGCAGCGCGGTCTCCATCACCCAATTGGCGAGGGCTTTGTGGGGCAAGGTGATGAGCGGCTTGTTTCGCAGGGTCGCGTCGGCCATGCTGGTTCGTTCATGCGAGGACGGAAGAGGAAAAATGCGGACACAGGATCTCTCTAGAATACCGCAGGATGCCGATTTCGAGGGAGACCAGAAGCCGCTCTTCGGGACTAATCCTCGCCGGATTCCTCGTCTTTTCTGGGCTCCTTTCCTAACTGGTTTCTGCGCTGGTTTCTTTGCCGTTTGCCACTCTCTCCGGTTTTTCTCTCGAACGAACTTTTGTTCCGCAAGATGTGGTGGTAGTGCTGTGCAAATCGATGGGCTTCGTCACGCAGGTACTGCAGCAGCCGCAGCCCAAACGATTCCCGCCCCAGCCGCAGAGGCTCTCGCTCCCCGGGCAGATAGATTTCCTCGTCCTTTTTAGCGAGCGAGATCAGCGTCGGGGGGGTTAGATCGCAGTCCCGGAATGCTGCCAAAGCAGCGTTGAGTTGCCCTTTCCCGCCGTCGATCATCAGCAAATCGGGGAACGCCTCGTTCTCTTCGTACTTCCGCTTGAATCGCCGAGACACGACTTCGTGGATCGATCGAAAATCGTCGATCCCATCCACCCCCTGGATTTTGTAGCGGCGATACCCGGGCTTGAAGGGAAGCCCGTCCAGGAACTGCACCACGGAAGCCACCGTATCGGTCCCGCCCAGGTGGGCGATGTCGACCCCTTCGATCACTCGAGGTTCGCGATCCATCCCCAAGACTTTCTTCAGCGCCCGCATTCCTTTCTTGGGATCGATGTAGAAGACCTCGGGTTGCGCGTGCACATCGATCTCTCCTCGTCGATCCAGATTTTCCAGGAGCTGGATTTCATCTCGCAATCGCGCCGCCCGCTCAAAGTCGAGCTTGGTCGACGCATCCTTCATTTCGTCCCGCATTTGATTGAGCAACCGTTCGCTGCCGCCATCGAGAAACGTCTGCAGACGCCGGATGTCGCGCCGATAGTCTTCCTTGCTGATACGCAGATTGCACGGAGCGCTGCACTGGTCGATGGAGGCGAGCAGGCACGGACGAAACCACTGCCAACGCGGATCATTTTCATCGATGTCGAGCGAGCAGGTGCGGAATTTGAAGACGCGCTGGATGACTTGCAAAGCGCCACGAAGCTGACCCGCGCTAGTGAAGGGCCCATACAGCTTGGCTCCTTTGTCCTTGGGAGATCGAGTCACCTCGACGCGCGGATAATCTTCGTGCGTCGTGATCATCAAGTACGGAAAGGTTTTGTCGTCCTTGAGATCCTTATTGTGCCGAGGCTGGATATCTTTGATCAAACGATTCTCGGTCAATAAGGCTTCGACCTCGCTGGCGCAGACAAGGAAATCGATGTCGGCGATTTCGTGGATCCAATCAGCAGTTCGGATCTCTGCGGCAGCGGACGCGTGGAAATAGCTGCCGGCCCGCGAGCGAAGATTCTTGGCCTTGCCGACATAGATCACGACCCCAGACACGTCCTTCATCAGGTAGACGCCCGGTTCCTGCGGAAATTCGCGCACCTTCTCCGCAGCCCGGCGAAACCCGATGTTCCCGCTGTGCAGGGCCCGGAGTTGCTCGAGCAGTTCCGGTGTTGCCGCGGACAAGACTTCGTCGGCCGCGTCCGGCTCGTGTTCATCGATCGGGCCATCATTCTCGGAAGACATACCCACGGAAACTAGCAAATTCAGTATTGCCTCACAAGGCAAAGCGGCCGCCGACCGCACCCCTGCGACCCTTTTGCGATCCACCGGATGCAATCGCCTCGATGCGGCGATTTCGGCCCGTTTGCGCCCGTGGTGGACGATTCCCCAAGGTATTTCATAACTCGACGCGTGAGCGAGGGACAAAAGAGGAAAAGACGACCGATCGACGCAACTCCCCGCGGAAAATAGACTTGCGATCGATGCGACCACGATCAGCGGCAAGTCCTTACAAAGCAAGGGTTTAGTACGGTCGGGCTCAATCGATTCCCCTGCAGGGTCTGCCGGATTGGCTCTTGTGGAGTGGGCCCTGAGTTGGTTATCGTCATCGATCGTGATTTGTAGGATTTTGGTGTCTCACCTTGTATGACTGAACCTGGTTCTCGCGCGGTTGCCACAATCGAATACCTTCGGGGAATTCGTCCAACCATTCTCCCGTCGTTGCTGTTGTGCGATTTCTCCAATCTGCGTCGCGAGGTGGAGTTGCTCGAGGAGTCCGGGGTGGATGCGCTCCATTTGGATGTCATGGATGGTCATTTCGTACCGAACTTGACCTATGGCATGCCGATCGTGGAAGCCCTTCGAAAAATCACGTCGCTGAAGCTAGATGTTCATCTCATGATTTCGGATCCGGCCGCCTATGCGGACCGATTCGTGTCGGCGGGCGCAGACAGCATCACCTTTCACATCGAAGCGGTGCCCGGGGACCCCGGTCCGCTACTTCGCTCGATTCGAAGCCAAGGAGTGGCTTCTGGCCTCGCCATCAATCCCAGCACGCCTATGGAACGCCTGCTGCCTCATGTTCGCGAGTGCGATCTGATATTGATCATGAGCGTGCCTGCCGGGTTCGGCGGGCAACCATTCGATCCGATCGCCTTGCAACGCTTGTCGCAGCTCCGAAGGGACTTCGGTCCCGAGTTGTTGCTCGAGATCGATGGCGGCATCAATGTGCAAACGGTCGGGCCAGCGACCGCGCACGGGGCGGACTTGCTCGTGGTAGGTTCCGCCATTTTCCGCGAAGCAGATTACTGCCAAGCGATGACTCGGTTGCGTCGTCAATTTCAAGCGAGTTGAAGCGATGCGATCGGCCCGAAGTTTCTGCATATGGAATGTTGTATGAATAAGGTAGTGGTCGTTCGACCCGGTTCGACCTCGTTTGATGAACAGGAACGGATGAAGGGATGTCTCGATATCCCCCTCTCCGCCGCAGGACTGGAGCAAGTCCAGCGAACAGCTAACGAAATGGCACAAATCCCGATCGCCGCGGTCTACTGCGGTCCCTGCGAATCCGCCCAAGCAACGGCTCGCAAAATCGCCGACGCAGCCCATTGCAAACTCAAGATCTGCGATTGCTTCCGCAATCTGGACCATGGGTTATGGCAAGGCAAATGCATCGAGGACATCAAGCGACAGCAGCCCAAACTGTTCAAGCAGGTCCAGGACAACCCTCGAGCGTTTCATCCCCCTGGGGGCGAAACCATCGCCGACGCCGAGTCGCGGATTGCCAAGCAATTGGGTAAACTGCAAAAGAAACACGCCAAGGAAACCATCGCCGTCGTGATCCCCGAACCGATGGCAACCCTGGTGGCCAGCAAGCTCAAGTCGATCGAGTTCGGCGACCTTTGGGAATCCGAATGCGATGATGGTTCGTGGGAAATTATTGAAGAAACTTCGACGATCCGACACTAGCACGAGAACTCGTAAACGCCGTCTCCGCGCGGCCAACTAAGCTGTACCATGGCAATCGCTGATTCAACCGATCGCACCTCCGACTCGCGTCCGGAAATCCTCAAGCGAGGGATTCCCGAAGGTTTATGGATTCGATGCCCGGGATGCCGCGAATCGATCTACCGCAAGGAACTCGAAAAGAATCTCAACGTCTGTCCGAAATGCCGCTACCACAACTACGTCTCCGCGCGCGAGCGGATCTCGCAGGTGCTGGACGAAGGCACCTTCGAGGTCAGCGATGAACAGGTGCTGCCGACCGACCCCTTGAAATTCGCCGACAAGAAATCGTACGCGGAACGCCTTGCTGCCGAACAGCATCGCACCGGATTGACCGATGCGGCATTGTGCGGAACCGGAATGATTCGAGCCCGACGCGTGGCGATCGCCGTCACCGACTCGGCCTTCATCATGGGGAGCATGGGTTCTGTCGTCGGCGAACGGCTCACGCGTCTGATCGAACGAGCAACCGCGAACGATCTGCCGTTGATCATCATCAGCGGCTCCGGGGGCGGGGCGCGCATGCATGAGGGGATCCTGTCCCTGATGCAGATGGCCAAGGTCTCTGCCGCACTGGCCCGGTACCATGCCGCGGGAGGACTCTACATCAGTGTGTTGACCAACCCAACCATGGGCGGGGTTGCCGCCAGCTTCGCGAGTCTCGGAGATTTGGTCTTCGCCGAACCCAAAGCGCTCATCGGATTTGCCGGTCCACGGACCATCAAGGCCACAATTCGAATCGAATTGCCAGAAGGTTTTCAGACTAGCGAGTTCCTCTTGGAACATGGTTACATCGATCGCATCGTCGAACGATTCCGGCTCAAGACCGAGATCGCTGCAGCGATCGATTACTGCGGCAAGCGCTAAGCAAATGCGCCGTGCAGGTACCACGAATTGGTTCTCAGATCGCGATAGATCCACCACCAGTCGCCGGACTCCAGCGCGATGCGATAGTACTCGCGGCGCTGCATGGGGCCGGACCACCACCCGCTCTCCACGCGCTCCGGACCCGCGCTGGCGATAATCTTCCAGCGGTTGCCATCGATCGAAATCAACGTCGGCTCCCCCCACGCCTCGCATTCGACCGCTGCTGCCATCGGCTGGATCAATTCGCAGGGACGGGACAAAAACGCATTCTCTGGAGTTGCCAACGTTCCTTCCCGAGCAAAGTCCCGCTTGGGAGACCGCGGCAGTTTGCGCTTGGTCTCCTGGTGCGAACCGTCTGGCCTCAGCCCGGTCAACGGACGCATCCGGACTTGGGACTCGGGAACCGGATCCCGAACGATCGACGCGGCGACGACCCGATTGCGACCAAGCCGAGCGCTCAGGCCATCGATCAGTTTGGCGGCTGCATCCCGATGCTGGACACTCCCCTCCGCGAACAGATCGTGTTGTCGCCACTGCAAGGGGGCAGCCAAGTTGCATTCGAGCCGAATCCCGCGTATCGCCCGTTCGGGGCCGAGTCGCGGCGGGTGCAATTGCAATTGGCCGTTCAGGAGCCATGCCAAATGCGATGGGTCCTGGGACGCTTGAAACAAACTGATTTGAATCACATGGGCTCGGGACTGCTCTGCCGGCGCGTCGGCGCGAAGATCGATCGATTGCTTTTCGAGCACCAGTTGGCATGCGATGCGCAGTGCGCCGCAACCGCTGTTGATCAACTTCTTGCCCAAGTCGACGCTCGCATGCTCGATGGCGGTCTCGATCCAAGCCATTTCGCGGATCGGATGTTCCCATTCCTGCTCCGAGACGAGCGGCTCACTCGCATGAAAAATACGGATCGGTTCCTGGGACGTGCCCAAGCACTGATCGATACGCCGCAGCAACGATGGGCCGAAACGGGATGGCAACGAGGAACGGGGCAACCGCAGAAGCGGCGCGATCGTCCGAATTCCCAAGCGGTGCAGTTTCGCGACACAGTCCGGCTCGAGCCGCAGCGCTTCAATCGGATACTTGGCAAAATACGCTTCGCGGTCCGCGCCCTCGTCCAGAATCTCGGTCCAGGGCTGCGCTGCTGGTCCGCCTCCCTGGGATTCCAGGAACTCCATCGCGGGTGCGATGCGATGACGAAAAAAATAATTCGCAATCCCCCAGGCGGCGCCGAGCGTGTCCGCGATGCCGACGCACGCAACATAGCCGCGAACCGCTAGCCACGCATGAAGCGCGGTCGCCAGGGCAGGTTCGCCACCAAACCAACTCGCGGTTCCGCCGATTTCCATGTGGATCGACTGCGGTTGACGCAGCGATCGACCCGACCACGCATGCGTGTCGAGTTCCTCGATGCCAACGACCGGGCTGAAACTCTGCAACTGTTCGGTAAGAGAGAGAAGTTCCTCAAGGTCGGCATCGCTATCATGCTGCTCCCATGTGGCGTTGGGACATAAAGCCGCCAGTTGAGCCAACGGCAAACCTGGCAAGACCCCTGCCTTGCGGGCGATGGCATTCGCAGCGGCGACAATACGACCTCGCCGCGAATCGTTGGCGTACAAAACTCGCGGAGTTCCCGGCTGTGGCAATTCAGACGGCGATGCCGTTGCGGCGGCGCGCTGGCTTGGCCAATTCGGAAGCCAGATGCAGAGCACCCGCTGATTCATGTGCAACTCCCATCCCTTCGGAATAATCAACCCATTGGCCATGAGCGTCCAAACCAATGCGCAATCGAGCTCCCGATCGCCCCTCTCCCGCACGCATCAATTGCAAATCAAACCAACGGGTCTGCCAGTCTCGCGAGGATATCGAGGGGCGTACGCGCCACTGCACATCCGCCCAACTCGGATAACGTCGCGCCGCATGCGCGTCGCGCACCAAGATCCCCAACCCGCCACCGTGCTCCGTCGCCAACTGCAATCGACGCGCAACGCGGTCGTCCAAACGGTGCATCGCAGCAACCACCGCGCCGACCGAGGGATTGCGCAACGCCTGATCCATCCCCCAAATCGCATCGGTATCGCATTCCGGTCGCAACACAATCAACCGATCGAGCGATCCACCCAAACCAATCCAACCCGGTGCATAGAAACGATGGTGACGGTCCACCAACACCAAGTACTTGCCCCCCGTCATCCCCTGCAACGCCACTCGCATGGCCAACGACAAACTTCCCAATCCTCGCACGGGCATCGCCCCTTCGCCATACCCCTCGCCACCATGCACCCATTCGATCATGGTCCCGGCACCGTACCCGCCACCGGGCAACAAAGCATCCATCGCGGAACTGCCACTGGATATTCGCAACCCCGCCGGCCTCCCAGACGTTTCGATCGAACGGATTTCCCGAGCCAACTCGTCGAGCGAACGCCGCTTGCCGGGCGATCGCTCCGATCCCCTCCGCTCCGGTCCCCTCCGCTCCGGTCCCCTCAACTCCGCTCCCCTCAACTCCTCGACTGCGACATCCTCACCCATTCCCGCACACCCCTCTGTGATTCCGCAATGCTAGCATTGCACCTAGGATCGGTCCACGCTTGGCGTAACATCACCCGGGGCTCTGACAAGTCTGGTCCTGCGGCCTGGTGTATCTGAGCCTAAAAACCAAGAAAAAGCTCACAGGGCCTTAAAGCCGCACTATGATATTGACAGAGGGACTTTAACCCCCGATAATCCCGCTTTAGAGTTTCGATCGCGGAACGATTTCGGAGGATCGGTATCGATGCAAAGGGCGATTCGATTTCACAGGAACTGCCCGACGTGCGGTAGGCCGCTTCACATCCCGATCGACTTGTACGGCAAGCTGGTTCGGTGTCATGGGTGCAACGCCGAGTTCCGGGCGACCGGAGAAGAGACCTCGCGTCCGATGGGCCAGCAGGCACCGCAGCACAACACCCTCGACTTTCGGGTCGACTCGCTCCTAGCCGCCGCCGAGCGACAACTGGAGGAAAAAATGGACAGGCATTGTCAGGATGCTGGCAACGGAATGCGAGCATTGCGTCGAGGCACGATCAATAGATGAGCTTCCTCGACGGGAAACTTGATCACCATTCCCAGCCTCCATTGCAAGCGTTCCCCGACTGCGCAACGCAATGCCTGTCCAAGTGCTGATGCAAGTGCTGATGCAAGTGCTGATGGCTTTAACCGATTGGCCCCAGAATCAACTGCCGTCTGGCCGCCTGTTCGCATTGGGCCAGACCGCAAGTCCGATCATCGTAAACCCTGGATACAAGACGCCAATATTCAGCATGATGGCGATTATCCACGCTTCGTTGCTTTGAACGTGAATCGCGTTAAGAAGTGCCGCAAGCCCAACGACAACCAATGTGCAACCTCGTCCGAAATATTGTGGCCTCTGCATGGTTGCCTCAGTGTTTTGCGGAATGATTCCGTTTTCCTGTGCGAATGTTGTTTCAGGGCAGAAAGCCCCCGATGACCGAGCGGGGGCAAGTGATTCTCCATCAGGAAGCGGCCGATCCCCCGCTTCGGGCCATCGGATTGATACTTGCCTTGTTAGTCCGCGCCAAGGTCTTGGACGAATCGTGCATGAGGCACCACTGCACTTCGATCAACTCCAAGTTGCTCGGCCACGATCCATTGTAGTGCATTCCAAATGTCGGTTGGATTGCGAGTCGAGTAACGAGCAGCGAGTTTGTTGTAGTTCATGGCAACAAGGTTTGTCACGAGATCACGAATTGTAGAGCGATTTGACGCAGGATAAATTGCGAACGGTCGGGTCAGCAACAACATGACGGCGGAACTAGTGACGCCAAGCACGATGGCCGCGAAAACTCCGGTCGCCACATTTTTTTGGGTGAAACCAAGAAAGGAAGCATATACAACGATCGCGACAAGCATACTGTTGAGCAGGACAAGCCATGAAGGTCTTCCCAGACGAGGGAATCGCAAATCCATTTGGGAACTAAGAGCTTGCCAATAGGCCAGTCTCCCAATCAATGGGATTGCGAGATCCAATGCTGTTTTCGGACGAATCGACGAATGAGACAAACCGAGGGAGCGCAGATGTCGCCGCAGATCATAGAATGTAGTGGCGGTCAAGCAAGTGCTAGATTTCAAGGTTGAATCGGCAGTTTTTTCCAGAATGAATTCGTAGACGTCGCCGACGGTTAGCATCGTGCTAGCGCGATCATCGGGAATCGAAATGTCGAACGCGTATTCGATTTCCTTTACGTGTTTGACGGTATCAAGGCCAACTGCGTTGCTCCTTCAGCCTCCTGCACATAACGAAAACGACCACCGAGCACGAGAAGTAACGTCACCACGACCAACCGCGCCGACCAAGTCCTTCGGTGCATCAGCTCGTTCTGGCTGCTCTTCATACTCGTACTCGTACTCAGTCCGAACGGACGGTACTCGTACTCGGTTACTATGTCAGGCGATTGTACCATTCCGCCCTGGTCGATGCACGGGTTCGATTCGAGTTTTCGATGGGATGAACGAATGGGGATCGGAATCACGGCCTGCGGGATGAGCAGATGCGGTCGGTCCATCATTTCGGGGATCGCTGTGCCGAAGATTCAATCGAGTACGATTGATCGCGACCGCCTGTGGGCCAGACAGACCGCCGCCACCAAGCCCTCGCGCGACAGCATCCATTGACTTCGAGCCGTTCGCGGGCTTTGGTGCACGGCTTTGTTCTGCCTACGTCTTAACAGGAGGGGACAACATGACACGAACCTCATATTCTGCCTTCGTGCCAGAGGGAAAACCTTCCACCTTCTCCTTGCCGCCACGATAAATCGGTTCCCCGATTTTTACAATGCCATCAGGTCGCACCGCTGTGACACCAGCCAATGTCAGAGGATCATTCACGCTGCCAGATCCAGAAGATCGCAGATTCATTGCTATCGTGATTGACTCTGACTTCTCAACCTGTCGCTGGGAATCCAACTGATACCAGACATAGTCAATTGTTTTAGTTTCCTTGTTTCGTCTAGTTAGTAGAACAATGGTTTGCCCTCCCGTTACGGAAGAACCACCACTGGTTCGTACAGTCCCTTCTGATTCTGTCTCCAATGACAGGAACCAGCCGTTCTTGTCTTCTGGAACGTCGATGACCCATCGTTGCGATCCTAGCAGCAGTTGAAGCTCGAAGTCTTCCATACGACCGTGGCCGTGAACCCAAGCTCGCACGTCGCGGTCAAGAAAAGTTGAGTAAATGGGCGGCCAAAGGATCGCGAAAATGAAAAGGACCGTGAGTAATAACTTTGTCTTCATGGGGCTACGCGACTATCTCTATGGCAGAACGCACCCGATGACCAAGCGGGCGCAGGTAAATTCTCAATCAGGAAGCGGCCGATCGCCCGCTTCGGTCCCCCGGCTTGTTCGTCGGCGTCTTCGAGTACCGGACGATTCTGACATCACCATCGAACTGGCATTTGGTCAGTTCGTCTTCGATGATCGATTGTACGTTCGTTGATTTCCCACCACCAGATCCAGCACCGATCAGAGGTAGAGCTAGCGATTTATAGCGACGGTTTTGGGCAACCGAAATTGCGTTTCGTACCGAATCACGAATTGAGCGCTCCGATGATCGCCACAGCATGTTGATGCCAGCGACATGGATGATTGATTTGAACGGCAATGTTCCAGCAGATGTTTCGACGGCGTGCCCGAGTGGAATAGCACCCATTCGTCCGAGTTCTCGAAACGGTTGGAGGCCACCTCGTTTCTTGATTGCACCCGAAACACCTTGCGGAATAAGTAACCACCAAGGGATGATGTTTCGGTTCCACGCATTGACGATGACATCGACATCCTGGTCGAGCAGGTCTCCATCAACAATAGTCACGTTCATATCATGTAGTTTCGATGCAAGTGTGGCTGTTTGAGCCGACGAACGCCTACGATCAGCCGACCGCGACGAAAGATCTTCCATAGCCAAAACGCCCGACTTCGCCGCTCGGTTGCATCGTTTGGTTCCTCGCGTTTTCGTTCACGGCCACCACGTTCGATCATTGTGAGTCAATCCAATCGAAGAAGCAACCAATTAGAAGCGGCAAAGTTGATGGACCACCGGCGGCACAGAATTGATCGTTCTCGATGTAGTACGCCGTCCAAGTTCGTTTTGCACCGGTGATGCCATTCTCGACCAGTGCAAGTTTACACCCGGAGTATTCGGTGCCGGATAAGTCGATCCGCAGGGACCAGCCTGGATTGTCGAGTGTCTCGATGCGCACTCCGTACGAATGTTCCCAATCGCCGTTGCAGTGTTTGTCGTACCAGTCCTGTAATCGCGCAAGTGGGTCGGGCATATGTTTTCAGTGAAGTAGGCGCTCAAGTCAGTCGCCGAACGTTGGCGATCACCCATGTCGCCGCCAAAAAACTATGATTAAAATTTGCGGCCGACCGGCGACTTGGGTGCATCGCTTGGTTCTGGCTTCTTTACGCTGCAATCTGAAGTAGTTTTTCAGCGATTTCCTCGCTGTGACTTAGCGGCAATACATGTCCACCTCCGTGAATCACATTATCGGCACCAGTGTAACGTATAGGGAACGTTAGGTCACGGTCTCCATGTATATGAAATAGTGGGATTCGATCCGCCCCCGCGGAGGGTGTCCAACTTAACGCTGCCGCACTCGCCCAACGATGCCATTCGCCAGATGGGCCACCAAGTTTCGTTAGACGCCATGTTGATCTTGTCTTTAATTGACGCGGCCAATACGACGCAAGTATACCAGTTAGGTTCATTGCAGCTTCAACCGGAAGGGGCGCAAGCATTCGTAAAACTCGAAACCAAGGTGGCATTTCACGTGGAGATCGAATAGACGAGACGAGAACACAAGCTTTTGCGTTTGGGCAATAAGCAAGTTCACGAGCGATAATGCCTCCGAACGAGACGCCACAGACGACAGTTGGACCGTTTTCGGGAACGCTCAGGCCCAATCGATAAGGGTACAAGCTAATCGATTCTTAACGTTTCGGTCGTATCCAGTCGATTACAACCGCCGTCGGTAATAACGGAAGCAGTCGTTCGAAAATTCGGTGATCCGGCGTCATGCCAGTTAGGAACAAGATGCGACTCGTCATATGATTCCTTTGCCAGAACGTTTAAGATGGGAGGCGTCGCCCGGCTTGCCGGGCGACGTCCTCTCGATTGAAGGGTTAGCCGACAATTTTCGCGACTGCGGCCCGTCGCCGCATGCGCACTGCCTTAATTCTTCGGATTTTGCGCAAGCCAAGTCTCTACAACCGAATTAGCCAGACAGTTTGCCGCATCAATGATCACTAGTTGCGTGCTAGCGAAACAGACGATACCGCTCAGGTCTAGGCACGCTAGAAGAACTGCATCGGCTCCGGAGCCTTGAGCTTTCGTAAGCAATGATTCCCAGAGGCGTTTGAACTTCTCAGGATCAGTTGCTTCTCGCACAGCCGAAAGCATTGCGTCCACATCTGCTTGCCAGTTCGGGTCAATGAGGTTGAAGTTTGCGGCCTCCAGCGCTGATTGGAAGATTCCCGACGCGATCGTTGGGCGAGCCGCAACCACCGCAACGTTCTGCTTACTTCGCGGTATGGCGGCGACCGCGAGTTCGACGATGTTGAGAAGCGGTACTGTGACCGCTGCGGCAAGTCTCGGATAGTAGATGTGAACGGTGTTGCAAGCTATGGCCAGGAAGTCGGCACCGGCAGACTGAAGATGCAGAAGACCTTCGAGCGTTGCCGCCTCCAGTGCCGCGTGATCGATTGGCCGATCTTCGTAGAAGGGTGCAGGTTGGGAGCAAATTAGCATCTTCGGGAAGTCGATGTCGTGGCGCGCGCCGTACTTTTGTTGACAGGCGGTAATCACCAAGTCAAGAAACGGGCCGGTCGAACGAGGACCCATTCCCGCAAGGATTCCAATGGTTGACTTGCTCAAGAGCGTTTCCTGTTGGCGGCTAAAGAATCCATGTAAGTCCTGGGTTTGGGGTGGGAGCCCTTCGAATAAAATCTGGCGACTCTGACCCGTGATCTTGTTCTGCGCTTGCAACGCAGAAACGTCACAAATTTCCAAGCCCAAACCCAAAGGACATACGTACCTTGAAAATTCTCGCACTTGACCTCGGGAAATTCAACACCATGTGCTGCTTTTTCGACACCAAAACTCGAAAGCACTCGTTTCTCAACGCTCCCACCGAACGAAATTACCTCAACACTCTCTTCAAGAACCACAAAGTCGACTGCGTCGTCATGGAAGCGTGCGGACCCTCAGGCTGGATCAACGACCTGGCCATCAGCCACGGCCTGAAAACCCTCGTCTGCTCCACCAACGAAGACGCTTGCCGGGTTTTCTCGTAAGCTTCGCGGGGTCAAACGTCAAACGCAAAACTGACAAAGACGATGCCCTCAAGCTCTCTCGTAGGGCAGCGATTAATGAACTCAAAGCGGTTCACATGCCCTCCAAAACCCACCGCGAATTCCGCTCCCTCGTAAAATATCGCAAGACTCTGGATTCACGCATCAACAAGATGAAATGCTCCATTCGTGCTTGGTTCGTCAATCACGGTATCTCCATCGACACCGGCGAAAAGGCTTGGCACTCCGGACGTGAACGCATCAACTCCTTCCGAAAACCGCTCGTCGAATGCCAACCCAATGCACTCTGGAAAGGGGAACTCGATCTCGAACTAACGCAGTTTGTCGCCCTCACCGTACAGCTCGAGAGCGTGGTCAAGAAACTCGAAGCCTTAGGCAAGGCCGATCCTCGCATCCAACGCATTCGAACTATCCCTGGCTTGGGACCTCGAACGGCTGAGATCCGCGTTGCCTGCATCGACGATCCGCATCGATTCAATAACGGTCGTGAAGTCTCAGCCTATTTCGGACTCGTACCACGTCAGTTTCAATCCGGCGAAACCGACCGCAATGGAAGGATCACCAAGCGTGGCAACCCGTCGCTGATCGCCCCAAGAAGAGCGCAAGGACGGCCACAGCCAAGAGGTCCCGCTCGAAAACAACTTTCGTACCCAATGTCGCTCCACCATCCAATCCAACCAAACGAACAACGCCGAAATCAACGGCACGAACCAACCTCAAACCCAAACCCAAACCACGGCGAGCAGGAAAGCTAGTATCGGTTGGACGTACTGGCTCGGAAGTGGCCACGCACCTCGAGACATCCCTAAGCCTCGGCCCAACGTCGCTTGCCCGCGCTGCGGCATTGAGATGAAGCGAACTAAGGTGATTTACAAAGATTGCTCGTTCCTCGTCACTCGGTCTGAGCAACAACTGCATGCCTTCCAAGACACGGGATAAACGTATCAACATGCGAAACAGTACTCCTCCGAGCGAAATCAATTCAGCGCATCACGTCCCTGCTGTCTGGAGGTACGCACCCCCCCCAAAAAGGCCAAAACGAGAGGCAATGCATCCGGAAAGACATCGCAAAACACACCAGAAACGGCGGTTACAGCAGATCGTCAAACTGCTTTCATTCCCACCAACGCCCAGACAACGATCACCTCAAGGGTCCGTTGGGGAATCAAAACCCTAATCACGAAACCCTGAATCGCACTTGACAGGTAACCGGGCCTCTTGAACAGAGAAATTGAGCATCGGCACCGCTCCACGCGTCGGTCGCGATGTCAAATTCTTAGATGTTATCCCTGTTTGTCGGCGACAATGATGCGGTATCCAAAATCCATAGACTCTTTAGTTAGAAGATGACTGTAACGTTCGTGCCATGCCCCCGATTCAAGATCAGATCTCAATTTGTCCAACGCAGGCGAGATGATACTCGGTGGAAGCTGGGCCAATGTAGAAATCGTAGCCTGGACATCCGCTTCGAGATACAGTTCAGGCCGCCGCCAATACGCCGCTTGAAATCCATCGGTACAGTCGTGGGGGATTGGAACCTCCGTGACTTGCGCAGCACCGAGACAGTCGGCAATGACCTCAATGGGCAGAGCCCGACCGCGTTCAAATTCGACAATTTCAGGCAGATAGTCCCGCACAAGCCATAGCGAATCCAGTTGGCTGGGATCGAACGTGAACACAACTTGGCGATTCGAGATGCGTTTCATCTCGGCAAGACCCTTGCGAGGGTTCGTCCAGTGGTGAACCGAAAGGATCGCCATTGCCGCATGGAACTCACTGTCAGCAAACGGCAGTTTTTCAGCCGATGAACAGATCACGCGGCAAGATGACGTCCGCTGGTCGATCATTGTCTGCGATGGTTCAACGGCCGTTACGGTTCGGTCGCTTGGCTCGTAAGATCCAGCACCTGCGCCAACATTGCAAACCGTCATCGCATTGCCGAGAGCAGCTTGGATCGCGTGAGCGATACGAGGATCGGGTTGCCTGCGTTTGGCATAACCGTGCCCGATAGTTTCGTATATTGTGGTGTGCGAATTCAGTGCCATTGTTTGTGTTGGGAATGTGTTTTTCGAGTGGAATAACGAAAGCGATCACCCAGCTCGAGCGGTTGACTCAACGCAAGTCAAAACGGCCAATCGAGGGCTTGGCGTGCATCGCGTGGTTCTGGCGATTTCAAGTATTGGATTGCGAGACGTCGTTACGCCGACCTGGTTTGTTGGATCGCTCTACGGCGAACTTGATCCTCCAAAGATATCCGGTGATGATTTGTCCTAAAAGAATCAACGTCATCCAGATCATTACACGGTAAGGTTTAGGGAACTGTGTAACATCGAAAAAGGTCTGCCAAAAAGAAGAAGTGCAAATGTAGATACCCATTCCGAGTCCCATTAAAAACCCACCCACAATGTACAAGTATGCGTGCAGGATTTCGCGATTCTTGTCGGTCATGACTAAAGTCTCCACCTTATTGTTCGAACGTAACGTCTTGAATCTCAATCAAATCCGGTTGATCTTAAAAGCCAGAACGACCGTGGTCACCGATGTCGCCGGAGACCACGCTTCAATAAATCAGCAAAGCACCGGCGGCGTTTTCGGCGCACCACTTTGTTATCAGCGATTGTTGCGTTGTCTGTTTTGATCCTCAATGAAGCCGGGTCACGGTTTGTTTGTTTTTATGCCAACCGCACCAAACACCATTCGCCCCGTGGCAGCTGAATCCTCATCGTTATATTTCTCACAGAGATTGCGCCAATCGCTCTCGCTCATCTTTGCCTTCTCCTCATCCAGTTGCTTCACTAACGCGTTCAGCTTTTCTCGCTCGGACTCAATCTCTTGCTCAGTTCCACCGGATTGTGCAATGTCAACGACTCGGTTCATTTGGGAAATCTTTTGTTTCCAAAGACCATCGGCTGATGTCTGAGAAGGTGAGTCTGTTTGTTGGCTACACCCGAGGCATAGGAACAAGCAAATGACGATACCGATCGCATTTCTAAGGTTGTTCATTGAGTACGTTTCCATTGGTGGTAAGTTTGTCGCTGGCATGAAGCCGATAAACGTAAACGTATAGCAATCTATCCCGACTGGAGCGAAGCGGAACGGTGGGATAGATTGTGCGTTGAACTGTGTGGCTTCGCCGGTTTGTCCTGGACAGTATAGCGAATCCGACCTACCTGCGGATACTTGTCCTCCGGCTTAGCAATCTGGACTAACTGGACCAGAGGAACCGATGGACCGGCTGGTGGAACCGCTCATGGAGGGCGATCGATTGGGCTGGGAACCCCGCATTAGGAGCTTGGATGCCTTCGCCCAGGGCTGGTCTCGCTGCGGAACGATGGTCCAGTGCCCCTTTTTCTTGTCTCGGGCCGTGACGGCCCCGAAATCCCTGGAGGATCCGAACGAAGAACTCCATCTCGTTAACGCCGAGCCAGTCATTCCAGAAGACTCGCTAAGATCTCGTCCAAGACTTCCACATCATCCGGCAC
>JBKDXO010000169.1:0-61343 GCA_046306195.1 Planctomycetota bacterium | reverse complement strand
TCCCGATTACCGAGTTTGGTGCTGAGATCGCCCGACTTGGGGGTGATAGTAACCAAAGCCGACGCAGAGGGGTCCGCCGACAGTGCGGTGAGGAGATCTCCAAGTGTGGACTCGGAATTCGCCGTTGAATTCAGATCGATCACGATCGCATTTGGAAATGTCGTGACGCTTGGGGGTTGCCCGAGGCCGCGATTGCTTCGCGTGACAAAAATCTGCAGATTGTTCCCGAGTTTTCCTGGGGCCACCGCTGTGAAGACGACCTCCACGCTCCCCCCAGCACCCAAATTGGAAACGGCGCTGGCTTGGGTCTGCTTGAAGAGCGCCAGCCTCGCGTCGAGCGGACTGCTGGAAGCCTGTCGCTCCGCCAGCACCTCGGCCACGAACGCACCTTGCCGCAGCGCGCCCAGCGGACCCGCTGGAACATCAAAACGGTACAGGTCGATATCGCTGCTTTCAGGCCGGTGAAGGAAACTCCCTCGTATGACATCCAAATTTCCTGGGAAGATCGGCTCGAAATTCCGGTCTGTACCGCCGTTGATGAAGTTGTCATCGAAGTTCATCAGCGTCGAGGGATCGGCATCTCCCGCGTTCGCCAATCCCAACAGCAAGCCAATGCTCGCCGCTGCGGCGCGGGTGAAATCCTCGCCATAATTGTCTTTCCACGAGTTGTCGGCGGAGAAGACTGCGAGACTGTTCTGGAAGTTGGGATCGATTCGAACCCCAAAGAAATTGCTGTCGCGTCGCTGCACGTTGGGGCCAGTGAGAACACCCAAAGCCCCCAAGGCCATCGTGAGTCCGCTATTCGGGGTCTCGACGAACTGCACACCGATTCGATCCGACCAAAGCGAAAACGCCTCTCGAATTCTTGCCTTCTGTTTTTCGCTAATCGCGTTGGTCTGTGCGACTGTACCGACCGAACCGTAGTTGGTTTGGAAGTTGTAGTAAAGCGTCCGAATGCCAGCGACACGATCTCCGGTGAAGTTGGGATTGATGAAATTCTCGAATGCCTCAGGCACTCGACGGGTCCCCGGATCGAGGTTGCTTCCAATCTGGTCAAGCTGATGGTTTTCCGGATCGATTTCCCCGCGAAGCAGGAGGCTGGTTTGCGTGGATGGAAACGCGGCGAGTGTATTGAGCGATTCGGCCGTGTCGAAACTGGTTCCGACTTCCGAAACTCTCGTCGGAACGATCGGATCGCTCGGAATGGTCTCCTTGGTGCCAACTCGCAACCGGAACGTGCTCTTCGATCCTCCACGCCGCAAGTTATCGATGTCGCCGGCGAACTTCAACGTGACCGTGTTTGCCGAAGCATTGTAGGTGACGCGTTCCGGGAAGGTGACGAAATCATCCGTGTTGCGAACCGTGTCTTGGGTCTCGACCAGTTGATAGAACTTCGGATCCTCGACGCTTCCATCGACTGGAGCGTCCAAGAGTGTTCTCTGGGCAAACATCTTCTCATCGTCAAAATAGATGACGATCGTGTCCCGATCCTGCTTCAAGGCACCGGTTTCCAATCGCTGCACCGGTTGTGGTACGACGCCGATGATTTTCGAACCGAGATCTAACCGGAACTCGATGGTGTCCTGGCGTGTCTTCGGATCGCTAGGTACGAACATGCCACCATCGACATTTCTCAAACCGGTCACGCCACGACCGGGATCGTCGAATCCAAAGATTTCCAATCGGTACAAATCGTCCGGTAGATTTTCGGCGAATCGAAGCGTTACTTCGTTCTCGTTCGGCGTGTCCCCGATGATGACTGCTCCTGGAACAATCACCTGATCGTTGCTGGAGGAAAGTTGAACTGGGGAAGTGATCGCAAATTCACCGAGCGGCGCCGAAGCCCAACCACCGTTGATCCGAGCCGTCAGCTTGCTCGCGACCGGAGAACCGGCCGCATTGATGGCGTTCACCAAGCTTTGGCCAGTGACTCGCGATCCGATCCTGGAGTTGAGGACAATCGAAACGTTCGATCCGACCATGCTCAATTGCGGTGACGTACTCGTACCCAAATCGGCCACAGTTACCGAAACATTGAGGGGCTCCGACGCCATCTTGGAGGTCAACTGAATATCGACCCTGCCGTTGGAACCGAAGTCGGAGGAAGCACTCGGAAGACCAAAGCTTCCATCACCACCCGCACGGGACACTCGAATACCACTGGTCGTCTTGGGGTCGATAACTTGCTTGTCATCGAATCGGAACGTCAGTTCCCGCGGCGATACCGTCCGAATTGCTCCGTTCTCGATCAATTCGCTGTTGTTGGGCTGAACGCCGATCAGTCGAGGACCTCCGTCCGAAGATGACGCGAGGAGCGATCCTCCACCCTCCAGTACCAGGTCAAACAGTTGGGTCTCGCCGGGCGTCCCGTTGATCCTGAGCAAGTAAGTTCCCGCCGACAATCCCGGATTATTGATAATCTCAGCAATTCCGCTGGGCTGCGATGCCGCTGAAGCAATAATGTCGCCGTTTCGCTTCTCAATTTGAAACGAGAGATCTCGGTACAGACGGGAGTTTGTCAGGCTCGGTGATCCCCCCTGCGGGCCTACCGAATACTCAAACCCCTGTGGGACCACTCGAATACTGCGAATCCCGGTGTCGACCAGCGTGAACGAGAACAAATCGGTCGATTCACTCCGATCGATCGAGAGATTGCGAAGCTGAGTGGTTCCTTTCGTGACCACTCCCAGGTTGGACGCAGTGTCCCGTGTGTCATTGTTTTCGAAATCGTCTCCGTACACAGTTTGCGCGGCGATGATGTCATCGTGCTGCGGACCGGAAAACGCAACCGAAATGAATGGCTCCATCAGTTTTGTTTCGTTGGTTGGTATCACGTGACCAAGACCGATCCCGTGACCAGATTCGTGCGCCAACACATTGAACAACGCTCGATTTTCTCCGGTAGGTCCGTCCGAAGAATCGCGGTAAAACCGATCCGCGGTATCGATGACCATGTCCCCGTCGGTCCCTGAGTCACCGGAACCGTTCGGGTAGAAATTGAACGCAAGGATCCCAAAATCGCCGTCGATCCGGGCACCACCGATGCGCACATCCCCGCGCACACCCGCAACCCCGCGCGAGGCAGCTTGGTAGGGAGCGCCGTCGTCCTGCGGCTCGTAGACAAACTTGAGTCCCGACAGCGACGACCATGTATCGTATGTCTTCGCGAAAATTCCAAACCAAGGACGATTTTCGACCGGCCCAGAACCACCACCATAGATCCCATCCATGAAGGAAATCAGATTCGATGACGCAAGACCACCTGCGATATTCGTAACCTGCGTACCATCAGGCACGATGCTCCATGTGACGGTGGCGGGGTCTCCGAGATTCGGACTGGGACCACCGACAGGATTCGACCAGCGACTCCCTGACAAGTTGATGTTACCCGAACCACCATTTCCGCCACCATCGCTTCCCTCCGCGCCCATGCGCGTTAGTTGGCGAATCATGCTGTCCACGTAAGCGGTGGATGTCCCCGGAGCAAATACCGGGGCCGCAGCCATCAAATCCCGGCGCTCAAGGTTCTCACACAGCAGTGTTCGGAAGCTCGCCCGACGTTCCTTGAGACGTGACAGACTACGGTTCTTCGACCTGTTTTCATCAATACCCATTTGCGGATAACCTTAGAACCAATTGGCTTGGCGGTTGTAATGGCGGGTAAAACGCCGTTGCTGAAACGGAGTTTCGCCTTTGAAACACTTGAGTTCGAGTATAATTGGACGGATTGGGGATGCAAATTTGTGCGGATAAAGCAAACGGAATCGCGCTGCGATCGCCAACCAATCCGGACCATGATCCTTCCGCCCCACGGCCATTCCCCCCAAAAAACGTGCGCTTTTGCGGTTTATGACGCCGATTTGGATGACGCGAACAGGGATTAGGTTCCCCCAACCGGTCTTGAAAGGAAAAGTCGGAAAATTTTTAAGGGCTCCCTATTTCGGTTCGTCATCCTTCATCACACCGGCTGGATTTCAGGAAATCGCGGAGATCACTGGGATTGGTTGCTGGAGCATCCGGAGCATGCTTCCAAGGGTTTGCTTTCTTTTGCCGTCCAGACCGACCCGCTAGGTGGCTGGAACAACGCGTCATTGGAACTTTTGCCCAGCCACCGGGTCGCGTACCTCGACTACGAGGGCCCGATTTCACGCTCCCGTGGGGAAGTCAAGCGGGTTGCAATCGGCAACGTTCACTGGCTCCCATCCTCCGCCGAGGATCTTCGTTTCGAACTGGTCGACATGGAATTTCTCGAACCATCTTCCGTTCCTTGGCCGACAGGCCGATACTGCTTGTCCTGTACCACCCAGCCTTCCTGTCCACCTACCCCTTGGCGATTGATCCGAGAACAGGAATCCGAATGAGTCAGTCTCCGATGATGCGTCAATACGAGGAAGCCAAAGCCGCGAGCGGCGACGCGATCCTCTTGTTTCGCATGGGAGACTTCTACGAACTGTTTCACGAGGACGCCAAGACGGCGGCTCGTGTGCTGGGTTTGACGTTAACGAGTCGCGACAAGGGGGAAAACCCAATCCCAATGGCGGGATTTCCTCACCATCAACTAGACGGCTATTTGGCCAAATTGGTGCGGCAGGGATTCCGAGTGGCCGTTTGCGAACAGGTTGAGGATCCCGCCACCGCCAAGGGGCTGGTGCGACGCGAAGTGCAGCGAATCGTGACCGCCGGCACTCTGACTGACGAATCGCTGCTCGATCCATCCACGGGAAATGTGCTGCTGTCGGTCTACGTCCCCAAACCGGGAACGACGACCGGCGATGCTTGGATCGGACTGGCTTGGGTGGAGTTGTCCACGGGGCGTTTCGAAGCCAGTCCGTATCGTCTTCAGCAACTGCAAGATCAGATCGCCCGCATAGAACCCTCGGAAATCTTGATGCGGGAGGACGATGCGTCGCTCGCGTCCGATGGGAATTCCCGCTGGGCGCTGACCCGTCGACCGGTCTGGCAGTTTGGGATCGACGAGGCACGTCGAGTCCTGCATGAGCATTTCGGCGTCCTCGATTTGTCCGGGATGGGGTGGGAGTCGGAGGCGGAGGGAGATATCGACCGACTGGCAATTGCGGCTGCCGGGGCGGCCATGGCCTACCTGCTGGAAACCCAAAAGACCTCGCTGAGCCACATCCAGCAATTGATCCCCGCCCGGCAACAGCGATGCCTAGAGATCGATTCCGCCACGCGCCGTTCGCTGGAACTGACGCAAACAATAAGGACTGCGTCCCGCGAAGGTTCGTTGCTCGAGGTTCTCGACCGAACTCGCACACCGATGGGGGCTCGCCGGTTGGCCCAATGGCTTTCCTCCCCGTTGGTGTCGGCGGCGCAAATCGAATCGCGCCTCGAGGCGGTCGAAGAACTCGTCTCCGACACGCGGCTCCGCACCAGCATTCGAGAAACGCTCGACCAGGTCTACGACCTGGAACGTCTTTTGGCCCGCGTGGCGACGGGCCGATGCAGCCCGCGCGACCTGCAGCAGGTGGGCCGCACCGCGAGCCAGTTGCCAAAAATCAAGGCCCTGCTCGAACAGCGATCGGCATCGCGTCTGGATCAACTCAAGCAACGCATCGACCTGTGCGAGGGAATCGTTGAGCAACTGGACGCCTCTCTCCAGCCCGAATGCCCCCACCTGGCAAAAGGAGGGGGTTTTATTCGCGAAGGCTACGATGCTCGGCTCGACGAACTCCGCGCCTTGGCCTCCGGAGGTAAGGAGTGGATTGCCCGCTATCAAGCCGAACAGAGCGCTACGACCGGCATCCCCAGCCTGAAGGTTGGCTTTACTTCCGTTTTTGGCTACTACATCGAGATCACCAACACCCACCGAGAACGAATCCCCGCCACCTACATTCGTAAACAGACCCTGAAGAACTGCGAACGCTACATCACTCCCGAACTGAAAGAGTACGAAGAAAAGGTGCTCACGGCCGACGAATCCTCCAAACAACTCGAGTACGAATTGTTTCTCGAGCTTCGCGACCGGGTCCAGCAAGGGACCGTCCCCCTGCAGACCAACGCGGCTATTCTCGCGGAACTCGACTGCCTCTCGTCGCTTGCGGAACTCGCGGTCAAGCAAGGATACACTCGCCCGAAAATTACGGAGGAACCGATTCTCGAAATCGTAGAAGGAAGACATCCGGTCCTGGATGCACTATCAGCGAAAGGAAAGTTTGTCCCCAACGATTGCATGCTCGGCTCGGAACACGGCCGGATTCAGTTGATCACCGGCCCGAACATGGCAGGCAAGAGCACTTACATCCGACAAACTGCCTTGATTGTGGTCATGGCCCAGATGGGATGCTTCGTCCCCGCCAAACGGGCGACAATCGGAATCGCGGATCAACTGTTCGCGAGGGTCGGCGCGAGCGACGAGTTAGCGCGCGGCCAAAGTACCTTCATGGTCGAAATGGTGGAGACGGCCAGAATCTTGAATACCGCGACCGAACGATCGCTGGTAATCCTCGACGAGATCGGACGAGGGACGAGCACCTACGACGGGCTGAGCTTGGCCTGGGCGATTGTGGAATATCTGCACGAACACAACGGTTCGCGTGTCCTGTTCGCGACCCACTACCATGAGTTGGTCGAACTGCAGCGCACGTTGACCAGCGTGCGCAACTGGAACGTTTCGGTGAAGGAATGGGATGACACGGTGATCTTCCTGCACCGGATCGTACCGGGTAGCGCCGACAAAAGTTACGGCATCCATGTCGCCAGGCTCGCCGGCATCCCTCGATCGGTCAACGAGCGCGCGAAGGATATCCTCGGGCAATTGGAATCGAGCCGGCTGAATCGCTACGATGCACCCCGCCTGGGACCGCCACCCCCCAAAAAATCAGGGCATCTCCAACTGACGCTCTTTCAATGGAAAGAGAACGAAGTTCTCGAAAAACTCAAGGCCACGGATCTCCACAGCCTAACCCCTATCCAAGCCTTGCAATTGCTCGAGTCCCTGAAAAAGCAAGCTCTCGAATCCTGAGCGAGCCCACCGATCAGTCCGATCAGTCCGATCCATCCCGAACGCAGCGGACCAGGGTCATGAGCGCGAACCCTGTCCCGTACGGTTGGTGGTAATTGTACAGCGGATAGTCCCACCACGAGCCGTCTTTCTCTTGGAGTCGAATGATCACATGGGCGAGTTGATCCTGCATGCCCGACCTCGACTCCGCCGGCAATTCATCAAGCCCCAGGGCTGCGTAGTAGTGCCCGTAATAGAAGAAATACCCAGCGACCAAGAACCAGGATTCGTGGGGAACGGGACGCTTGCGTCCGATGTCGAGCCACAGATTCCTGGCGTAGAGACGTTTGGCCCAAGCCAGCATGGAGGCATCGCTGACACTTTTATCTCCGTAGAGACGCAGTACGAAGTTGCATGCCTGGCTTCTCCCGACGCTTCCGCCAGGCTTATTCACTTCGAATCCCGGCGCCGTCCGCATATCCTCGGAGTACAGGTAGGCGAGGTCGGGGCGTTGTTGCCGACGTAGGACTTCCAATCCTCGATCAATGAGATCTTGCGGAACCTCCGCGCCGATGGCTCGCGCGCGATGCAGTGCATACAGCACAGTGGCTGTCGTGAAACTGGTAGGCTCCGCGGTGGGGCGTTGAAGATGCATGTGAAAATCATAGTAGCCCCACCCACCCTTGGTGGTTTCATAGCGGCGCAGTAAATCGATCTGATGCTGGATTTCTGCCAGGAGTGCTCTCTGCCGTTCTTGGTCCCCATCGTGGTAGGTATGCAGACGAGCCAAGGCTTCGATCCCATAAGCGTGCCCCCATACGTTGTAGAGCGCATCCTGATTGGCCCGTCTCAAGTCGTGCAGATGTTTGAGCAGCCACTCTTCGCCTTTCTCGATCATCGGATCCGATCGGTAGGAATAGTCGCGACAGTCAACCAACGCGGCGACACACAACGCCGTAGTCCCTGCTCGAAACGCCTGATGCCCCCCCGGCGTCGGTGCATAAATATTCAAATCTTTGGTTAGTGTCGGACCGCCCCAGGAACCGTCTTTGTTTTGGCTCTGTTCGAGAAACGCGATCCCCCGCTCGATAGCGGAATCCAATTCCAGTTTCGAGGGGGCGGGAACGGGCTTCGGCTCCGGTCCAAGTTCTCCCTGCGGACGATTGAGTTCCTGCGCCACAACCAGATTCGCAGAACCGATTGCGAGAAAGGCTGCCAAAGACAAACGAACCCCGAGCCGTTTGCGCCAGCTCATTTCTTGGGTCCGTCCGATTCCACGAGTTTGTCATCGGCTGTCAGGCCGCCGAGGATCTCGGTCCGCTCGCCCGAGACGATACCGATATCGACCCATTGCTTCACCGGCTTGGATTCCGAATCGAGGACGAATATATAGTTTGCGTCGTCGTTGTCGGTGTCTTGGTGCACATATCGGCTCGGTACGGTCAACGCTTTGGCATTGAAGTAAGCAACCCATTTCGCTTTGCCGGTCATCCCAGCCACGATCCTCTTCGGCGCATCGACTTGTAATTCCAAATGAACCGCGAAGGTGCCATCCGGTCCTGGAATTGCTGCGGTTCGCTGAATCTTGGAGTCCAGCTTCAGTTGCGGAAATCCCGACGCAACCACACTGGCAACGGTCCCGTTGGTTGCGAATGGGGCTTCTGATTCCGGAACCGTCCCGACGAAACTCAAGGGACCGTTTCGCACGATCGTCATCAGCACTTCGTTCGCACTTACGGTCCCGTGTGGCCGGAGCTTGGCCTGCATCTCCGCGATGTTCGCGAATCGACCATCGACGCACTTTCCATAATATACCGTACCGTCCTGTGGAGCTTCGATCCGAAATTTCGCAAGGTCCGATCGGAGCTTATCGAGCTCTCGGGCCGCTTTCTCGAGGTCCATCTGCTGTTTTCTGAGCGAGAGCTGTCTCTTCTCCAACAACAAGGGACGCATCAGCTTGAATTGCTCGAGAGCGATCTCCGCAAACCGATGCTGCGTTTGCTGAGATTCCTTGTCGCGAGGCAGATTCAGTTCGACCGACCTCCGATGATTGAGTTCCTCTCGCTCGAAAGCGAAGCGAGCCCGTTCCAAGTCATCCTTGGCTCGGCGAAGAACGATCTCCTCCGATTCCTCGGTGAGGTCATCTGCCTTGTACATCTTCTCGAGTTGTCGCAACTCCTCGGCGTTGTAGTCGAGGTAATCCTTCATCGACTTCATCGACTGCTCGACCGATCGCTGGTTCATGAGGAATTCGCGATCGCGGAAAAATGCGAAGTCCTCATCGGCATGTTGCTTTGCCAAGGCTGCGAACTGCTCATCGAGCGGATCTCTTAGCCTGGCGATTTTTTCCTCGCGCTGAGCTTCTTCCAAGCTGAGCTTTTGCAAAGCGAAGGCAATCTCTTGCTGTTCAATCTGCTCCTTCGCATCGCGAGCATCGAGTTCAACGAGGATATCCCCAGCTCTGACGATCGAACCATGCTCGACCGCTTTGATCACCTTCAAACCGAGGTTGGATTCGAGCGGTATGCTGACCTCGACCGACAGCGTGGGAGCAAAGTATCCCGACATTCGAACCGTCTTTTGGATCGGTCCGATCTCCGCCTGAATGCTCGCGGGTGCAGCCTCTTGGCAGTATCCCAAGCTGGGAAACACGAGAGCCACTCCCATCAAAAGCAGGAGTGAGCAATTCGCGGAAAGAATGTGAGAACGCATGGCTTTGACCTGGTTAGCCCAGAAAACGTTGGGATGCCCTGGAAACATTCACGCAACTTTAGGCCAAAGCATCGCGGACGGGCGCTGGAATGAAAAACTCCCCCCTATTTCTCCCGATTGTGCCGATTCGTCCGTTAGAAACGGAAAGGGGTGCAACCGGACGGGGATTCGCGTACACTGTTAGGCTTGCGATCTCTCCCGCTGGTCTTCCTCCTTTTTTCTCACCGCCGACACGATCATGCATCCATCCAACCGCCGCCGCTTCCTGGAAACCTCCATGCTTTCAACCGCCGCGCTCCTGGCGGCAAAGTCCCGCAATGTTTTTGGAATGGAGCAACAGCCACCTACTTCCTTCGGTCCTAACGACACCATCCAAGTTGCGGTGGTCGGCGCTGGGGGACGCGGGCAATCCCATATCGATGGCTTCGCTGGCAAGCCGGGGACGGTCGTGACTCACATCTGCGATTGCGATGAAAAAAATGGACAACGCAGTTGCGAATCGGCCGCCGAGAAGCAAGGCGGACGCAAACCGGTATGGGTTCGAGATATCCGCAAGCTCCTCGAAGATCCATCGATCCATGCGGTTTCCATCGCTACACCGAACCACTGGCATTCCCTCGGAACCATTTGGGCAGTGCAAGCCGGCAAGGATGTCTACGTGGAAAAACCCGTCTCACACAACGTCCTCGAAGGACGACGGGCTGTGCAAGCGGCGCGAAAACACAATCGTATTGTGCAGACTGGAACACAAAGCCGATCCAATCCCGGAATGCGGGAGGCTATGGAGTTCATTCGTTCCGGAGGCATCGGCGAGGTCAAAGTTTCTCGCGGCTTGTGCTACAAACGACGTGATTCCATCGGCCCCAAAGGGACTTATCAAGTTCCCGAGGAGGTCGACTACGATCTCTGGTCCGGTCCAGCCCAGATCCTTCCGTTGACTCGGAAGCGGTTTCACTACGATTGGCATTGGCAGTGGGAGTACGGAAACGGAGACCTCGGCAACCAGGGAATCCATCAAATGGACTTGTGCCGCTGGGCGCTCGGCGAAGACCGGCTCAGCGACCGGGTCTGGTCCTTCGGAGGTCGATTCGGTTATGAAGATGCTGGCGAGACCGCAAATACCCAGGTCGTGGTCCACGACTACGGGAGTCGCAAGTTGGTCTTCGAAGTGCGTGGCCTGGAAACCCCGGAATACAAAGGAGCCAAGGTCGGAATCATCGTCGAAGGAACCAAGGGATATTTGGTGATGACCTCCTACACCAGCGGAACGGCTTTCGATTTGGAAGGCAATCCGGTCAAGCAGTTCCAAGGAGGTGGTGACGATTACCATTACAAGAACTTTACCGATGCAATCCGAGCTCGCGATCACAAACTCTTGAACGCCGATGTCGAAGATGGGCATCTCTCGAGCGCCTTGTGCCATCTCGGGAATATCTCTTTGAGATTAGGAAGCTCGCTCGCCTCCAAAGAGGCTCTTGCCGCTTTGCGAGATCGCGGGGGAGATGCCGTGGTCGAGGACGCTTGGCAACGAACCGCCGAACATCTGGCAACGAACAAGGTTGAAAATTACCAAATCCAGATGGGACGCTCCCTCGAGATCGATCCAGTGTCCGAGACGTTCCTCGGCAAAAACCCCCCTAATCAATGGCTGACTCGCGAGTATCGCGCTCCGTACACGATTCCGTCCGAATCGGCGGTGTAGGTTGATGAATTCTTCTCCGCTTGCTCTGCGTTTGTTGGAATGGGTAAACCAACCCGAGTACCGTCCCTCCAAACCGCGAGCCATCCAACGCGACTTGAAGCTCTCCGATGAAGAATATCGGGAGCTTCGGCGCATCATCAAATCGCTCGTCAAGCAAGGGCGGTTGGTGTTTGGTTCCAACCACTTGGTCTATCCCCCAGCGCCGGTCGTTACCGCAAACCGCCCTACCCAATCCTCCGAACCATCACCTTCGACCGGGCCCGCGTCGATCGGTTCGAAGCCCAAATCGGATTCCAACCGAATCGTTGGCATCTATCGCCGACCGTTCAACGAAGCCTACGGTTTCGTGGAGGTACCGCGCGGGACTGGCATCGCCATCCCGGATATCTTCATTCCCCCTTCCTGCAGTAAAGATGCCATGGACGGCGACACCGTCTCGGTACGCGTACGCGACCGACGCGGCAAAACGGAAGGAGAGATCGACGAAGTGGTCGCGCGGGCACGGCGCGAATTCACCGGCACCTTCATCAACGAGGACGGAAAGTCCGCCGTATGGATCGATGGAGCGAAACTGGAACACGCGGTCCAGGTCGGAGATGTTCGAGGACTACCCCTCGAAACCAACGACAAAGTGATCGTCGAGATCGTCCGGTACCCCGATGCGTTGCATCCCGGGGAAGCGGTCATCCTGAAAGTGCTCGGTAGCCTCAAGAATCCAGCCGTCGATACGCTGGCTGTGATTCATCAATACGGTCTCCCGGAAGAATTCCCTTCCGACGTCATCGACGATGCGAGGATGCAGGCGGATCGATTCCAAGAAGACATTATCCCTGCGGGTCGAAAAGATCTAACCGCCATCCCCACCCTGACGATCGATCCAGTCGACGCCCGAGATTTCGACGACGCGATCTCCTTGAGCCGCAATGAAAAAGGGAATTGGGAACTCCTCGTCCACATCGCGGACGTCGCGTTTTTCGTCCCTGTTGGAAGCAAACTCGACGACGAAGCCAAGCAGCGAGGGAACAGCGTTTATCTCCCTGATCGCGTGATTCCCATGCTGCCCGAGACCATCAGCAATCACCTGGCCTCGCTGCAACCCGATCGCCGCCGACTCGCTAAGACCGTTCACATGGAGTACTCGCCCGACGGTGTTTTGCTCCACAACGAAGTCTACAACAGCGTCATACGAAACGCCCACCGATTCAATTACGAACAGATCGATCAATACCTGGAAGATCGCGATCCATGGCGCGAGCGACTGAGCCCAGCCATCTTCGATTTGGTCGCGAATATGCACGCCCTGGCAATGGTCCTGCGTTCCAACCGCAAACGGGATGGCAGCATCGAACTCACCCTGCCCGAAGTAAAAATCGATCTCGATCGGTCGGGCAAAGTCAAAGGGGCTCATGTCGTCCTGTACACCGAGAGCCACCAGATCATCGAGGAGTTCATGCTGGCCGCCAACCAAGCGGTCGCCCGCTGGCTCGATACGTTGCAGTTGCCGTTCCTGCGACGAGCCCACGCGCCTCCCGATCGCCTCAAGATTCGGCGATTGACCGAATTCATGAAGGCCCTGGGAATCCAAGCCGAAGACATGCAGGATCGCTTCGAGATCCAACGCGTGGTCGACAGCGTGAAAGGTCAAACCACCGAGTATGCGGTCAACTTCGCCATCCTCAAGAGCATGAGCAAAGCCGTCTATCAGTGCGAGTTCGAACGCCACTACGCCCTGAACATGTCGCACTATTGCCATTTCACCAGCCCGATTCGGCGCTACCCCGATCTGGTCGTCCATCGAATCGTCGAAAAACTCATCGAAGGACAACCGGCCAAAGAAAACCCCGAGGTCTTGGAGAAACTCGGTCAGCACTGCAGCCACACCGAACAGACCGCGGAAAATGCCGAGCGGGAATTGGTTCGAGTCAAACTGCTGCACTATCTCGATCGTCGTGTTGGGGAACTTCTCACGGGAATCGTCGCCGGTGTCCGGTCGGCTGGCCTGACCGTCCGAGGCGTGGAGATTCCGGTCGATGGCTTAATCCCCGTCGAACGTTTGCCGCAGGATCGCTACCATTTCGATCGAGAAACACACACGCTCGAAGGATATCGGTCGGGAAACCGTTTCCGTCTCGGAGACGAACTGATCGTTCGCATCGAGAAAGTCGACTTGGCACGCCGACAACTCTTCTTCCGTTTGGAGAAGGTCGTGCATCATTCAACCCCGGCCCTTCGAACCGCCCGACGCCGGCCGAAATCGGACGCCACCAAGCCAAGAGCACCCAAAGCCTCCTCGCGAGGGAAAAAATCGTCTCGCAAGAAGCGACGCGGTCCATGAGCCTGTTGTCCTCGCGCTTGGGCAATCTCATTGCCCGAACGCCCTCGATTCTGTTATCCTGACATCGAGAGGTCTTGGAAATCGAGTCCCGCAGTACGTACCTTAAATCGGTTCCCGTAACGCTTATCCCAACAAAAGATTTTTCATCGAGAACGGGATGGATACCGTTGCTGTATGTTTGAGTCGCTGCAACAAGACCAGAAATCGCGTTGGGAAAAAGGGGACCGCGTTCCGGTTGCGTTCTACCTCAAACAATATCCCGAACTCAGGCGGGACCTGGGTGTTTTCAAGTTACTGGTCCTGGAAGAGATGCGACTCCGGGAATCGGCAGGCGAACCGATCGACAAAGAGGCATTCCTTCGCGAATACCCCGAATGCCGGGATGTGATCGATTCGTACCAGTCCACCTTCGAGACTGTCAGTCCCAGCCTCGCTCAATTCGTCCAAACAACGACACCCGCGCCGGATCCCAACGCGACGTTGGCCCCTGCTCCCTATGGGGATGCGACTGTTTTGTATGAGCCCGCACCTGCGACCGACGAATTCGCGACCATGCCCGCGGCTTCGACGACAACGTCGCGTGCAATCGCAAGAGAGCCCTCGGCGATTTATCCCGTGATCCCTGGGTTTGAAATTCTCTCGGAACTAGGCCGTGGAGGAATGGGAATCGTTTTTCGCGCGAGACAGATTTCGGCCAACCGCATCGTCGCCCTCAAAATCGTGCGCAATGATCAACTCGACATGCTGCCCCCCAAGGCTCGTGCCGATGCGCTCGGTCGATTCACCACCGAAGCGCATGCCGCTGCATCGCTGCAACACGACAACCTTGTCTCCGTTTATGAAGTCGGAGAAGTGCCGAGCAAGACTCCTGGTGGCACCCCGCTTCACTACTATGCCATGCGATTTGTCCAGGGCGACAGCCTGTTCGATCTGGTGCGCGATGGCCCTCTCGAAAATCGTCGCGCTGCTGCCTACATCCAAAAAGTCGCTAGCGCCCTCCAAGCGGCACATGACCAGGGCATCCTGCACCGCGATATGAAGCCGCACAATGTCATGATCGAGAAAGGCTCCGATCGACCGCTGGTCACCGACTTTGGCCTGGCTAAGATCGTCGATAGCGGAAATACGATGACCTATGCCGGACAAGTCATGGGAACGCCGTCCTACATGTCACCCGAACAAGCGGTTGACGCAGGGAATGTCACCCCCGCGGCGGATCAATACTCCATCGGCGCGACCCTCTACCACATCCTGACCGGTCGTCCTCCATTTGTGGCTTCGAGTGTCCCCGACACGATTCGTCAAATCCTGGACAAGCAACCCGTCAGCCTTCGAGAGCTGAACTCCTCGGTCCATCGGGACTTGGAAACGATCTGCTTGAAGTCGATCCAAAAAGATTCGGTACGGCGATACGCGAATTGCAAAGACCTAGCCGACGATCTGCAACGATACCTCGATGGTGTTCCCATTGTCGCCAGACCAGTCGGGCGTGCCGAACGCTTGTGGAGATGGTGCCGTCGAAACCCAGGGACCGCAGCCATGATCGGCTCAGTCGCAATCCTCGCCCTCTCGACCATGGCCGCCATCGTTATCGGATACCGAAACACCTCCGCCGCGCTCGCTGTCTCGGAGTCACGTCTCGAAAAAGCTTTGCAAGTCGTCGACGAACTGTTCACACGCGTCAGCGAGGATGAGTTGCTCAACGAGCCCGGCATGCAACCCCTGAGACGCGAACTTCTCGAAAAGGCACTCAAACACTATCAATACTTCCTTTCGGAAAGCGGTGGCAGCAGCAAACTGGCAGACGAAGTTGCATCAGCCCACTATCGAGTCGGCATGATCCAGCAACTGACCGGGAATCTCGAATCCGCCGAGAGCGAACTGAAGCTGGCCCTCGATCAACAACAGTCTCTCATGAGCCCGGGACCAGACCGAGCGAATCGACTCAAAGCCTTAAGCGATACATTCAACGCATTGGGGAGCCTTTTTAATACCCAGCATCGCCCGAAGGACTCCGTCGCGATGTTCGAGGCTTCCTGGAACACGCGACGCCAATTAGCCGAGTTGGTCACCGATGATTTGGAATACCAACGACTCGCATGCAATTCATTGATGAATCTCGGGGTCGCAAAAATTGCTCTGGGAAACCACAAGGATGGGCTCATCGATATCCGCAAAGCCCAGGACAGCCGAATCGCACTGCTGGAACGGGAACCCGATCAATCGAAACTCCGACGAGACCTCGCCCGCGGATGGTATAGCTTGGGGAAATTCAGCTTTGAACAAGGCGATGTCGAAGCCGCCGTCGGACCTTTCGAACAATCCGTTGACGAATTCCGAAGACTACTCGACCAAGACGCTCGCTCGCTGAGCTATCGATTCGATGGCAGTCTCGCGCTGCGGATGCTCGGGTCGGTCTACTCTGAACTCGGCAACGAGGCACTCGCGACGGAAATCTACGAAGAGGCTGCCCGTCTGGCGAGAAAACTCAATGAATCCAACCCCGATGTCCTTCCATACAAGACCCAGTTGGCAGTCCTCTCCATGAGTCTCGGCACCAACTACGAGCAAAGTGAGCAATGGGACAAAGCAGACGAAGCCTGGACGCAAGCCCTGAGGCTAGAGAGGGAATTGCTAGCATCCAGCGCTGAAGACCCGGACATCCAGGCGGATTTCGCGACCTGCCTGACCGCTCTTGGCGACTTGGCCCTACGTCGAGGAGACTCCCCAAACGCGAAGGAATATCTCCAAGAAGCCCTGCCGATCCTGAGAACGTTGAACGAGCGAAACCCGAGCAATACCATGTTCGAGGAGCACATGCGGCGCGTCGAACTCCAGTTGAAGGACTTGGCGGAGTGATCCAAGGTCGGATTGCGCCGAAACAACAGGGCTTGTTCGCAAATCCGCTCAATATTTGATCGGCTCGATGACGATGCGCAGTGCGAATGGGGAATCACGATCCCTAAACTAATGCTTGCATTTCCTGCGATTTCTCCGGATATGCCTGGGAGCGAGGGTCCTTTTCATGCGCGCTGTTCCGTTTGTCGTCCGCGGTACGATTGTTGTCGCTTTCCTGACTATTGGTCTCCTGGCGACAGTTCATGGCCAGCAGAATCTTCAGCCCCAAGGCTCGGGCGACCTCCCGTCGACCGATCGCGCAGCGAACGAGAATCGACTCGAACCTTCGCAATCCCGGTCATCGAGTTCGAGAGCATCGCGCAGCAATACATCGCGAGCAACTTACGTCCGAGTCGCACGTGCTCCGAATATGTTTGGCGATACCTTACCGCCACAGGTATCCTACATGCCATTCAAGTCTACTCCGGGCGGGGCTGATCAGAACATCTCTGCCTTCAACGCACCGCTCGGTGGCGGAGGGAGTTACAACATTTCGGAAAACAATACCTCCGTCCCGACCGATCGAGTTTATTTCGTATACAAAGGATTCTTCAACGCGGCATCGAATACCGTTGCCATTGGCCCGAATGGCCCGATCCAGCAATCGGTCGACCTGCACAGGTACCTGCTCGGCTTCGAGAAGACGTTCCTCGATGGCAATGCATCGATCGATGTGCGCATGCCGTTCATCAGCGGACTGGATTTTCAGGGCTTAGGCATTACCTCCGATGGAGGGGACGTCGGGAACATGACGATGTATTTGAAAGGGTTGCTGTATGCCGACGACGCATCCGCCTTCGCGACTGGGTTGGGAATCGGACTGCCAACGGGCAGCGACTTCAACGTCAATTTCCCCGATGCAGGGAATGCCGGATCGCTGACTTTGCGGAACGAGACCGTGACCTTGATGCCTTTCGTTGCATCCACCCTTTCCCTGAACGATCGGTGGTTTATGCAATCGTTTGGCCAGGTCCTCTTTGTCACTTCGGGTGATACGGTGGTCAACAACAACCAAGAGGTCGGTGTCTTCCATCAGCAGAATTTGCTCCAAACCGATATCGGTTTAGGTCGTTGGTTGTGGCGAGACTCATCCCGTCCTTACTTCACCGGTTTGGCTGGCGTCTTCGAATTGCACTACACATCGACCATCACAAATGCAGACGTCTTGAATATGCCCCAGGGCAACCCGCTTGCCGGTCAACTGGTCAACAACGCCAACCGACTTGACTTGCTCAATCTCACGTCGGGGATCCATGCTCAACTGGGTCCGATGTCTTCGTTGAGAATTGGATCGGTGGTACCTTTGAGGCAAACACCCGACCGAGTTTTCGATTCGGAGATCCAAGTCTCGTTCAACCGAAGGTTCTAGCCTGCATCGCTCAGCGTCGAACGGGCGGGAACTGGAACACTCTCGTATCGAACGGATCGTCGCTAACGTGATAGATCCCGCCGTCGGGACGACGGTGCATTCTCATCGCTTCATCGCGGTTCAGTGGTCGGGCACCGACTCGGCCGAAGACCGCGATCTGGTTCCCGGATTCATCGACCGCGCGGTCGCGATCCATCCCTCGCGAAACACACAACGCATGGCCATCCTTGGGTAGCTTCCTCGTGGCGATCAAGCATGGATTGGGACGTGGAGAGAATCCGTCGTTGCCGAGGACTTCCGGGCTAGTCAATTGGACGACCTGAAGACCGTTCTTGCCATCGGCGATGTAAGCGAATTGACTGACGTTGGTAATCCCGAGCTTGACGTCATGTGCATCATTGATTCGACCTTCGGCGTCGTAGATTTGGTCCACGAATGCAGATGCGGGATTGGTGATGTCGAGAATGACCAGCCCCTGATGTCCGGCAGCAACATATGCATACGTTCGAGCGAGATAAATGCTGTGCGCTTCATGGAGGGGGACCTCATGTACAAACTGCGGGAAACCCAACTCCGTTACGTCGAAGACTTTGATCCCTTCTTCATCGCAAACCAAGGCGTAACGAAACTGGACCGCAACGCTGCGAGGTTGCTTGAGGAGATCGTTGCCAACGACCGAGACGACCGAAGGTTTCTTGGGGTCGGTCAAATCGATGACCACGAGACCTGCATCGCAACAAACATATGCATAACTTCCAGCGAGAGTGACCGATCTCGCTCCGCAAAGCAAACCGTTGGGATTGAACGTAAGATCCCGCTTTAGGAAGTTATTGGTCGGATCTCCGTCGAGCAGGGTGGCCGCGGATACCATAATCAAGCCTTCGTATTTGTCGGTGACGTAGATATACGCATACCGGCCTGGGATGGCGGGTTCGAAGTTCTCCGCGCGGTGCGTGCGAGTCGGATCGGGAGCGATGGTCGTCGGGGCGGCTACCGAGGTCGCATATCGGGTTCGCACATAGAGCTGTTGTCCGAGCGGTGATACCGGGGCCGTCGTGATCCGTTCGGAGAACGCTTTGTTGTCGATAAACGCGATATCGAAGACCCGCAATCCTCCTTCACCGCATGCTGCGTACAAATACTCGCCACGGTGTTGGAGCGAGAGGATCTCCGGTTTGCGATACCGCGGGCTGAGGGTTTCGAGAATATCGCGTCCCGGGTGCTCATGGGCATGCTCCAAGACTCGACCGCGCTCGACGTGTTCCCGATGATGTTCTGGATAAGCGAGGGCGTGCAGTGAGCTGCCGATGACCGCCTGGGGTTCCGTGGTCTCGGTAACGACGACTCCTTCGAGCCCATGTTCACCTGCCCCGACCCAGCAATATTTGCCGATGAAATTCATGCTACCCGTCCCCTGCATCAGCAACTGGGCCATGATCGCGTTGTTGTCGTTGTTGATCGAGAGATGGCAATCGGTACAGGATTTTGTTTCATACGTTCCTGGCGCGCGGCCTGCCTGATGGGAGTCCCAACCGTTTCCGCCACGGACCGTGTGGGGCACGTTGCTGCTGAACGCGATGCCGCTGAGCCCTTCGCCGCTGATGGTTTGCTGCTGAACGTAGACCGACTCGCGGTTGCCGTTGTAGCTGCCAACGTGGATCGCGCAGGAACTGCGTGCGGGGCCGATGCGATTTCCGGTGACGTTGCCGTCGCGTGAGAGCATGTATGCATCGTCTCTTAGGGTCTGAAAGTTGTAGGAGATCCGGTTGCGTGAGATATCCCCCTGGTCGTGCAGATTGGGGGCTTTGATATTGGCCTTTTGTGGCAGATGGCATCCGAAGCAACTGGGATTCCAGGAGCTGTGGCAAGCAATGCAGTTCATATTCTTGTTGTCGTGCGCGCATTTGCCAGGCTCGTGGCTCCCCCCCCAGCGCAATTGACCGTCACCCTCGAGCCGCACGGTTTTTGCCGCGTGGGAACGTGGATTGTACTCATCGCTGTCCGGATTGATGGTGTCAGCGGTCTGAGTCACAACCCACTCGAGATTCTCTTCGACGTTGCTGCGTTGGATCAGCTGGGGTTTCTTGCCCGGGGCCCGTTTGATCTCAAAACGAGGCTTGCCGAAGGCGGTTCGAAGAGCCAGCAGGTTCGTCGGCTGGGCGCCCGAGGCTGGGCCAGAGGTCGTAAGCTGGGCAGGCTGCCCTGTGCGCAAAAGCTGATCCACCTTGTCCACGAGTGACTGCGAAGCATCGCCATGGCAGTCGATGCACTGGATCTCGATCGCAGCGCGGACTTCGCCGTACAACTTGGTGTCGCCGTGGCCATCTTGATAAAAATGGCAATCGACGCAGTGCATCCCTTTCTCCATGTGAATGTCCATCAAATGGACCGGCACACCATCGCGCTGCTTGCCGTGAATCTTTTCCAAATCGCTGGAGGGGGCGACGGCGGCCATCAGGTCAGGAGTGGAGGGAGATTCGACCCGATCGCCTTGATAGTCGAGCAGGTTTCCGGCGCGATCTTTTTTGAAGACCGCGCGAAACACCCAGCCGTGTCCATGGAAATCCGCAAACTGTGTGTGCTTGAGATTGGGATTCAGTTCGCTGACACGAGCCAGGAAGGCGGGATCTCCCCACAGACCGCGCGCGGCCGATTCCTCAGGGTTGGACATCGAGGTTTCGAGAATCTGCTCGGCGGTCGGATTCTTCTGGTGCCGAGGATACATGCACTGTCCGTCCGTCTCATTGTCCCACCACATGTAGCCCAAGTAGCTGTTGAGCACGTTGGTGCCCGGGTGGATGTGACACACCATGCACTGGCTCGTGGGCATGCGGTTGGTGAACATGTGCTGGATTGGATGCCCAGGCTCGCTCTTCGGGATCGTCGGGTCGACGACCTTTACCCAGTCGTCTTTCTCCGATGCGGCGAGCCCATGATGGCCGTATTTGGCAAAGGGTCCTGAGGCTGTCGGGGATCGATCGTTGGCGTAGATCACGTGGCAGGCGCTGCACCCGCTGCTTCGATAGTCGCCGGGATGGTCGTTGGTCCCGAGGAAATTGAGAGTGGGGTCGAGTAATCGGGTTTTTTGCAAACCAATGAACACCGGGTCGGTCCTGTTGTCCGTTCCCAATCCCCGGTTGCTGAGCCTCTCGCGCGGTCGTCCAGGCTCCTCGAGCCTCTCCGGAATCCCGGTCTCAGCGCGGAAACGGCCACCTCGTTCAAAGATGCGAAGAATGTTCCCGGGCTGCGAGGTTTCGAATCGAGGAAGAGGGTCGAGGAAAGGAACCATCCCTTTGAAATCGATCTCGTATTGGGTTGGTGCCGGGACGTTTTGCAATCGTTGGGATCGGCCATCCATCGAGTAGCTTTCGCCATAGCGAGCCCATTTGTTCGGCGTCGCACCATTGTTGTACAGGGCCGCTCCCCACAGCATGCAACCGTGTGTCATCATGCTCTTGCGCAATTGCAATACTTCGTTGGCATGGCACTGCCCACATGCGATATGCGCAACCCTCAGATCGCCAGGATTGACGAAGCGAATGAACTCGGGATCCTCATGGTTGAGGAGCGTATAGCTGCGCACAGGATTGGCAGAGTTCGGCCACAGACTCGGGTACCGCGGCGCGACGTGCGCTCGATCCTTGGTGAATGCAAAAGGATTCCCTCCATGACAATCGACACAGCCGATGCTCACCGTATTGGGAGGGTGCATTGTTCCAACGTCGGTGTGGCAGTGAATGCAGGATTGGCTCTTCATCGCAGCATCCCCCTTGGACTGGCGATACAAATCGACTCCAGCCAGCTCCTTCGGAATCGGGTACGAGTCGTTGCCCGCAATCCCCAGCGACCGCGCTGGTCCCCACGGATCGGTCCCCGCCGGCGCCGGGACGCTCGGCACGTGAAACTTAGAACCCGGCGATTGCAAAGGCGGCGCCGTCTGCCCCCACGCCGTGGACAAGCATACGATCTGAAACGCCGACAACCAAATCGACACCTTCATGCGACCGATACATCTGGACTCATGAGGTGAAAGACGCATTGGCTAATACTCAAACGAAGCCTCGAGAAAACCTGCCGCGAGATTCGGAACGTCGCCATTGAGCGGTTGGTACAAATCCCGAAACCCTTGACCAACCACCAATCCGGAGATCCCGCCGACAATGATCGCGTTGTTGTTCAACCACGGACGATATTCAATTCCCGAACTCAGATCCAGGCCGATTTGATTCCGAATGTTGCTCTGAAACGTGTAGGTCTCCAACGTTGCGGTCTGGTTGAACCAAAGATAGTTGGCGTTGTTGATCCATTTCACCTTCGGGGTCAAATCCGCATCAAAGCCAGCATTCACGAGATGCAGCCCCGGATTGACGAAATTCGTCTGCCCTTGGAATTTGCTCGACCGCAGATCGGGTACCAAGCTTTGCCGCTGCACCAAGTTGACCCCGAAGAGTCTTATTTGCTGTCTATTCCAATAACTGAACTCCCCACCGGCGAAATTGGGGTTGTCCATGATGGTGTCGAAACCCGTAGCCCGGTCGTCGTTGGGATCAGAATCCCCGGACGCAAAGAAATAGGATGCCCGAAATCTGGCCCAGTCCCGATCATACGATACCTCGATCGCTCCCATGAAGGCAGAAATTGTCTGCGGGGATCCGGCCAGTGGGTTGAGTTCATCATGCCCTGTCACAAAGTACATGGCATGATTGACGTTGTAGCGATTGATATGACCATTACCCGTCCAACCCAGGTAATAAGCGTCGACACGATGGGGAGCATAAACCCCAACAGGATCGGGACGCACCAGGAAATCGTTTTGATCAAACTTTTCCGACGCCTGGTCGCGGTTGTAGTGAAAACTGAGTTGTGCGTTGTAACCCGGAAAGACAAAGTCGTTTCGGTAGTAATTCAAAATGACGGTGTTTTGATGCCGGTCGTCAAAGGTATTGAGCAGGCTGTTGGTATCCTTCTCGGTCTGATCGAACCAAAGAACATTGAACTGGTCTTGGTTGCTGAGGCGATTACCGAACAGGCGAACTCCGCGGTTGGTATCCGAGAAAATAAACCCGCGAAAATCGCTCGTGAAAAACTGGGAACCCGCTCGAACGGACACAAAGTCGTAGTTGGGACTGAGGTCCGCGATTTTGGTTTCGTAAAACCACTCCTCCAAGGCGAAATCCGTCCGGTGGCGATTCGTTCCCGAGGTTGCATCGGGGGAAACGACACCAAGTTCATAGACCTTCAGGTAGTTCTGGTTGAATATGAAATTGACACGCAGTCGCCAGTCGACAGGTCGAAAGACCGTATTTCCCTTGAACAGATCGATCGCAGCCGAGTTGTACTGCGTGAAGAAAAACTGATTTGGATCGCCGAAGAATTCAATGAACCCCGGATTTTGCATGGTCTCGAACGGAGTGGTCGGAATGGGGGTTTGCCGATACTCGAACAAGTTCAGTTGTCGAAACGTTAGCTTGAGAAACGTATCCTGACCAGCGATCGGGTAATCCCCTTTGAGCACGTTTTGGTTGTAAGGGTCATACCATGCCCCCTGCACGAAGGGGTAATCGTCTCCGACCGGATGCCCTTTGCCATAGCGATCCCACGTCGGTGATCCAATACGCCAACGGTCTTCGATCGGGATGAAGTGATTGGTGCTCTGGGTCTCACCCGGCTGGATCGAACTGCGTCCGGTATACCCCAGCGGCGCGTCAAACCGAGATTGGAAGTAGGGTGGCGATTCTGGTGCGAAATCGGCCGCCGGAGGCAACTCGGAAGGGATCGCGTCCAGCGGAGCAAGGCTCCTGGGTTCGGCAAGTTCAGGCGGGAGCGTATTTAGCGAGTCCTGGGCGCGGACCTCGAGCGCACCGTACCCTGTGGCTACGGTTAGCGTGAGAACCGAAATCCACCTCGCATTTTTCTTGAGCAATTTCTTTTGAAATTTCGATTTTCCAAACTTTGGAATCCGTTCCTAGCGGATACGAAACAGGTATCGTCCCCCCAACAAGTTCGCGTGGAAAAGAAACACTGCGAATGTTTCGATTAGGCAAAATTTATCAATTGGGTGAATTGGGAATGCTAGCCATCACTACTGGCTGGTGACTCGGATTGCGACTCGATGCGAATCCCAATAGCCGATGCGAGGACTCCACCCACAACCGGAAAGATGTAGCAGTTACGGAATCGGTAGCGTCACTCTGTAACGAAGGAGGAGTCTGAAAGACCACGATTCTCTTGATTGATTCGGTCATGGAATGTTTGCCGATTCGACCAACAATGAGGAGTCGTCGGAGAAGCATCGGAACCGAGAATCATGCGCTGCACCGTAACCGTAGGACTAACGCTCGCGATCCTGGGCCAAGCCAGCTTGGCATGGGAGGAACCTGCTTCCAGACCCTCACCAGCCATTGCTCGAGAGGTCGCCACCGGTCCGGTCTTTGCTACTTTTCGAAGCCAGCTTCCCTTGGTTGATCGCGAACATGTCACGGTGCTTGGAAACCGGGACGACGCTCGCGAACAAACCTACGTGCTGGAAGGGAGAGGCATAGAGGTCGGTGCCGGCAAGAGGTCCGGGCGTTATTGCGAACCCGGCATGCAGCGAGCGGGCTGCCCGCGATGTATCAGCCCGCACGCCAAGCCGAGTACCGATTGCCATCACACGATCGGCTATGTCGGCGGAGGAACCCCCTTTCGCCTGAGTGGCGAGCGGCGCGCTGCGAACGAAGGGACCGTCGGGATGGATTACTCCGGCTGGCTGTTTCAACGCAAGACTTGGCTTCTCTGGTCTCACGGCGGACTCCAACAAGGGGGCGAAGGCCGCTACGAAGCCGAAGGCCCTCGCATTATTCCCGAGAAGTAACGCGATTCCGCGAACTTGCTCGCGACTGCTTGCCTGAGTTCTTCACCGCTCATCCGAAACGCCGCATCATGCGGGCATGAGTAAACGCATCGAGGCGTACCACCGATGCTCTTGCATTGATCGCAAGTCGTAGCTTTCTGACGGATGATCGGGATCTGCCGATTTCCATCGACGCGATACCCTTCTTGATGACCAAACATGGTGATGTTGCCATAGGGGCAGTTGGTCGCGCATTGCCCACAACCGATGCAGTGATCTTCGATGACGATCTCTTTGTCCCCCTCTCGAAAGATGGCGTTTACGGGACAACCGACGAGGCAATAGGGATCCGTGCACGATCGGCAGCTCGTCGCCACTAGAAAATTCTCGTACCGCAAACCTTCGCGAACCAAGCGGGTCTCGCCACCGTGCGAATCCGCACAGGCTTTGGTGCATTCATCGCAGCGCGTGCAGGATTCGAGATCGAGAACGAGCAAGCTTTGGGCGTTGTACAAGCCCTGAGCAACGAAATTAGCCTTAGCTACATTCTCGCTCGTATCGCGTTGCGCGTCCCACTCCAGTAACTTGCGAGTGCGATCGATCAAGGTCTTCTTGAAGCCCGGGTTGCTTTGCGCGATTTCCGCCAATTGGGCAGCACGAATCCGAACGAGTTCGACATGATCCAGCGCGGTGCAGGAGGACGTTCGGATACCGGGACGATAGTTCATCCTCTCGAACTCGGCCGCCAATTCCTCCGAGTACAGCTTCGAGAGCGCTCCGATCTCGCCGAAGACACCGATGTCGCCATCGAGATTTCCTGGGCCGATGTAATTGACGACTTGCTCTCGCATCCCCTGCTGACGACTCACTTTCACATATCCGAGCCGCACCAAGAACAGATCATCTCCCGGTTCTCCTTCGCGAAAGATCGGTTGACCAGGCTCGACACTCATCAACTCCACTCCCGCTGCAATCTTTCTGGCTTCTTCGCGCGTAAAAGATTTGAAGATCGGCAATCGTTCCAGGTCGGAGTTGAGCGCATGACGTCGGTAGGCTTCATTGAGCACCTTTCGGCTCGCCTGGTTGCGCTGCAGCATGTACAAAACATTGCTGCCGATTTCGATGACCTCGGACGCTTCGACAGCAACGACGGTGGCCGTTCGAGGGTAGCGGTTGAGGCAAGCCATTTCGCCAAGGATCACATCCTCGACCCCGCGAAACAGTTTCGCTGCATCGGGTTCCATAGCGGTATCGCTGCCGGTCGCGAGAAGAGGAACCGCTGGACTCGCGCCACTTCCGAACCATCGAGACAACCAACCGGCCGAGGGGTTAGCAGCAGAGCGCGAGGCCGGTTTTTTGTTGCGGCTGAATTGAATTTCAAACTTCCCATGCTGGATCAGAAAAGCGGTCGCCCCGTATTCTCCCTCGCGGCACAGCACCTCTCCTGGCTGCAGTCTGCGTCGTACGCACGCGCCGCCGTTGAACTGGAGAAATTTGTAAGGAATCCCGGCGAAGATCGGAATCTCGAGCATCTCCTCGGGGGTGACAATCGAGCTGGTGCCGCGATCTCCTCGATCTCCTCGCTGCGTGAAATCGATGGTGTCTTTTATTTTTTCAACCTGCTTTTCGACGACCAGCGAGCGAAATTGCAACGCATCGGTCGGGCATGAGATGACGCATTCCCCACAGGAAACACAGGAACTCTCCAGCATCGGCAGATCCGTATCGAATGCGATCCGGGCGTGATACCCTTTTCCATTTCTCGCCATTACATCATTTTGCTTGATGTCATTGCATGCACGGGTACAACGCTGGCACAGGATGCAGGCGTCGTGATTGACGGCGATGATCTCGGACGAGTGATCCCTTCCCCGCTGCCCCGCCAGGGAACTCGATGGAAACCGTAGCGATTGCGAGGCAGGAAGGAACTGCCGGACCAATTTCTTCAGTTCGTTCGGTTCGTGCCGTTTCGCTTCCTGAGAGAGCGAACTCCAGTCCTCGGCATCGAGGTGCTCGGAGGCTAGCAATTCAACGATGACAGCGACCGAGTCCCGAATCGCTTCGACCGTCTTTGGGTTCTCTTGGCTCGCGAGCGTGGTGATGATCATTCCCTCTTTGACATGGTACGTGCAACTGGAGACCAAGTCCCGTTTGACGCGTCCGCTCTTGCGCCGTTCCTCGATCTCAACGAGGCAGACCCGGCAAACGCCGACGGGATTGAGATGCTCGCGGTGGCACAGGATGGGAACCGGGTGAACATCATCCACGCTTTTGACGTACAACTGGGTCACGGCATCGTAGATCGTTGTGGGGCGTGGAATCGGCTCCCCTCGGTCGTTGACGACCACGACCCCTTGCGAGTTTCGGAGCGGTACCGCTTTCTTGACCACGACAGACTGACCATCGATGGTGATGCGCACATCCTGAACGAGGTCGTTGAGAGTCGCATCGGCGGCGCGGATCAGCTGTCCATCGATGTCGCGCGCGAAGAGCGCTTCCTCGCGTGCGCTGATGTACTCAACCCCATCGATATCGTCGGGCTCTACTGCCATGGTGCTGGCTCTCTCCTAGCGTTTGGACGAGTGAAAGAATCGGAGATACGTTCGCAGCGGTTCGCTGGCGACCTGCCCGAGCCCGCAAATGCTCGTTGTTTTCATGATTCGCGACAGCAGGTTGGCATGGTCGGCAAACTGAGGTACGAGGGATGCTGCCTTGGGATCTGAACCCAATTGCTCAGCCATATCGACGATCTTTCGTGAACCGATACGGCACGGAACGCATTTGCCACACGATTCCCTCTGATAAAAGCGACTGCAGGCGATCGCTTGATCGAGCATGTCGGCATTGGAACCGTAGACGACGATCCCTGCTCCAAGCATGAATCCGATCTCGCGCGAGGCATCGATGTCGAGTGGCAATAGCCGAATGTCTGTTGGCGCACTGGTCAGGCTCGGGTATTTGAATTCGGTGGTTTCATTCCCGTCGCGATCGACTTTTTTCGGAAATCGAATCGATCGATCCGGCAAAAGAGAAGGCAAAAAGCCTCCTGAGGGGCCACTGAGCGCGACGGCCTGAAGCGTCATTCCATCCCTCATCCCACCCGCAAAGTGGTCGATCAGTTCGCCGAGCGGAATTCCGCATGGCACTTCGTACGCCCCGGGTTGCTGGACGTCGCCGCTAATCGAAAAATACCGTTTGCCTCGCGCTCGATTCCTGCCCGCATACTTGAACCACAATCCGGCCGGGTCGGGTTCACCGCCAGCTTGATTCGCTTTTTCCTTTTCGAGATCTTCGGTTTTCGGGGTTCGAAGCAGGATCGACGGGACCCAGGCAAAGGTTTCTACGTTGTTGAGAACGGTCGGCTGGTCGTAGAGTCCATTGGTCTGAAGCTCAGGTGGTCGGTTGCGAGGCTCCGACCGCTTTCCCTCCAAGGCTTCGATGAGCGCGGTTTGCTCGCCGCAAACGTAACCGCCTGGCGAAACAAATACTTCCAAGCGGAACGACCGACCGCTCTGAAAAATATTCGGCCCGCATGCGCCGACGGTTTCGGCGTCGGCAATGGCTTCTTTGAGTCGTTTGATTTGCTCCTGATATTCGTGACGAATGTAGATATAGCCCTGTTTCGCTCCGCAGACGAGCGCGGCCATGGTCATGCCTTCGATGACCAGATGCGGTGCCGCGAGTAGGATGTCCCGATCCTTAAACGTTCCCGGTTCACTCTCGTCCGCATTGCAGACAATGTATTTGGCTTCGCCTTTCGCAACTCGGGCCTCTTCCCATTTGCTATACGCGGGCGCACCGGCTCCTCCCATGCCGAGCAAGCCAGCGATACGAAGAGATTGGATCACTCGTTCCGGACTCGGGTCCTGCACGAATCGTCGGATCGCCGCATAGGAAACAGTCGACCCATCGGAACCCGAGCGATAACAGTCGATCTCACCTCTCGCGAGCGTGGCATCGGCGGTCGACCGGTCGGTATCCGCCACCGTAGGATTTCCGTCGAGAATGGAGCGAACGATACCGGCGTATTCGTCGACTTTTCGGCTGACAAACAGCTGCGACTGGTGGTTCCCATGTTCCACGATCATGGCAGGAGCTCGATCGCAGCGACCGAGACACGATGCCTCGTGGATCTCCAATTGATCGCGTCCGCGTTCATGCTCGAGCGCTCGGAGTTGCTTCGCCGCTTCGACCGAACCTCGCAACCGGCAGCTCATGTCTCGGCATATCGCGACCTGACAGGCTGGGGGTTGGTTTCTGCGATAATGCGGGAAGAAACTGACCACATCCTGGATCACTCGCACGGGTTCGCCGACCTGGCCCGCAATCCGCTCGATTTCCTGGGCGCTGACGTATCCATCGCGATGCTGCACGTCCTGCAGCATCAAGGCGATGCGCGTTCCAACTTGACGATCCACTAACGATTTCATGGTCTAGGTCCAAGTCGTTGCCGGAGAGATTCACGATATTGGAAAAGGGACTCTGGTCGAAACCATTCCGCTCCCTGGAAGGGGGACGAAGCCGTGATTGGATCCCACGTTGCAGGGTGATCAAAGAATCGGCCCCTGGGCCTCCCGTCCAACGGTGCATCGGGCCGATCCCAACCGAGAGCATCCGCGAGCACCCGTGCCGAATTTGCCCATTGAGCGCCCTGTTCCCACGATGTCGCAATCGATTCATCATCCAATAATGTTTCCAACCGATCGCGGATCAACCCTGCATCCGATGCGCCCGACGCTTCGATCGCCCGCTGACATAGCACCAGCAGCGCTCGAGTTTGTTCGGATACGGCGGCGGAATCAGGCCTCCGCGATTCCATGTTGCTTCGGAGCAGCGCCACCGCTTCGGACCATGGGTTCATGAATCGCTCCTCCGCCATTTTCGGAAGCGCGACTTCGATGCGCTCGAGATACCAATCATCCCACGTCGCAGCGTACGCAGACCGAGCACTTTGCCGCCAGGACTCTGGCAGAAGGGGATAGTGGCAACTCGTGCAACTCGACTCGGTGAATTCAGGCCAATCGTGTTGCGGCGCGCTTCCTGACGAGGATGGCGATTGCACTCGCTCGGCGCGATCCCGCAGCAATTCCAGCCGCGATTTCGCTGCGACCCATCTTCCGATTTGCCAACGCGAGTAACCAGGAAACGGTCCCAGGCGCTCATCCTCTTCGGCAACATCCCAATGCTTGGGATAGCGTTCGAGATAGTTTTCAAAATCGAAGTACATCATCGGATGCCCGGCCGCCATCAATCGATGATCGACCTCGCGCGGACGATACCCACCACCCCGGTTGAGCTCACCCACATGGCATGAACTGCATACCTCCGCCCGTCTCTCGATCGATTCTAGGTTGATTCGCTCCGAACCGTCGAACCGATCGATTCCTCGAGAAAGCGTGGCCTGGGAATAGTGCTCCTCGCCCCAGGCCGAAGCAGGCCCGTGGCAAACTTGGCAGTCGATTCCGAGCTTGATTTGATCGTCGCTGGCGTGTTCATTGGCATGGCAAGAGACGCACTGCTCGCGCAGTACCTGCCGATACTCCGGGCTATCGGTAGCGGCTTCGATTCCTGCAAGCCTCGCGACGATCCGCTGCGACTGGCTATTGAGCAGTTTGGAATACGCCTGAGCATGTGGATCCTGATCGAACCAAATCAAACCCGAACGTTGCCATGCCGGAGTCCCTGCGACCGAGGATGCATGGCATTCGTTGCATCGGCTGAGGGCCAATTGCGGTTGGTCATGACCTATCGCATTGACATTTTCGCGTTGCTCGATCGGTTGGTCGGCCCATGCATGCGTGAAGACCGAGGATACACCGATCGCGAGGAGAAAGATCCTCGTGCAGGACGGTCGTGCGAAATTCTCATAAAGAGGATGGAATCTCATCGCGACGCGTCCGTTTCCCGAAGCCATCGCAAGGGAGCGGCTGCCGTGGTGAAAGGGAGATCGTGCGAACCCATCGATGGGGGCGTTTGCGGAGTGTCCACGTGGTAGCGATGGCAATCGATGCAATCGGCGGAAGCCACATGCGGATTGAAAGCACTGGCCTTCGCCCGATCCCCCGGGGCCTGGATGTGGCACTCACGGCAGCTGTCCAACCCAGCAATCATGATCTTCCTGGCTTCGCTATCGGATTCGACAACGCCCTCGGAACGAGCGTAGGCATCCGCGTGACAGTGGGAACATGCGACCATCAAGTGCTTGCCATGGGTGAACGCTGCGTCGTCCAGCCAACGCGTTTTGACGTCCACGCGCTGTACAAGATCGGTGTCGGTCTCCGAGGCGAGCGCGTGGCATTTCCTGCAGGTATCCGCGACGTGGGATGCGAGGACCGATGCCCGATCCCTTCGGTCTTGGATCAACTCCGCGATCTTGGATGGAAGTCCCGATTGATCCGACAACAGTTTCTCGGCATCATCAACCGAGACCGTCTTCAACCGTTGCTGTAGTGCTTCGAACGTTTGCGTTCGATTCAAACCATGGGGCAGATCGTTCAAGGTGTGGCATGCGATGCAATGTTTCTCGAAATCGACGGGGTTATAAAGCCGGTGCGTGGAGCTCGGGATGGCCAACCCCGAAGCCGCGATCGCATCGAAGGCTTCCAAACCTTCCGCGCCTGGAACAGGGGTGTCCCTGTCATGGCAATCGGAACATGTCAATTGAATCAAACCGGCAGCATCCGCACGATTGGCGTACTTGGCTCGATGCTCCGGCTTGAGATCTGTCAATTTCTTGATCGCAGCATCACCAGGTGTTTTCGGTTGCCCGGGGCGCATGTGCTGGGTGTGACTGAACAGGAGAGTACTCGGATCCTTTTCCAGGTTTTCAAACGACAGCTTGGGATGCAGTTTGCTGAAATCGGTGGCTCGGGAAAGCTGGCTCGGGTCGGTCGTGCTCGATTGGGAAAGGTCCGCATGGCAACGATTGCAGTTCGAGTCAGCGACGTCGAGCAGATTCCGATTCCTGCCGAGATGTTCCTGATGGCACCGACTGCAGCTTTCCTTGGCTTGCACCTCAGGTTTCATGTTGCCGGCGAAGTGGTCGGCTACTTGATGGCATGAGCCGTTGCACGCTCGGTTATTGAGCTGGACGGTTGCCGAATCGTTCCCCCAGAGCGCATCGAAGCGAATCGGAGAGTAGGGGATATGACATTTCTCGCATCCGGAATCATTGAGATGATAATGGGCCTGCGATAATTCACCCGTGCTGACGTGTTTTTTGCTCGCCCCGGTGAACATCCATGCTGCATATGCCAACCCGATAGCCAATCCGACCATTCCCAGCAATCGCTTCCTCGCGATATAAGGGTCCTCTAAACGATGGTAACCCCGAGAGATCCGCTGAGCACGTTGCTTGCCTGTGAGAGTCATTCCAATTTCCAGACAGGGGACCGATGGGGCTACATGTATTTGAGAGCGAGAACGATGTGGACGAGGAGCAGGACTCCAAGGATGATGCTGACCGATGCATGAATCGCTATCCATCCATGCAACCAGGCATGAGCGCGTCGTTGGGCATCCCACTGATGTCGCTGCTCCACAATCGACTGGAGTCGGTCCAGAATCGGTTTCGCATTGTAGGAGCAGGCGTCTCGAAGCATTCCAAACCAATCAAGACTTTTCTGCAGCGTATGGAGAGGGGATCGTTTCGCCAGTGTTGGCAGCCCTTCCGCGGCGCCGACGAATGCAATATCTCGTAGCAAGAACGGCTCGATTACCGCCGCGTATTGTTTCCAAATCTCGATTCGATCGGACGGTGAAAAATCGCCGACGACATCCTGGTCGAATAAATGGCGTTGGGTGTCGCGTCTTTGCCTTGCGCCAACCACGATGGCTTCGACCTGTCCTGCGGCGTTGCGGTGAGTGCTTGCGCCGATAAATTCCGCGGCGGCGGCATCGAGGTTAGCGAGTCCCGTGGCAACTTGAGTAGGTTGAGTCCCGAGAGCAACGGTCAGCATCTGCCTGGCCTCGAGAGCGCTTTGGATCAGCACGTCATCGATTTGACTGGGAATGGTTTCTTGCGGCAGGTTGCCCAGCATCCATTTCGGAATCACGATTTGCATCACCCAGCCATAAACGCCGCTGGCCAGAACGAACAGCAGCAGCGTCATCAGCACTGTGGTAAACGTGCCTCCGAATCGGTAGCCCGAATGAATCCATGCCAACGGGCCGGTCGCGAGTCCAAGCCACAGGTGATACGTCAACCACGTCTTCGTCCGCCCGAGTTTCCAGCGTCGAAGCCTCTTTCGAGGCCATAACAATAGTTCGAAGAAAATAATGGCGGCAGCGACAGAGCCAACCACAATCCCGGAAAGGGAGCTTCCCGACACGACGCGACCGACACGTACCGAGTCACCGTATTGCCACAGCGCCCCGGCAAAAATCAAAACCGCCGCCAAAACGATCGGCCCAAGATGCAGTTTCAGCTTGTTGGCCAGCAACACCATGGGCACGACTCGGGAAAAGAAGATGGCAGGAACAACAATGTCCGATCAATCGTCACTGTTCTAGGTTGGCATTCCGAAAAAGTCAAATTTCTCAATATTTCTCGCGGAGCTGCGTATGGAACTGCTGCTCTCGATTGTCAGCGTCATTTCGACTGGGCGGTCCACACGGGAGTAAATTCGGTTGATGGCGTAACTAGTTCATTGACCGATCGGACGAGCATGACCATCGAGGGACCATCGTTGGGGTATTTTTGGATCAGTTCTCCGAATGCTTTCACAGCTTCTCGAAAACGTTGGCCGGTTTCGAAGATCGCTAACGCCTCCTCGTACCTCTGCATCAATTCCCCATCCGCTTGCTCGTCGCTCATCAGTTCATACAGGTCGATCGCTTTGTCCATACCGACGACACTCACTTTGCTCAATCGGCGTCGACGTAGATCGCTGGGAAGAAAACTCGCGGTTGCCTGGTCCATCAGCGCAGCAACGCCCCATTGCTTGGTCAGTCCTTGAACGCGGCTTCCCATATTCACCGTCTGACCCATGGGGCCGTATTTGAATTTCTGCTTGGAGCCGGTATTCCCTACCCAGACTTCGCCAGTACACAGTCCTATTCCGAAATCGAATGGACTGGGAAGGATGGATGCGAAGCGGTCGTTGAGTTTCGCGCGGCTTCGCATCATGCGCTTGGCAGCGTATGCGGCTCGAAACGCGTGGTCCGGCGACTTGTCAGGTGCTCCCCACATGGCAAACATCTCATCTCCCACGTAGTCGACCAAGACGCCGTCGGTGTCGAGCACGATGGACGAAAGTTCGCTGAGGGTTTCACCGACCCAGTTCATGGCTGCTTTTGGGCCAATTTTTTCCGTCGCTTTGCTGAATCCGCGAATGTCACAAAAGAGCACGGTGACTTCGGCCGATTCCCCCTCGAGCAAGTCCGGGTTCTGACTGATCGCTTCGGTGACTTTGTGGGAAAAAAACTGCTGGTACTTGGTCACGAGTTGCTCGCGCTTGATGCGAGCGATACTCGATGCAACCGCTGTCGACAGTATCGCGACGAGCTTCTGCTCAGGCTCCAGCACGGTGGCTGGCCGGTTGGAAGAAAAACTGTGACGTCTGTCGGCATAGAGCACACCCAAAACCTGGCTTTGCCGCGCGTCATCGGTTTGGACATCCAAGATGGGACACGCGATCGCGGTGTGCAGATCGATCAGACTGCCTGGGGTGGCCGCCGACTCCTGCTTAGGATCCGGATAAACAGCCACTTGCTTGGTTTCCAATACACGGCGAAGCAACGATTCGGATGCCAAGCCGAAGTCATCCTTCGCGGTTGGCCGAATGTAGCGACGGGACTCGGAATATTCCCACTCAGAACCATTCCATAGAATCACTTCCGCGCGATCCATATCGATGATCCTGGCGACGGCTTGGGCTATTCCATGAAAGTACTGGGGAGAAGTCACCGGGCACTGCAGCGCCGAGACAGCGTGCTCGATCCAACCCAAAACTTTTGTCACCTGGCTTGCATCGGAATCTCCACGCGAGGGCGTGGAGAAACCGGTCAGCGTCGCCAGGATGCCGCTGTCGGTCTCCGGCCTTTTCTCTTGGGACGGCCCCGATCCCAAGATCGAACTCATCGCATCCTGCCAAGGATCAGCGATCGAGCGAGAAGAATCCAGAGACTTCGTTTCACCCGCGGATCGAATCTCAAGTCGGTATCCCTCGGGCAGCGTGAGAACCGCCGGTACTTCGATTTCGGCCGAATTCCCCGGCTTCAGTTGACTCCTATCGGTCAAGAATAATTCTTCGTTGGTCGAATGAATGTTGGAGACGCGAAGACGCGCGTTTGCAAGTGGTTCAATCAGGCAGACTTTCCGGGGGAAGGACCTCGCGTCCAAGTCGACGACCACCCATCGCTTGATACCCTCAGGGCTTACCGTCACAAACGGGGGTTTTTGGGGCGGGTCCGACTTGTCCCGCCGACCGATTTCGATCGGCTGGTCGAGCGGAAGCACTCCCAGCAACACCCCTTGTTCAAACAGATTCAGCTGAAGCGACACGATGCGAAGGAATCCGTTGCGCTGGGAATGGTATAGTATCCGGAATCCGTGGCTCGATCGCGGTTTTCATCGAGGACTCCGAAGTGCGACACCAGTTTAACCGGATTTTGCGACAGCGTGCGAGGGCAGGCCTTGGGCTGCTCCCAATCTTCCTGATGCTCCTGGCCAATGGACTCACGCAGGCATCGGATCCTGAATCGGACGCTGATTCTGATACCGCAGACGAATTTTGGGGTGTCCAATCGTTGATGCATGGCGAGGCAGGAAGCCACCGAATCGGTATTCGAGGTGCTGCGAGTTGTGCTGCCTCGGGCTGTCATGGCGGACCAGGGGCTGCCGTTGCTTCGACCTCGGCTGAGAGAGGCTCGGAGTATCCGCTGTTTGTGGAAAACGATCCTCACAGCCGATCCTGGCGAACACTGAACTCCGACACGTCGATTGAGATCTTGACCAAGCTCGGAATTCTGCGCGACGGCTCGATCGTTCAGCCCGAGGCCTATCGGAATTGCTTGGCTTGCCACAACACAGACCGCACACTCGATCAGCAAACCGCCCCCAAGTTCGCCGAAGGGGTCGGCTGTGAAGCCTGCCACGGTCCTTCGCAGTCATGGTACGACGCGCATTATCAGGGACCCGATAGCGTACGGAAAGCGAAAGCAGATCTCGGACTGATCGATACCAAACCCCTCTTGCAGCGTGCCCGAACCTGCGCTCTGTGCCACGTCGGAGCCAAGGATCGGGATATGAACCACGATATCATCGCGGCTGGGCACCCGGCTCTCTATTTCGATATGGCGGTTTACCACAATGCTTACCCCAAACATTGGCGCGAACCCGAGGCGGAATCGGAGTCCTTTCGAGCCAAGCTGTGGTGGGCAGGCCAGATCGCCAAAGCCGACGCCGAACTCGAACTGATCCAAACTCGGGCCGGAAACAATCATCACGTGTCGGTCTGGCCGGAATTCGCCCAGTACCAGTGCACTTCCTGCCACAACACGCTCGATGGCTTGCCCGCCGAATCCACACGCACGACGACTGACGATGAAGTCGACTGGGAGTTGCTCGGGCGAGCCAGCGTTCGTCGCTGGAACCTTCAGGGGATCGAGTTGCTATCTCGTCCAACCCCAAATGGAGACACAAACGTTTCGCTTGGAACAGACGAACTACTCACGAAGGTTTTCGCCGCCCTCAACGCACCGTCGACTCCTCGGCAAGCGATCATTCAGCAAGCCGCTGAACTCCGCGAGTCCGTCGTCCACACGCTGACCAGTCAACGCTCTTCCGATTTGGAACGCTGGAACACCGAATCGCAGAGGCAACAGGCGATCCAGCGCCTGCAGCAAACGGCCGATACCAACGATTGGGAACAAGCAGCCTTGACCTACCTGACCGTATGGACCGCAGTCCATCCATCCGCTGGTCCGTCCAGGCTGAATGCAAATATGGCGACGATTCGCAACGGACTGATTTTCCCGTGTCGCACCCAATCTCCTATATTTCCTCGTTCAACCGCACCCGGAGTCCGCCCGACACGGCAAGAATGGAACAACGCTATCGAACAAGTTTTAGGCTCGTTAAGGAGTATCGAACCATGATTCGCGCGCTCGCTTTGAGACTGACTCGAGCGATTTCGTTCGGGCATCGCTGGTACCATGATGCATGGCAGCGGGTTCGCTCGCAGAGCATCGCGTTCTTGATACTCACAACTCTTTCCGGAGCGATTGGCTCGCTATCGCACTGTTCGGCCTGCGCCGAAGAGCCGATCGGTTCGGCCCGCGCCGAAGAGCCGTTCGGTTCGGCCTGCGCCGAAGAGCCTCTCGGTAAAGGAACTGCCGTGGTGGAAGATGTCGCGATCCTGAACCCTCACCCCAAAAAGATGGGAGTCAAGGAGTGCGCTGCGTGCCATACGCAGCCAGGATTCTTGTATCCGAAAACAGGCGTGACTCAGTTTGTGCGTTTGACGGAAGCTGTTCAGTGGAATGATCGAGACAAACACGCTTATGCGTACGAGTTGGTGCGCATCGATTTGTCGGATTCCGAATTCGACCAGCCCAAGAGAATCTCGAATCGCCGCGCTCGCGACATGCTCACGAAACTCGGCTGGCAAACCGGCGACAACCGCTTTGAACGACAATGCCTGAGCTGCCACGCGGGGCTCGATCCGAGCGCGGACTTGAGCACGGTTTCGCTGCGCGAAAATATCGCCTACGGCGTGCAGTGCGAAGCATGCCATGGACCCGGGGAAAACTACATGCATTCCTCCGAGCATCAGCAGCCGACCTGGCGAACCAAGTCACCGGATGAAAAGGCCCTGCTGGGAATGACCGATTTGTCCAATGCGGCCGTGTGCAGCGAAGTCTGCTTGAGTTGCCATCTGGGCAATCTGGCCAGCGGCCGATTCGTGACTCACGAAATGTATGCGGCCGGACACCCGCCGCTTCCCCCATTTGATCTGCAGACGTTCCTGGATGCGATGCCTCCTCACTGGGGAACCATCCAGGAAAAGCCCTACCCCAACGCGTTTGTCAAGGATGCTTCGCGATTCCAGTACGAGCGAGAGTACCTGCAGAACCACTTCGCGTTGGATCCATCGCAATCGACCGCCGAGATGCGCGATCGGATTCAGCAAAGCAACGAACGCTCCAAACGAAGCATGATCAGCGCCATGATGACCGAAAACGCATCGCTGCAATTGCTCCACGATGCTTCCCGTCAACAAAATGTTTGGGGGGATTACGCACTCTTCGACTGCATGGGTTGCCACCAAAGCCTCGATCAAGGTCGCTCGCGTTTCCGACCTGCAGGCCGAATACCGGGTCGGCCGTTTCCACCGACTTGGTCCACCGTATCCGATTCCTTGACCGGAAGCCGCCCCTCGTCCGCGCCGATCCAAGCCAAAATCAACGAAGTTTTCAATTCCATTCCTTTCGGCGATCGCGAACGATGGGAATTGGCAAAACCTTCGTTCGAGAGATTTTTGGTGGACCGTCGCAATCTCGCGATGTCATGGAGCAAGAAGGTCGTCGACGCATCGGAGACCAAAGATTGGGTGGAGCAGTTGATCCAGGACCAATCGCCGAAATTGAACGATTATTGGGTAGCGAAGCAGACGGCGTGGATGGTGCAAATCGCCGTCCAGGAATTGATTGCGAGGAAACAATTGCCACCATCGCTGGTAGACGACCACCTTCAACCGCTGGATCGAATCCTTGGGTTGAATCTGGCCATTCCTCAACAGCAAAGCGTACTCGCGGGCCAGCCAGCGACCTTGAACACCGCCCAGTCGTTTGACATAGCCGCTGTTCGAGACCATCTCGAATCCATCCGCCGCTCGCTTCGCTAACCGTCCCCCGCGGTCTTCACTCTTTCGGTACGTTAGTCCTTGGAAGTAGACGATCTGCTTGACAAAAGCTGCGTGGCGTGGTCGCTGTTCAGCCCCAAAGAGCAGATACAATTATCGAATGGGTGCTACATGCTACCCATCTCCTTCAACATCACCGGTGCCCTCAAAGAGTGCGGTTGTGTGGTCGACACTGATCGAGGTGTGGCAACGATCTATTCCCCGATTTCGAACGATCTGTTGCTACTTTTTGACCGAATGGATGCACTAAGGCAACAGAAGGAAGAGTTCGTAGCCAAGCAGGATTTCAAAGCGGCTAAGCTGGAACAAGATGAGGAACATGGTGTCCTGGATGCAATCGATGCCCACTTGTTCCGGATGATTGGTAAACCATCCGGCTAGTCGTGGATAGCACGGAAATGCTCACTCATTTACCGGGGGCGCAAAGTCGAAATAATCGATAGTTTCGGCAATTCATTATTCCCAGCCTTCGCCGGGATAGCTCTTTGGGGGGATTTTCACCAGCCTTGGGAGACGCGAGGCCAGATAGCGACCTACGGTTTCCACGTGATTCGATACGGTTTTTTCAGAGCGATGAACCTCGAAGTGACTACCTCTCCGTGAGACCCGACCCAATGAAGCTAACGCAACGCATTCTCGCAGCAACAGGAATGTTTCTTATCCTGGGCATCGTTTCCGCTCGGGCCGATATTACGCCGATCGCTGGATGGGATAATCAACTCTTTCCTTCCTATCTCAGCGCAACCGCCGCATTGAAACATGAGCCGCAGGAGGAATCTGGAGACACACTCGGCGACGCAGACGGGCAACTTGGAGTGATCCTGGTGGCCACCGAGGACGACCAAGCTGTCACCGTATCGATCCAATGCGATGAATTCCTGGAAACCAGCGAGTTCCGCGGTAACTTGCCCACGGCGGGGGAAACGTATGTGATCTATCCCAAAATCCGCTATCGTTTCGATCGCCTCGGGAAATGCCGACAAGCAACACCCGCTACCGTGACTTACCGCGTCAGGATGGGTTCCGAAGATAGCGAGGAGCTGTCCAAAACAGTGACGTTTCGTTCGATCAATGATTGCCCGTTGCAGGTCAGGACGGAATCGGATGTCGTCGATACCAAGTTCGCTTTCGCTGCTTACGTCAACGAACAACATCCCTTCGTCGATAAGTTGCTGAGGGAGGCTCTTGATCTCGGCATAGTCGACAAATTCGACGGCTATCAGTCGGGCAACCCTCAAGATGTCGTGAGGCAGGTATACGCCCTTTGGGATCTGCTCGCTGCACGCGATGTTCGGTACAGCAGCATCACTACTACCGTCGCTGATTCGGTAATGGTTCCGAGCCAGCACGTTCGCATGCTCGAGGAGACCGCCAATAACAGCCAAGCCAATTGCGTGGACGGATCCGTGCTCCTGGTGTCGCTACTCCGCAAGATTGGAATTCACGCAGCTCTCGTTTTGGAGCCTGGGCACTGTTTCGTCGCTTTTTCCGCAGATGCTGAAGGAAAGATTGCGTTGGGACTCGAAACCACCTTGATTGCCGCGGAACTCGAAACGCCCGAAGAGATCGATGAACTCTTGGATGAATCCGTGGACGAGAATGTGAGAAACGAAACCTCATGGTCCAGTTTCGTCGCAGCAGTCAACGTCGGCACCTCGGCCTTGGTCAAAAACGATGATCAGCTCAAGAGTGGTCGCGATGACAATTATGCATTCATCGACATTCGGACTTGGCGGGCCAAGGGAGTGCTACCCATTCCGTTCCACGGAGAGGAGAGCCTCGTCTCCTTTGAGTTCAGCTCGAGCGACGAAGAAACCGACGCAGACGAGGACGACGAGGACGCGGAATAACTTCCCCCTCAAACCGAAGTTGCCTCTTGGGATCCGCCACAGACGGATTGCCAGCTGGATAGCGGTTTTTCCGGGGAGGCAGGTAGTGCATCCCTTTCCGCTCACTCATTTCCGCTCACTCATTGAAAACTGTCAGAACGCTAATTCCGCGGGGAGATATTTGGCGATCAAGTCTTCGTAGTACGGACGGAGTTCCTGCCAATTCGGCGGTGTTGGGCATTTCGAATACAGATCATACGGATTGAATTTGCGTACCCACGGCAACATGCATCGGTCGTGGTCGTCGCACAACCAATCGTATTGCTCCTCGCGATGCCAAGCGTAAAACGAATGGTAGCGGATCATGTACAGCGCAGGCTCCGGCAGATACGGGTTCATGACGTGATACAGATATTCATCGTGTCCCCAGGACATCAAGATATTGCGCAGTCCGCATCCAGGTTGATAGATCCCTGGTTCGCTGCTTAGAATCGGATCTTGCGTGTCGGGATTGTCTACGAAAAATTCGCTGTACACGATCCGTTCGTTGAACTTGCATCCGACGGGAAACGTGTCTCCAACGACTGCCCATTGAGGCTGGCCCCAGAGACATAGTACTTTGCCCAGGTCATGCACCAGACCCGTCAGCACAAACCAGTCTTCATGCCCGTCGGAACGGATCGCTTCGGCGCATTGGAGCAAGTGTTGCAATTGGTCCAACTCGATGTCGGGGTCGGAGTCATCGACCAGCGTATTGAGAAAATCGAGCGCCTCGAAGGGGCTCATCTTTTGTCGGTTGAGTCCCAGAAACTCCGCCCGTCTTTCCCGTACGAATTCGAGGGTTTGGTGCCGATGGTTCTCGCGGTAGAACTCGCGCACGGTTTCACGTCCGGGATTGTCGTAATTCCGGTAGTCGCTCCGCGCTTTTTGGCCAGGCTCAGGATAAACCTGTTTCTCGATGAAATCCTCTACGGTCTCGATACTCTTCATGGTCAACGACTCCGCACATTCCACAGGTAGAAACAAGACCGCGGCAGTCTCCCGGCAACGGGATTCAAGCGAAGGACTGCCTGCAATCAATCACCATTGTACCAGCGGTAGACAAACAGTGCACACTGGTCGAGGTACGATCAAGATGCAGAGGGAACTGACTGGCTACTTTTTCTCGCGCCCGGAGGCAATGGGCATGATCCCAAACTTTCTGGCATCTTCGATGGAGATGAGTTGCGTATCAGGATCCGAGCCACTAATCATGACCTCCGCGTTTTCCTCGAGACTCTCGTTGCCAGCGCCCATGGCGGTCTGAAACGTTTCGAACGAAGCCTGAAACTCCCTCTGCTTCAGCTTGTCTGGCATTTTCGGTAGATCTTTGATGGGCTTGAGTTTATCGTTGCCGAGCATGGTCGTTTCCAAACCAACGAGGTCGCTATCCTCGGCGAAAAAATCGTCCATGTTCTCGATCGGTTGGTCGGTGAGCCGGAAGGCAAGGAAGCAGTGCCCGGGCACCATCACCAAATGCACATCGATACCGATCTTTCGCAAAATAGATGCCATGAGCACAGAACCGTCGACACAATTGGCTTGGGTGGCATCGATGCTGTCGTCCAAGAATCGTACTGTCTGGCTGAAGACAAGTTTCGAGGGTACGGTGGAAGAAATATCGCTGTACTTGATGCCGCGCCGCTGGAGTACGTTCCAAATCGCGAAAACCTGCGCGATGACTTCTTCCGGATCCCCGGATTGATAGCCAGTGAACGAGTCGACAAGTTCGGACTGCAGCGCCTCCTTCAAGATACCGTCTATCCATGGGTGGTTTTCGTTGACGTACGCAGCAAAAACCCACGACAGATCGGTGAATTCCTCGCCCTCTTGATCCGCAAGCACGTAAAAGGGGCAGTCGTTGATCGATCGGATGATGTAGTTCTCGGTTTGCTCATCCAATTCCTCGTCATCCACTGTAACTTTGAAGCTGACGACGACTGGCGTTTGTTCCCTGACCTTGCGCAAGGCTTCGAAATCCCATTTTGCGTTGGGGACGATCCGCACCTCCCCTTAGCTATCTTCGATCACGCCGGTCCATAGGGATGGTTTCATGAAACCATCTATCGTGATCTCCACGCTTATATTCGATCCCTCCGCTACATCGAATAGCACCACGCCCAGCCACCCATTCTCGTCACCAAAGATGGGAGTCTCATCTCCCTCGAGTTCGGGATCATCGTCGGTTTTCTTATCTTCGGCCGTCTGAGTCTCTCCGTTCCAGTCCACCGTCGCCATCGAAATGATTGCGCTGGGAAAAAGATCTCTTTCGGTAAAACTCCATGGCTCGAATGAGACGTCCGTCGAAGGGAGAGTGAGAGCGGACAGCAAAAATGGGAGCGTGAGAAAACTCATGGCAAAATGCGAGCATTCCAGGGACAACGCCAATCGGTAGAAACTTGGACATGCATTATATGGCATGTCCCGACGAAAGAACTCTAGCTCAGGTTTCCAAAATTAGCCATGCGGTCCCACCGGACGCCACGTCGTTATCTGCAGAATCGGTTGGGAGTATCCTAACAATATTCTTCAAGCCGAGTTTGACGAAGGAAGTGTTAACATCGTGAACCAACCTTGCTCCTGCGAGTCGCAATTCAAAAGAGCGACGATCGAATGCGAATAGAAGATCGGACCATTTCTCCGTCTTGTATCTCAACATGAACTGTGCCTCGATAGCCTCCCTCAAGGTAACCGCCAACGACATGACGCTTTGAAGTGCCGTCAGGGAGTTGGTAGGAAATCTCAACATGTGATTCACTCGTCGGGTTTACTGTACATCGCTTCATGGCACCGCTCTCAATGTGCCCAAGCTGATAGGTCTTTCCGGTCACATGCACCTGGAAATCGATCAGTGGCGACTTGTCTCCATTTCGTACCGTAACGGTGACGCCTGGTGCAAACCATTGGAATGCAGCCAGGAAGATCGCAGCAAAAGTGGTTATCGCAATAAGTGTTCTTAGGGAGAATTGAGACTGCATCGTAACGACCTAATTTCGACGAAAAAACCATAATCGGTGCGGGGTTTGAATTGGAAGTCCATGGAATCCCATCGGTGGCCTCAACGCATGATCGCTTTCGCCCGCCGAGCCAAACGCGATGCGTTCCTGGTTTTCCCAGCTACTTTGCGGGTTCGCGCTCGATCGATGGCGTGAATGTATCATTCCGTTATGCTCGACGCGCTGGTCTGGCGGAGATTTACGACTGGACTTCTGCCTCTGACACATGACGTCCGGCAGTTCAACCTATTCGAGTAATGGCAAAATCGATCGCACCAGCTAATCCAGCACCCATGATCCATACCCATGACATCACTGTCTTGAACTCGTACTTCGGATGCCGAATGAAAAGTATGTGCAGCAGAACGTGGACGATCATGAAGATGTCTAGCCCCTCCATTGTCACTCTCGCCCGTTCCGTTGAACCACTTAAAGCCCACAGAAGCCAGACAAACAGCGGTAAGTGAAGGCACATGAACACATGAAATCCCACCCTGTCGTCCATCCACGAGGTGATGGGTAATACCCGCCACTCGTGGCAGCGAACGGCGTCCATTTCATGGATGATCAAACAAGCAAAGGCGAGGAGGAAGAAGGGATACTCATTCATGTGTCCGCCTAGTCAGCAGAATTTGTGGGTTCGTTTTGGCTCCGGAAGGTTGCCAAGCTGATGATACAGTGCGATCGAAATGGTTTCTACGTCCTTGAAACCGTACGCTTTTCTCATGGTCAATTTGGCTTTGTTGTTGAACCCCTCAACAATACCCGAGGAGAGGCCCTGGGATTCGAACCAGTTGAGTAGCAACTGCTCGTGCTTGCGAAGCATCCTGGCGACCTTTTGCATCGGCTCGATCCGCGAGTGACTTGCTCGAGTGCACCACTCCCGAAGGATCTTCGATGCCCACGCCGGTGACGTGTAGGTCCAGAACCGATGGAGGTCTTCCCGCATCAGGTAAGCCTTTGTCCAAGGCTTCGCCAAACTTCTTGGCGATGTGGAATCGGTCCAGAATGTTCAGCGTCGCCGATGCGCGTTCCTTGAGCACCTTCAAGTAGGCTGGCCACCTATCGGTGCAGGCGTACTTGATGCCCGCAATCGTTTTGGAGTCCAATAGATTAAAAAACCCATTTAGACTTTCCTCGGTCCGATCCTTGCGAACGTACAGAAGTCGTTTGAATCCCTGGTCTAGCTGATACACCAGCGTCAGGTAGTTATGGCCACGACGATACTGGATCTCGTCGATCCCAATCGATTCGATGCCCGTTAGGTCCCGATGGACGATTCCCCAGTGAACTACCCACTGAATGGCTCGAAAAACGCTATCCCAACTGGTTCCGAATATGCTCGCTGTCTTCTTCCAACTCAGCCGTTTCGCCCGAGGCCAAAAAGAGTCGATACGAGAACGTTTGCTGATTGTTGCCGCAGGCCCAAAGCCCTTTTGCTTTTCCACGCGATTGAGGATAGTCTTTCGTTGCATCTTGATGCCCGAGGTTGGTGTGATGAAGTCTTCGTAAACCTCATTCTACCGATACGAGCTCAAGATGCTTTCCTTGTTCTGATTGCGACCCCAAATCGCAATCGATATCATGAAAGTGCTGCCGTGGAGGGTAGAGCTCTGGTGGGAACCAACTCAAGCGCCACGGTAGACGGAAGACGAGCTAGGGGCAGCCTCGGTAGCCTTCAGCGGTCTTACGCCCCATCAAGGCTCGTTTTCCGAGTAATGCGCAAAATCCAACGTCCTGCTTCTACCATCCTTCAGAAGTGTTTTTACCCACTAATTCTGCGGATGAGCCTAAATATTAAACGAGATGCGCAAGCATCCGGGAAGATTCGCACTGCGCCATGTGATGGCGTACGCATCACTCGGTGCAGGGAAAGAGCCTGGCACGAAATCGTCGGTGATGCCATTGTCTACTCATCCGCGTTCCCGAGTCCGATCCGGGCAAAGAAATTGTCGAGGGCCTCGGTGTCGCACGATGCGTTCGCTTTGGCTCGGATGGTTTGGCTCTTTGTGCCATAAAGGGATATCAGAGCCGAATCCGTGAGCGTTCTCGCCCGAATTGCTCCTGGGTTATTCGATCCATTCGCGACGGTCACACGAGCCGGTGGAGTCCGGACAACCGCTGGGCTGGGAGCGTTCTTGTCCGAGGATTGGGATCCGGAGGTAGCAATTGCGCTCGACGTCTGCATGGGCATAGCCGGTAGCCCCTGGGGGCCGGTAACGGTTCCTCCTAGTCGGTTGGTGGTCCCAGCTCCAGGTGGTCCTGCGATCCCTTGGGGGTTGGAGTTGCCCGATCCGAGGCTAAACGAGCTGACAAGGACCGGGGCAATGGACGTACGGGCGTTTGCGTAACGGTAAACCCGATCGCTCGCGCTATCGACGATCCACATGTCCTGCGAGCCGTTGGAAAGATCGAGAGTGATCCCCGTCGGCGTCGAGTTCTGGCTGTTGAGCGACCAGGCGTTCAGCAATCGACCGCTCAGATTGTATCGAAAGACTCCGTCGCTGACCGCGTCGTTGACCACCCACAAAGAAGTACCGTCAGTCACCAGATCCCGTGGGTTGCGATTCGAAGCGTCGAGCAGGAAGCTGTTCGTGGGATTCTGCGAACCGGAGATGCGCGAAGCTGCATTGGCATAGAAGTAAACGCGATCGGTTCTATTATCGACGATCCAGACGTCGGTCCCGTTGGTTGCGATCCCTTCAACGAGCGCGTTGCTGGGCATCCCACCCGCGACCCAGGATCCGATCAATCCACCGCTGTTGTTGTAGACAAAGACGCGTCGATTGTTGTCAACAACCCAGACGCGCGATCCCGATGTATTCGTCGCAACTCCCCGTGGGGTCGCATTGGAAACGTTGAGGGAATAGCTTTCGACCGTAGCCCCAGTTGACGTGTATTCGAATGTTCGATTGGTCGCAGCATCGTCGATGACGAAAAAACTGGTCGCGGGTGCCGACGCTGTATCATCATCGAGATTTGTCAGGGAGATATCCGAAGGATTCATGCCGTTGTACATCGTGTCGCTTGAACTGGCGAGACCAAGGATGACGCTATATGCGATGTTGCCATCGACGATCGTGTCGTTGACTCCTGTGACCGTCACGGTTTGCGCAGTATTCCAATTCGTGGTCGTGAAAACGAGCGACGACGCGCTGACCGATCCCTCGGTGGTGTCGCTGGAACTGACGGGAATCATGACGTTGCCGGTCGGTTGCGAGCTTAGCTGGACCGTAAAGGTGGCGATGCCACCGGCCTCGGTGGTGGTAACTGCCGACGGTGCCGAAACGATAATACCTGCGATATCATTGTCTTGATTGATCAGATTGATGTCGTTCGGATTGATGTTGTTGTACGCGCTATCGGTGGAGAAGGATGGACCGAGGAGAACGCTGTACGCGATGTTGCCATCGGCGATCGCGTCATTGACTCCCGTGACCGTCACGGTTTGCGCGGTATTCCAGTTCGTGGGGGTGAATACCAGTGAAGTGGTGCTGACCGATCCTTCGGTGGTGTCGCTGGAACTGACAGGGATCGTGACGTTGGCGGTCGGTTGGGAGTTCAACTGGACCGTGAATGCGACCGTGCTCCCCGATTCGGTTGTGATGTTCCCGGAAGGAACCGAGACCACGATCGCATCTTTGGCTCGGACTGCTTCGTAGACGTTCAATCGACCGCCGGTCACAGTCTTTCCTGCCAACGAGGCGGTAGGGGTGGCGCTTTGGAGAATGGCCTGCTTGATTGCTGCTGCGGGAGTACCTGTCGGCTTGGTCGACGCATAGAGCGCAATCGCTCCGGTCACATGGGGTGCCGCCATTGAGGTTCCATTGAACGAAGCGTAAGCGTTGTTCGGAACCGTAGACACGATCCCTGAACCAGGTGCTGCGATATCGACAGTCGACGCACCAAAATTGGAGAAGCTAGCTAGGGTCCCGGTGTTGGTGATCGCAGCGACGGATATCACAGCATCGTACGAGGCGGCAGACTCCGTCGAAGTACCGACCGTGGTGTTGTAGTTGGCCGGGAAGGATGCGGATGTGTCATTGTTGAGACTCGAGTTCCCGGCAGCAGCGACAAACAGGATATCTTTTTTGGCACTGCGAAGGATCGCGTTGTGCAAGGACTGGGAATATCCCCCGCCGCCCCAGGAGTTGTTGGACGCGACGATGTTGAGGCCGTGTCGAGTCTTGAGATCGGTTAGGTAATCCAACGCCTTTACCGCGTTGGCGGTGGTTCCGCCGTTCGGACCGAGAAACTTGAGGGCAATCATGCTCACGTCCCAGGCCACTCCGGCGACTCCGATGCCATTGCCTCCGGTCGCTCCGATGGTGCCGGCGACGTGTGTTCCGTGCGCATCCTGTCCCGCATCGAACACGCTATTGTCGTTGGATACGAAATCCCATCCCCGAATATCGTCCACATAGCCGTTTCCATCGTTGTCGATCCCGTCCCCGGCGATTTCGAATGGGTTGACCCACATGTTGTCGATCAAGTCGGGATGATTGAACTGAATTCCCTCATCGATCACTCCGACAATCACGCTCGATTTCCCGGTGATGTTATCGTTCCATGCTTTTTCCGCTTGGCTTCCAAACCCATTGGATGTCGCAGCGGGGCCAATCGGCGAAGGCGAGTCGTTGCCGTACATCCCCCATAGGCTTCCGTTGGCGTAGAGCGGGTCATTGCTGACCACCGCGGGGCGATAAATATAATTTGGTTCAACATACAGGACGTTGGGATCTTCTTTCATTGCTTGCATGGCCGATTTCATGTCGACCCCAGCACCGAGCTTGATGCGCTGCAGGGCTCCCATTCCGTTGTCCCGCATGAGTTTGGTATGGATGGTCTCGACGACCTGCATCTCGCCCGCGAGCAGTCCTACGCTGCGTGACGTGGCGACGGTTTGTGGGGCGTACTGGACCAGGAGTTCGTTTGGAACATGTTCCATGTTTTCGAGAGAAATGGAGTCATTAAAGGGTGTTGCGGAAAAACACTGCCTGGCCTCCAGCGGCTCCATGCGAAGGGATTCACGGAGTCGTCGTGGATTACTTTTGCGATTATGTTTTCTGGCCATCGTCTTTCCTCGTTGTTCACTGAAGTTCTGAGAATACTGCGCGAGTTTCAAAGGGGCCCGTCGGCCGTCGTGGTGGGACCAACGCCCTCGGATCCAACCCTCTCTAGTCAGTTAGGACGAAACAACGAAAAAAGGTAACAATCGCAAGTACCGAATAGGCAAATTGGGGGTGCCTTGACATCTGCGGACAATGCCAGCCGAACGTCTGCCACGCAACAGGTAGCCGGGGCAGCTGTGGATCGCGTGGAATCGGTACAAGAAGCTCAAGGATATCGAGGGTTTTCAGAATTTTTTTGCCGTCCTCCGTTACGTCCAGGACACGAATACCCCCTTGAAAGATAGGGCACGTTGCTCGACGCATCCGCAGGAAAAAAAGAAAGGTTCCGACATGTCAGTAGGTAGTATTTTCTCAAAGTTCGCCAGCATGTTATTGAAGAAAAGGCCTGCCGTGCGAAAAAGGCTTGCCCGATCGAAGAGGCGAGTTTTGTTCGAATCCCTCGAGTCTCGCCGCGTGATGGCGGCTGATCTTGCACTTTTCGAGTTCGGGTTGAAGAACGGTGAACTGTTCGGCATCCGTTCCATCGATGAATCTCAAGTCCCCGCTGCCGAGCGGGTCGTAGATTTCGCAGGTTCTCAACTTAGGATCGACCTTGCGGACTTGGACGATGCTTCCGTCCGAGGAAAGTTAACGGCGAACGATGCGGCGAGCTCAATGCTCTACACCTTCGAATTGGAGGGGATGGAATGGGATTTCCGTGAGCGCCAAGGCAAGCTCGAGCTCGTCGGCGACGACAATGATCTGTTGCAGAATGAGGATATGCCGTTGGACACGAATGGGAATGGCACCGTTGAGCCGCTCGATGTGTTGAGCGTCATCAATTTCATCAATAGCAGCCCCACCACAGTAGTCCCAATCCGCTCCTCCTCTGCGGTATCCGAAGCTTTCGTCGATGTGAATGGGGATAACGTCGTGAGTCCCATGGACGTGTTGATGATCATCAATCAACTGAATTCGGGTTCGGACGATACGAAGATGCCGTTGATCGCCGAAGACGATTATTTTGAGAGAACATTACCATCCACGGCAACGGAATTCCCAGCGAGCGAGATCGACGTTTTGGCGAACGATTTGGGAGAAGGATTGCGATTGGTCGATGTTCAATCCGGAAACGTCGGCACGGTAGAGATCGTTGAAGCGAGCGATGGCTCGGGCAAGATGGTCGTGCGATACACGCCGGGCGATCAGTTCCGAAATATCGACGCGTTTCTGTACACGGTAGAGGATGCAGCAGGGAATCGAGCTACAGCCATCGTTCGAGTCGGGTACAACCTGGAGGCGACCGGAGATACGTCGTTCAAGGTGAATGTAGCGGACCGAGTAACGGGGGATGCACCGGGCGCTGCAATCGACTTCCAAGATGCGGATGGCAACGCGCTCATTTCGCTCGAGTTCGGGGGAGATGAAAACGAAAAGGTGGGAGTATTGGTCAATTTCCAGCCGAATGAAGCTCCCTTTGGCCTAGCGATTGCGGGCACTTTCTCAAGCGATACCACGTTGGAGAATCGATTCTTCCCGCAACTGAATGGCGCCGCCTGGATCACGGGCACTCTGGCCGAAGTCAACGAAATCTTGGCGGGTTTGCGATTCACCCCGGCTCCAGGGTTCTCCGCCCCGGACGGAATCAATGCCAACGTTTTTGCTTTCCTCTATGGTTCCCTCGGAGTTTCGACCCAGTTCAGTTCCGGCGTGATCTCGGTGGTCGTGCCGAAACTGGCCCCAGCACCGATCGCCCGGGGGGTTTTTTTTGAGTTTGATGGTCCTGCGGAACCCGTTCGGCTGAAGTTTTTGGCAAACGACTCTAGTCCGTCAGGTTCGGCCCTTCGGTTGGTCGGAGTGTCGCTGTACCCCGATGCGGACGAGTTGTCGATCACGACTCCGTTCGGGACCATCATCGAGATTGATTCCGATACCAACGAAATCATCCTCACCCCGGGATTCGGAGCGTACGAATCATTTGTTTACATCGTTTCTGACGCTGAGGGTCGGCTGTCGCAAGGTAAGGTCGCGGTATCGCTCATCGATTTCGGAGCCTAGATACCGCGTCCTCCCCGGCCCACGCGTTCGGGGAGGGCGTCTGCCCAGCCTGGCTGCTACAGCGGTCTTGTCTCAAGCGAATATTCGGCATAGCCAGTCGCTCACTTTTTCGTGGCGACTGGCTTTCTTCGTTTGGGGTACAGTTCTCGACAGATCGAGCATACGGTGCCATCGCAACCACGTGCGGTGCAGTGTTCGCGACCATAGAAAATGATCTGGAGGTGAAGGCAGTTCCAACTGGTTTCTGGAAAGAGTTTCTTTAGGTCTTTTTCGGTTTGCACCACAGAGCGACCGCTGGTCAAGCCCCAGCGTTGTGCCAGGCGGTGGATATGCGTATCGATGGGAAACGCAGGGACACCAAAGGCCTGCGCCATGACGACCGAAGCTGTCTTGTGGCCAACGCCAGGCAGCTTTTCTAAATCCTCGAAGGATTGCGGGACGGTTCCCTCGTGTTTGTCCACGAGGATCTTCGAAAGCTCCCGGATCGCTTTCGACTTTTGCGGGCTCAGGCCGCACGGTTGAATGACCTTGCGAATGCGTTCCACGCTTTGCCGACTCATATCGTACGGATTGTCAGCCAGGTTCCAAAGACTAGGTGTCACGCGATTGACCATTTTGTCGGTGCACTGGGCGCTGAGAACGACCGCGACGAGCAATGTGTACGGATCTTGATGGTCGAGCGGTACCTCGGTTTCCGGATACAACTCGTTGAGTCGGTGATGAACAATCGTGGCTCGCTCTTTGCGATTCATTTTTTCCGTATTACTTCGCGGGGACTTGTGCGGGGCTCATTAAGTACTTGAGCAAATCAGCTCGAGCATTTTCATCGAGCGGCTCGAGAATCCCATCGGGCATCAGCGACAGTTCGGAAGGACGCCGTTGCTCGATTTCCGATCTACTCAACACCACCTTCTCTCTCGCGGTTTGTATGGTGACCTCTCGGCCGGTTTCTGCGATGGGTACGCCGGTGATGACACGGCTGTCGTCAGTGAGAAACGCTGTCACTCGGTACGATTCGGCAACCACATTGCTGGGAGCGAGGATGTTTTCAAGCCAGTACCGGAGGTTGTTGCGTTGGCCGCCTGTCAGTTCAGGGCCGATCGCGCCTCCCTCCCCGAACAATTTGTGGCATTGCGAGCAAAGCGAATTCCATTGCGTCCTGCCTCGCGACGCATCGGCGCTCGCCAACCGTTCCTCGTTGTATTTTTGCTCCCAGGTTTTGATGTTCTCGCCCAAATCCTTCGTGACCTCGAGGGCAGGATAGATTGCACGCGCACGATTCAGCAATCCCCAATCAGCCACCGATGCGAATTGACGCCAGGTCGAGGCATCGATATTTTCCAGAGGTATTTTTTTCCCCTCGATTGCATCTAGCAGGATCGGCAACGTGTCACGTCGGCTCCCCAGGGCAATGACAATCCCCGCTTTGCCTGGCGGCCAAACGCTCGAATACATTTCCACCATTCGCGACGCTTCTTCGACTCGGAGGGTGGAGCCGAGTGATTCGCCAGCCGCTCCCCCCAGGAATGGGTCCGAGACCAATTTCCACAGGGCGGCGCGCGCGGTGTCATCCTCGATGGTTCCCAGCGATCCAATGGCTGAGCGTCGCGACGGCGGCGAAGCCGACTCGTTATTCGCCAGCGCGATCAAGCCATCGAGTGCGAACTCTCCCTCGAACAACCCCGTGAGCAATAATCCGGTTTCCCGGATTTCCACATTGGGATGATCGGTGATACGCTCCGCAAGCTTCGGCCATGAGGCAGGTGTTTTTACGTTGCGTCTTCCTTGATAAGCTTGCCAAAGTCCTCGTGCCGCTGCGGCGTGCAAATCACGGTTGTCTCGCGACGCGATATTGGCAATCAAGAACGACAACGCTTCCTCGCCGTCGATCACTCCGGAGGCGAATCGTCGCAAATACAATTCCGTGACCTTGGGCATCTTGGAGTCGACGGCCAGTTTGGCAGCACGGATTGGGTCATTTGCCACCATGTCCTTGGTTCCATACCAGAAGACCAACGGAAAATCACGGTCGTTGGCCAAGTCTTCGCTCTTGATCAACATCCCAGCAAGGCGCCAGTGCTGATGGCGAAACTTGGGAAGCAGTGCCGCGACATATAGACGAACGAGTGGGCTGATCTGAGTGATCGGCTTGGAAGCGAGCAAATCGACGACTTCCGCTTCTCCCTCCGACTGCTTCGCATGCTTCAAGAAATGGTACTGATCTGCGAGCAATTGAATTGCCCAAAGATGAACCGATTCGTGCTGGGAGGTTCGGAGCAATCGAAAGATATGCTCCTCGTTCAGTGCTCCGGCAGCATGCAAGGTCCAGATCGCCCGAAGTTGCAATGCGACCGGATCGATCCCCCCCGAAACAGATGTCCGCTTTCCCGCAGGACGCAACGCAGTTTCGAATATTTCCTCCCCGCCTTCGATGGATATACGACGGAAAGCAAGTGATTTCCAAAGCTCACGGGCGTACCAGATATTGGGATGCTGAAGGACTTCCATGACCTTGTCTTGCTTCATGCCGCCTGTCGACTGACGGCCGCGGATACGAGTTGCAGAGAGAAGATCCTTGCGCAGCGTATCGTCGGGATTCGTTTTTCCATGCGTGATACGATAGATACGGCCGCTGCTGCGATGGACGCCATCGTCGTCGTGACACTCCCCGATGTCCGACCAATCCAAAACGTAGACGCTGCCGTCGGGCCCAGTCGACAAGTCGATCCCTCGGAACCAAGGATCGGTCCAAAAGACCATGTCGGGTTCATGTTTGCCGACAAACCCAGCGCCGAAGCGATCGAGTCGCTCCCGATTGATTCGGCGACCATGCAAATTGAGCGTGAACAGATGATCGCGGTATTCGGATGGCCAGTTGTCAGCCTGATAAATCATCGTGCCGCTGTGGGCGTGTCCTCCTCCGGCTTGGTCGGTGCCGCTGCTGGGTGGACCATTGCGGGTCGCTCGCCAATCTTCTCCCTTCGCGTCCCAGTGAACATGATCCGCAATTTGAGGAAGGAGTTCGTAAGCGTATGGGTCGGAATCCTCGCCGTACATGCGCTGCAGGTGGGCGCCCGGGATCGCATGCCACAAGTGACCGATGACGGTATTGATAAAGAACAAATTGCCGTGAGAGTCCCAATCCATTCCCCAAGGATTGGTGGTGCCCTCGCAAACCATTTCGATCACCTCGCGCCGAGGATGGTATCGCCAGATGCCACAGGTCAAACGGGTCGTGGTTGGCTGCGAGTTCGCCCCAGGATTGAGCGGACCAGAAATCGAGTTGCGAGACTCCGCCGGAGGAGCCACTTGGGTACTACCGCCAACCTCCCCTTTTCGTCGAATCGGGATCGAAACATCGGAATGGCCGAGAATGCCGTGCCGACCATACAACCAACCATCGGGCCCAAACCTCAAACCGTTTGCGAAATTGTGCCGGATCTTGGTATTGAAACCCTGCACGAGAGGCCAAGGGGGAGAATCTGGAATGTCGTCTTGGTTGCTGTCCGCGAGGAATACCAAATCGGGGGAGGCGAGGGCGAAAACACCTCCCTGCACCACTTCGATGCTCGTCAACTCCTTCAGCTTGTCGTAAAACACAGTCCGCTTGTCGAACGTTCCATCCCGATCGGTATCCTCCAAAATTACGATGCGGTCGGAAAGGTCGAGGTCGAATCCTTTCGCCGACTCGGCGTAGGTATGGTTCTCCGCGACCCACAATCGCCCCTTCAAGTCCCAGGACAGAGCGATCGGTTGCTGGACGAGCGGTTCCGATGCCGCCACCTGCATCTGAAAGCCTGCGGGGAGTCGAGCGGCCGCAGCAACTTCGCTGGCCGCCATGCGGGGAATCGTCTCAGCCTGGGAGTCGTAACTTTCCTGCGCGACTGCAGTACTGCTGCCAGCGATCGTAATGGTGATGGCAAGGCCAAGTGTTGCGGGTCTCATATGAATTCCTTGGGACAAAGAAGGCATATATCATACTCGACGAAGCGGTACGTCGGACATTACGATACTAGAGTCCTCTCGATCCCTCCCTAGCTACCCCAAAAAAATGCCCCTCGATAGCCTCGCCTCGAAAGCCGTGTTCGCTGGACTCCGTCTCGCTTGCGGATCTCTCCTGATCCTGATGTGCGTCGACCACGGTGCGTTCGCCGAGGAGGGCCAACGCCCCGCCGAGCCGAAGTCCCCATCCGCTTGGTACGGACAGACCATTCGGGAATCGGCGTGGAGATCTCCGAACGACGAATTGGCAGGCTTTCATGTTCCTGACGACTTCCGTGTCGAATTGGTAGCGTCCGAACCGGAAATCGCAAAACCGATGAACCTCGCGTTCGATTCGAACGGTCGTCTCTGGATGACTCAGTCCGTCTCGTATCCCTTTCCGGCCAAGGAGGGGGCCAGCAACCAGGATGCCGTGATGGTTCTCGAGGATCGCGACCGAGACGGAGCCTACGAAACGAAGCGTCGGTTCGCCGACGGCTTGAATATCCCGATCGGAATCCTCCCTTACCAAGATGGATGCCTGGTCTTTTCGATTCCGAATATTCTGCGATTGCGAGATACCGATGGAGATGGCCAGTGCGATGCTCGCGAAGTGGTGCTCGGGCCATTCGACACCTCGCGAGATACGCACGGCATGGTCAATGCCTTGCGCGATGGGGGCGACGGGTGGATCTATGCTTGTCACGGATTCAACAACATCTCTCGAGTCGCCGGGAGAGACGGCCACACCATCGAACTCGTCTCGGGCAACACCTTTCGCTTTCGCCCTGACGGATCGCGCGTCGAACAGTATACGCAAGGGCAAGTCAATCCGTTCGGCATGACACGCGATGCTTTTGGCAACTGGTTTACCGCCGACTGCCACAGCAAACCTCTGACCCAATTGCTTAAGGGAGCCTGCTATCCGAGTTTCGGACGGCCCGACGACGGCCTCGGTTTCGTGCCGCCGATGATGGAGCATCTGCACGGAAGCACCGCGATCTCAGGAGCGGCAGTCGTCGGCGATGCTGCTTTTCCCGCTTCGTTTCATGGAGATCTGCTCTGCGGGAACGTCATGACGTGCCGCGTCAATCGAAATCGAATCACGTACCAAGGCGCCACCGCCAAAGCCCGCGAAATGCCCGACCTGCTGACCAGCGACGACCCCTGGTTTCGGCCGGTAGATCTCCAGTTCGGTCCCGACGGATGTTTGTATGTGGCCGATTTCTACAACAAAATCATCGGGCATTATGAAGTGCCTCTCGACCATCCCGATCGCGACCGTACCAGCGGCCGTATCTGGCGAATCCGTTGGATCGGAAAGTCGGAACAAGTAGATGCGCCGAAGTTGTCGGAAAGCCGGCGTGTGATGCGGACGGTCTCCACCATGACCCAGGCTGAGGAGATCCTGAGAGCGGCGTTCGATCCCACCGATACGATCGCTGCGCTCCACCGATTGCGGGCTGTCGAGTTCCTCGGGGGCCACGGCGCGCTGGAGACAATCCAGGTCCTTGCGGACAGCTTGAGAAAAACCGACCCCCAATACGATCCCATCCTCAGCCAAGGTCATTGGATCGCCATGCGCGATATCACCAAACGCGAGACGGAACGAGAGAATCGAGGACGCCCCGAGCCGTTCGAAATTCCAGAGTATGGTCTGTCGCCCCAAGAGTGGACGAAGATATTGCGAGCGATCCGAAATCCGTCCGCGGCCGCTTGGACGTTGTGGATCCTGGATCAATCGCCCCTACTCAACGCCGACGGATCAGAAATTCCGTGGGTTCGCGAAACCCTCACGCACGTTGCAACGATCGCAAGCGATGCGTATATCCCACGCGTCCTGGATTTGCTTGAGCGGGTAGATCCTGACCCCTCCTCGAGAATGCAGCAGGTTCTTTCGATTGCGGAGGCGCAAAAGGGGCGGAACGGCAAACTGTCTCCCCGCTTGCTCGAACTAGGAAGCCAAGCGATCGACGAGGCCGTCGCCGACTGGACTCGCCGTTTCGGCGATGCGCCGCTGCATGCGTGGTCGGGACGGATCGATCGAGGGCGTGATGAGCGGGCGTGGCCCCTGGAAAAACGTGCCACCGCCGAACCGCACGATGGCTCGGCCGCCGCGATCGAAGTCTGGAGTTCGATCGGATTGGGGGAGCGATACAAGGGTACTTGGACCAGCAGTCCCTGGATCGCGGAGGAATCGGTTGAGCTCTGGATCGTTGGTCACAATGGCATCCCCTCCCATCCCGACCAGCAAAATAACTACGTACGGCTGCTCGTTCGAAACGATGACACGAGAGATTGGAAAGAGATCCGTCGACACTACCCGCCTCGCAGCGATGTTGCGCAGCGGATCTCGATCGATCTGTCCGCGTTTCGAGCGTCTGCGATGCGTTTGCAAGTGGTGGATGGCGATGGCCATGATTCCTTTGCATGGATCGCGATCGGTGGCGTGTCGGTTCCGGGGTTGTCCGTGGGACCGCAACGGCAGTCTTTTGAGCATCTATTGCGATTGGCCCGCTGTTTCGGGCCGTCGCTGGTGGACAAATCCGATGAGGCCGCTTACCGAGCCACCCTGGCGCGATGGCAGCAATGGCTGGAACAATCGGGCTTGGATGCCACTTGCCGAACCGCGCTCCAAAAAGGAATGTACGGTAGCGACAAGCCGGTCATCGGGGAACTGATCGAGTGCATCGTGGCGCGAGGCTGGGACGATCTCCTCCAAGGTCAGCCGACCGTCAAGGACGCACTGGGCGTCGATCATGCGTTGCCGCGATTCACCTGGGCATGGCAGTCCTTGAATTCGGATACCCTTCGGTGGCTGGCCGAGCAGTACTGCAAGCGATCCGACGCGGCCAGCCAAGAGGATCTGGCGTTGCGATGGTCCAAACATCGGGCTGGCATCCAATGGCTCGAGTCTCTCATGCGAGGCGGTGCGATGTCGAAGGAAGTGCTTCGGGCTTTGCCGCCAGCATGGTGGGACGGACTATCAACCTCCGATCAGGAGCGGATGGCATCTCTCAAACCCGAGGGAGAAAGCGATGCGGCTCGAGGAGTCATCGTCCTGGCCAAAGCATCAGCGATTCAATCGCTTGCTCCCGACGTGAACGTTGGAGCGAGGGTGTTTCAAGAGCGCTGCGCTGCCTGCCATCAGCTAGCAGGTCAAGGCAAGGTGATCGGTCCGCAACTCGATGGAGCAATTACGCGCACCGTAGAGCGATTGTGCGAAGACATTTTGTGGCCCAATCGCAACGTCGACGAAGCGTTTCGCATTACCAACGTGCTGACGCATAGTGGTGAAACCTATTCCGGTTTGATCGTCGATCGCCAGGACGATTCCCTTGAGATCATCGATCCAACCGGTAAATCGCAGCGGATCGCGCGCGATGAAATCGAAACCGAGCGGATCAGCAAACTCTCCCTGATGCCTGGCAATTTCGAAGAACTCCTAAGCGATACCGAATTCGCATCCTTGATCGCTTTCCTGAAATCCCATTCCACCAAACCCTAGTCGCATCGCATGCCGAACTCATTTGAACTGGATCGATTTCTCGCCAATACTGGACCCGATGTGGCGATGGAGTCGAGCGGGGAGGGGCCCGCAGGGTCGCTGCCACTCACGGATGAGATGTTGCGCACCTGGTCGAGCGGCGATTTGTTCGGGTTCACGCAAAACGCGGGCATGGGTTGGGATTTGCAAAAGATGCTCGGCCCCCAATTCCTCCTTCTGAGCACGCAAGGTGGAATGCGCGCCGAGAGCGGACGCCCCATTGCGCTGGGCTACCATACCGGGCATTGGGAGGTCGGTTTGCTGGTCCGCGCGGCGGCGGAGTGGTTTTACGACAATGGCGGTGTTCCCTTCGCTGCCTATGTGAGCGATCCCTGCGACGGCCGCACGCAAGGGACCGTCGGTATGTTCGATTCCTTGCCCTACCGAAATGATGCTGCGATCGTTTTCCGAAGATTGATTCGCTCGCTGCCTACGCGCCGCGGGATCATCGGAGTCGCGACCTGCGACAAAGGACTCCCGGCGATGATGATCGCGCTGGCAGGCAGTTCCAATCTCCCGAGTGTTGTTGTGCCGGGAGGTGTCACCCTACCGGCACGCAACGCCGAGGATCTAGGCAAGGTGCAAACCATCGGCGCCCGGTATTCCAACGGAATGATCTCGCTCGAGGAAGCGTCTGCGGCAGGTTGCAGGGCGTGCGGCTCACCCGGTGGAGGCTGCCAATTCCTCGGAACGGCGGCGACATCGCAAGTGGTCGCTGAGGCGCTCGGCATGACCTCGCCGCATGCAGCGCTCGCACCGAGCGGTCAACCCATCTGGCTCGATATCGCCCGACAATCGGCCAGGATCCTCTGGGACCAGCATCAGCGCAAGGCGACCTTGGCCGACGTTCTCAACGAAGACTCGTTTCACAACGCGATCGCTGTGCATGCCGCATGTGGAGGTTCGACCAATCTTCTGCTTCACATCCCCGCCGTCGCTTTCGCGGCCGGCATCGCCCGTCCCTCCATCGAGATGTGGACCGATATCAATCGACGTGTTTCCCGCTTCGTCGACGTGCTTCCTAATGGGCCCCAATTCCATCCCACCGTCCGGTTGTTCATGGCCGGCGGGGTTCCGGAAATCATGTGGCATTTGCGGGAACTGGGGATCGCGAAATGCGATTGCAAGACAGTGACCGGGCTGACATGGCATGAGATCCTCGATCAATGGCATCGCTCCCCGCGACGCGCGGCGATGCGACAAATGCTGATCGATCGCGACGGCGTTGATCCGGATCAAGTCATCATTCCACCCGCCGTTGCCAAGCAGATGGGACTCACCAGCACGATCTGTTTCCCGCGAGGTAACATCTGCCCCGATGGCTCTGTGATCAAGTCGACCGCGATTGATCCTTCCGTTATCGATTCCGATGGAGTGTATCGAAAGACTGGCCCGGCGAGGGTCTTCACCTCGGAGAAGGAAGCGGTCGCGGCGGCCAAAGGCCAGCATGTTCATCCGTTGAAGTCCGGGGACATCGCCGTCCTCATGGGCTGCGGGCCGATGGGAACCGGTATGGAGGAAACCTACCAACTGACCAGCGCATTGCGTTACCTGGAATACGGCAAACACGTTGCTGTGATCACCGACGCGAGATTCTCGGGAGTCAGTACGGGCGCGTGCATTGGCCACGTGGGTCCGGAAGCATTGGCCGATGGTCCCATCGGTCGATTGCGAGATGGCGATACCATTCGCATCCTGATTGACCGCGATTCGCTCGACGCATCGGTGGATTTCGTCGGCTGCGACGGACGCACTTTCGGACCGGAGGAAGGCGCGAGGATTCTCCGAGATCGCGAGTCCCATCCTAGCTTGGCACCTGACCCGAGACTGCCGGACGATACCCGGCTGTGGGCAGCGTTGACTCGGGTCAGCGGCGGAACCTGGGGAGGCTGCGTGTACGATCCGGAACGCATCGCAGAGGTTCTGCAGGCTGGTGAGAAAGCGCTCCGATGATTCTCCTGATCGATAACTACGACAGTTTCGTTTACAACCTCGATCGCTACCTGCGGCGACTCGGGCAGACGACGTTGGTCGTCCGGAGCGATGCGATATCGGCGGACTCGATCACGCGGCTCAAGCCCTCCGCGATCGTACTGTCGCCCGGCCCCAAGTCTCCCGATGAAGCGGGCTGTTCGATGGAAGTCGTGCGAAGATTTTCCGGCTGGATTCCGATCCTGGGAGTTTGCTTGGGGCATCAAGCGATCGCGCAATCGTTCGGAGCCAAGATCATTCGCGCTCCCGCACCGGTCCACGGGAATGCTTCTTGGATCCATCATCGGGATTCGCGATTGATGGAGGGACTGCCCAGTCCCCTCTCGGTCGGACGTTACCATTCCCTGATCGTCGATCCGGAAACGATTCCCGACGCTTTGCGTGCGACGGCCTGGACCGATGATGGGATCATCATGGCGATCGAACACCGCGAGCATTTGGTTTTTGGTGTCCAGTTCCACCCGGAGTCCATTCTGACTCCCTGCGGCTACGAGATTCTCGCGGCTTTCCTGCGGCGATGTGGGTTGTCGACACGACCGATTCCGAGTCCCGATCTTGCTGAACAGACCGTCGGACTTGCGGGACCTTCGCATGCCTGAGCTACCGGATTCCGTCCATCGTTGTCGTCTTCTGGTCGACGGTTACAACCTGATGTTTGGCCAGGGGTGGGATGCATTGGTCAATCGCAATCATCCCGGTTTGCAACGTGGACGCGAGACGTTGGCTTTGAATCTGGCGGAACGTATCCCGGCGGAATTGCGACCGATGGTGTGGATCGTTTTCGATTCGCTCGATGCCCCTGCCCATTTGCCCAGTTCAACGCGATTGCGCGATATGCAGGTGTTTTTTTCGCGACAGTGGGCGAGCGCAGACGAGATGCTGCAGCAAATCCTCGTCGCGCATCCGTCACCTCGATCGGTCGTCGTCTTATCGTCCGATCATGCCGTGCAGCGCAAAGCATCCGCGCGAGGCGCAGTGTGGTTCGACCAAGACCACTGGCAGGAAGCGATCGACGCCGCGTTTGAGTCGGCCACGACGAAGGAACCGCTGGTGGACCCAATAGAAGGTGTTCGAGATCGTTTTGTCAGCGATGAGGAACGAAACGATTGGATGAAG